>JAFAAV010000131.1 GCA_023426375.1 Actinomycetes bacterium | reverse complement strand
AGGATGTCCGACTGCGTGTCGTAGGTCGTGAGGATCAATACGGGAGGCCCACCGGCGGCACGGATGGCTCGGGTGGCGTCGATCCCCGTGGGGCCGGGACCCATTTGGATATCCATGACCACCACGTCGATGTCCTCGTGGCGGGAGCGTTGCTGAGCGGACAGGGCATCACGGGCCTCGGCAACCACGGTGATGTCGGGCAGGCCCTCCAGCACGGCGCGCAGTCCGGCGCGGACCACGGGGTGATCGTCGACCAGTAGGACTCGTGTGCTCATGACGTTTCTCCGGGGAGGTTGTTGTCGGGGGTGTGTTGTGGTTCGGGAGTCTCAGCAGACGGGTCCACCACAACGGGGGGAGTGCTCACGTGCGGGGGTTTCAGGGGGAGCCTCACGGTGACGGCGGTGCCGTCTTCCGGGGCGGATTCGATCGTGGCTGTGCCACCGGCCGCGGTCACGCGCTCATGCAGACCGGGCAGGCCGAAACCGTTGGAGGCGTCTCGGGGCGGCAGCCGGTCAGGACGGAACCCCACGCCGTTGTCGACCACGTCCACGCTCACGTCGTGATCCCACCAGGACAAGCTGACCACAGCTTGTCGCGCGTGGGCATGGGAAGCAACGTTGGCCAGCAGAGTCTGAGCCGCGCGGAGCAGCACGGTCTGCTGAGCGAAGTCTGCCTGACCCGTGCCGTCCTCGGTGAACGTCACCGTGAGTTCGTCCCCGCGAGCGCGGGCCTGCTGTGTGGTCCTCTCGCACAGTTGGCGTAGTGCATCAGCGAGCGGAACCGCCAGGGCGGGAGACGAAAGGTTGTGAACGAACCTGCGGGCCTCGGCAAGGTTCTCGGACGCTGCGGTTTCAATGGTGCCCAGCCGTTCGTCAGTGCGCAGCACGTCGTCCTCGGACAACGAGGAACGAGCGGCACGCGACATTAGCACGATCGAGGACAGTCCCTGGGCCAGGGTGTCGTGGATTTCGCGGGCCAGACGCTCTCGTTCGGTTGCCTGACCGGCGGCGCGTTCGGTGCGTGCCAATTCCGACCGGGTGTTCTCCAGTGCCGTCAACGTGCGCTGGTACCGCAGCACGTCCTGGTACATGGCTCGATAGGAAGAGGCCATGATCACCGCGAACACCGCGCCCAGCACAGGTCCGTAAACCATGGCGGACGTGAACTCGTCGGCCCCGATGTGCAGGCGCTGCGACAGGATCACCACACCCGTCATCGCAACTACACAAACCAGCGCCACGGCCCGGGGGAGTAACAACAAGAAGAGGAAGAAAAGGGGAAAAGCCACGGAAATGAAGTCCGCGCTCATCAAAACCAGCGCACCCCACAGCACGGAGATCACGGCGAGCCACGGAACGGCCAGGAACCGGGGGTTCCGATCACTGCGTCCGTGTGCGTACCGGTTCTCCCACACGGTTCCCACCAGGTAAACCGCCGCCAGCAGGCACGCCAGGCACAGAGACCACACGAATTTCATGGGCGGATCCGAGGCCATGCGCAGCACGCCCAGGAACAGCAGCCCCGCGAAACTCACGTGCAAGGCCAGGCGTAGTACCCGCAGCACTCGGGCGGTTGATGTGGTTTCCACCTGAGTCTGCCTTCCGTTCCGGGTCGGGGGTCTTGCGTCGCGCACACGACGCCGCGGCGTCGTCGTCGGTCTCGCTAGGGCAGCATACGCGGCGAACCCGAGCGGCAGATCCATCAAAAGGTGGATTCTGCGCTCAACTCAACGGCATCGGGAGGTCGCTCGGATGCGCGATGTCCCGGCCCTGGATTTCCGGGAACCTGAAATGGAAGACATCTGTCATGAAGGGACCGGAGGTACCCATGTTCGTCTCGGTGAGAGACATCGTGTTCGCCAAGGGGCGCGTAGCCCTGGTGGCGTCGGTGGTCGCGCTGATCACCATTCTCCTGATCATGTTGAGCGGTCTGACCAACGGGTTGGGTAAGCAGAACACCGCGGCGTTGGAAGCGCTGGACGCCCAGCGCATCGTGTTCGGTCCGGCCGAGGGCACGGATGAGATGCCCTCGTTCACCACCTCGCAGATCACCCGGGAGCAGCTGGACGCTTGGACCGCCGAGCCCGCGGTGGAGCACGCCGAACCGCTCGTGGTCACGCTGACCCAGGTGGGTTCGGATTCCAAGGTGACGACCGGCGCCGTGATGGGCCTGCCCGAGGATTCGATGTTCGCTCAGAAGGTTGATTCGCTCGACGGCCAGCACCGACCCGAGGACGGCCAGATCGTGCTGTCCGAGTCCTACACGGAGGACCTGGGTATCGGTCTGGGTGACACCGTGGGTATTGGCGGCAAGGATCTCGAGGTCGTCGGTTTCGTTCAGGACGAGTTCTACAGTCACCTGCCCGTCGCATGGCTGACCGAGTCGGACGCCCTCGCGGTGGCTCACCAGCCCAGCGCCACCGTGGGTACAGAGATCATGGTCCAGTTCGCGGACGGCACCGATTCGACTCACATGGACGAGATCGCCACCACTCTGGATGAGCGGGTCGACACCATGACCCAGACGACCCGCGAGTCGTTCCAGGCCATCCCGTCCTACTCCTCAGAGAACGGTTCGCTCATGCTCATGCAGGCCTTCCTGTACGGGATCTCGGCCCTCGTGGTGATTTCGTTCATCACCGTGTGGACCGTTCAGCGCACGCGCGACGTCGCGGTGCTGCGTGCCCTGGGTGCCTCCCGCGGTTACCTGGTGCGCGATTCCCTGGTGCAGGCCACGTTGGTGGTCGGCCTGGGCGTGATCATCGGTGCCCTGGTGGGCGGCCTGATGGGGTGGCTCGTGGCCACGCAGGTGACGGCCGTTCCGTTCCTGTTCTCGCTCGCTGCCGTCGCCATTCCGGCGCTGGGGGTGCTGCTGTTGGGCATTGTGGGTTCTCTGCTCGCCGTGCGCCGCGTTGCCAAAGTCGACCCCATGATCGCCCTGGGAGGTAACTGATATGACCACCACCAACACTCACACCGCACCCTGGAACGACCAGGATCGGGCCGTGGCGGCACCCGCTTTCGAGCTTCGCGACGTCACGCTGTCCTATCCGGACGGCAAGGGTCCCGACGGCGCGCCCCGCACCATCACCGCGCTCGACAACGTGTCTCTGTCCGCCGTTCCGGGCACCATGACCGCGTTGACCGGCCCGTCGGGTTCGGGCAAGTCGTCGCTGCTGGCCGTAGCTTCGACCCTGCTGAAGCCGACCTCCGGCGAGATCCTGATCGGGGAAACCTCCGTGGGCACACTGTCCGAGAAGGAACGCGCCCGCCTGCGCCGCAACGAGGTGGGCACCGTGTTCCAACAGCCCAACCTGATTCCCTCGCTCAAGGCCGTGGACCAGTTGGTCGTCACCAGCCACATCCGCGGCGCTCGCGGGGCCGCCAAACGACAGGCTCGCGAACGCGCACGGCAACTGCTTGAGATGGTGGGGTCGGAGGACGCCGGACGGCGCCGCCCACACGAGCTCTCCGGCGGTCAGCGACAGCGCGTGAACATTGCCCGCGCGCTCATGGGCGAACCCAAGCTGCTCTTGGTGGACGAGCCCACGTCCGCTCTGGACCAGCAGCGCTCGGCCGAGGTCATGCAACT
>JAFAAV010000031.1 GCA_023426375.1 Actinomycetes bacterium | reverse complement strand
ACGGCTCGAAGGCCATCTCCTCGGTCTGTACCTCCGCGGTCCGCGGGTACATGTAGGTGTTGTCGAAGAACACCAGCTTGGTGTCGTATTTCTGGCACGCCGCAATGACGTTGGCCATCATGACCGGAAATTGCTTCTCCCACAGTTCAGAATTCATGGGCAGCCCCACCGTCAGGTAGGCGATCTCACTACCCTGGACCGCGGCCTCGGTGGCCTGTGCATCGGTCAAGTCTGCCGGGAACAGCTGATCGGTGTCGTGCACTTTGCGCGGATGCCTGCTCACCAAGCGGATGTCCTGGGTGTAGTTGCGGTAAAGCTCGCGGGTCAGTTCTTCGGCGATCTGCCCGTTGGCTCCGAGTACGGTCTGCATCGCTCCCCCAGTTCGGGTCTCAAGTACGGTAATGTGTGCAGTGTTTACATCACGATAGGAGGCTATGTTAGCAATGTCAACATCTTCGAAATCCAGTTATCACCATGGTGATCTCCGGGCGACATTGCTGACTACCACCATGCAGATGCTCGAACGGGGCGAACCTTTCTCGCTCCGGGCAGTCGCCAAGAAGGCGGGCGTCTCCCCCACAGCCCCGTATCGCCACTTCGCCAATCGCGATGCCCTGGAATCCGCACTTGCCGCTCAGGGGCTGCGGGACCTCAAGGTCGACCTCCTCAAGGATCGCGAAATTCCCACCACAGTGACCGAACTCGCCGACCTCGGTGTTGCCTACGTGGACTTCGCACTGCGCCGTCCCGCATTGTTCCGTCTCATGTTCGGCAGTGAATGCGTTACTGATGATCCGGATCGCGTTCAGGCTGCGGCTGATGTCCACGAACTCCTGGCAACCGCCATGGTCGGCGTTTTCCCCGCTGCGGACCCGACCGCACTCACCCTCGGTGGTTGGGGCCTGGTTCACGGGCTCGCTTCCCTGTACCTGGATCAGAAACTCTCCGGGGCCACCAACGACGACGTCGCTCGGCAAGTTCACGCGTCCATCGTCGAGGTCCTCACGGCAAGACAGTCCTGATCAGGGGTATTGACAGGCGACCCTCCGCGTTTTAGGTTGCATGTAAGCAATGTAAACATCTGCGCTCTCTCAACCCATCCGAACCATCCGACTCGATGTCGTCACGGACGGGCAACTGGCCCTCCACACGCCGGTCCCATATTCGGTGCCCAACGCCGGCTGACTCCGCACACCATTCCTTGCGCCTCGACGAGAAACCACCCACCGTTAACAGAAGTGAGAGAAACCCATGATCAAAGTTCTGCAAGTCCTCTCCGCGGCCCGCGTCTGGACGTTGAAAGACGGTACAGAGCACCCCACGGGCTTCTGGGCCGAAGAGTTCGTGGTGCCCTATCAGAAATTCGCCGACGCCGGGTGGGACGTTACCGTAGCCACGCCGGGCAGCCGGAAACCCGTCGTCGACGAACTCAGCCTGAGCCTTAAGGGCGGTGTCCTCCCCGGCACGGCCAAGAAGATGCGGGCTGAGCTCGACCGGTTGGCGCCGGTCCTTGACCACCCCGCGAACCTGTCGGACGTGGATCCCGACGAGTACGACGTCGTTTTCTATTCCGGCGGTCACGGGCCCATGGAGGACCTGGCCGTCGACGAGACCTCCGGCGCCCTGTTGACCAAGCGGCTGGACTCCGGCCGCCCACTGGCCCTGCTGTGCCACGCGCCGGCTGCCTTGCTCGCCGCCAAGAATCCCGACGGGAGCTGGCCCTTCGATGGCTACAAAATCACCGGGCTGTCCAACGCCGAGGAACGGATCAACCCGTTCGCGTGGAAGGCCAAGTGGCTCCTGGAGGACCGCCTCAAGGAAGCGGGGGCGGACTACTCGGCCGGGATTCCCCTCAAATCCAAGGTGATCATCGACCGCAATCTCTACACCGGCCAAAACCCCAACTCCTCGGCCGCACTGGCCGACCGGATCATCGCAGACGTCTCATCCGAAACACACTCGAAGAGAACGGAGAGCACCGTGTCCAACCTGCCCGACCCCATCACGCCCTACCTCGAACCCGAAGCCAAGGAACTGTGCGAGCAGACTGATCCGCACCCCCGCATCTACGAAGTGCCGCCGGAGGAAGGCCGCAAGATCCTGCTTGACCTGCAAAGCGGTGAAGGCGTGGAGCGTCCGGAGGTTGACGAGGAATGGGTGGACGTTGACGCCGGTCCCTGGGGCACCGTGCGCACCCGCATCATTCGCCCCAAGGGAGTCGAAGGACCGCTGCCGGTAGTTTTCTACATTCACGGCGCGGGCTGGGTCTTCGGTGATGAGAAGACCCACGACCGGTTGTTCCGTGAGCTGGTCGTTGGCGCCGGTGCGGCGGGCGTCTTCCCGGTGTATGACCGCGCGCCGGAAAAGAAGTACCCCACCCAGATCGAACAGAACTACGCCGTGGGCCAGTGGGTTCTCGAGCACGGCGCGGAGCACGGCCTGGACACCTCCCGAATCGCCGTGACTGGCGAATCCGTGGGTGGGTGCATGTCCGCGGTCTTCGCGTTGATGAACAAGGATCGCGGTGGCATCGACCTGAAGGCACAGGTGCTGCTCTACCCGGTGACCAATGCTGATTTCGAGACGCCCTCGTACCAGCAATTCGAGGAGGGCTACTACCTCACTCGCGACGGCATGAAGTGGTTCTGGGACGCCTACACCACCGATCCCGCGCAGCGCGACGAGAAGTACGCCTCTCCCCTGCAAGCATCTCTGGAAGATCTGAAGGGTTTGCCCAGGACTTTGGTGATCACCGACGAGGCCGACGTGCTGCGTGACGAAGGCGAACAGTACGCCAACAAGCTCCGCGAAGCCGGTGTGGACGTCACGTCCGTTCGGGTCGCCGGCATGGTCCACGACTTCCTGCTCCTCGACAGCCTGCGCGACACCAAGGCCGCCAACGTGGCTCGTCACCTGGCCATCGACGCGCTGAAGGACGCGCTGCAGTAACCCCAGAAGACGCCGACGACGTCGTGCTGGTACCTGAACTGCTCCCCAGAAGTTGGACTGAGAAATTCAGCGACGACTTTCTGGGGAGCAGTTCTATGAGTAAGGCAAGTCCATTGACGTTGGAGCAACGCTGGGCGGCGATTGAGTACTTTGTTCGGGGTTATGGACCGCATGTGACGGCCTCATGGCTGGGTGTGCGGGTATGGACTGTGAAGGCGCTGTTCGAACGGTGGCAGGTTCGTGGCACTCTTGCTGTTATGAGCGCGCCCTCTTCGAAGTCGTATTCCCTCGAGCTCAAACACGAAGTGGTGCATCGGTTTTTGGCTGGTGAGACTGCACCGGATTTGGCAGCGGAGTACGAGATTTCCTCACCACAACAGGTGCGAGACTGGGTCCTGAAGTATCGGAAACACGGCGCAGCAGGGTTGCGCCCGCAGTCTCGAGGTCGCCCGCCTAAAACCAGTGATGAGGCTCCTACCAGCGAACTGGAGCAATTGCGGGAGCAGAACCTGGCGTTACAGGCCGAGGTGGCATACCTAAAAAAATTGCGGGCCTTGAGGGCACAGCAAAAGCATCAGTAAAAGCTCGCGCTGTTGCCAGTCTCAAGGCCACCTACCCGCTGCCGGTTCTGTTGCGAATCTCAGGGCTGGCCCGTTCCACTTTCTTCTATCACCAGGCCCGCCAAGACCGGCAGGACAAGTTCGCCCTGGTCAAAGAACAGATTCTGGTGGCGAATCAGAAAGCCCGCGGCAGATACGGGCATCGGCGGATTCACCATGAGCTGATGAAGTTGGGATACCGGGTGGCGAAGAAGACCGTGTTGGCGCTGATGCGGGTCCTTGGTATCCGCTGTCGGGTGCGGGCACGGCGTAAGTACAGCTCGTATCAAGGACTGGCTGGTCGGATCGCGCCCAACGTGCTCGATCGTGATTTCCACGCCAACAAACCCGACCAGAAATGGGTCACCGACGTCACCCAGTTCCAGTTAGCCGGTCAACGCTTATACTTGTCTCCGATCATCGATCTCTACGACCACAGTGTGATCGCTCACTCGATCTCGACCGCACCGACGACCGCGTTCACCAATGAGTCCCTCCTCAAGGCCATGGCCACCCGGCACGACACCGGTGAACTGATCGTGCATACCGACCAAGGTTTCCACTACCAGCACCTCTCCTGGAGAACGATCTTGGCTGCCAACCATGCGACCCAATCGATGTCTCGGAAGGGAAACTGCTATGACAACTCGCTGGCCGAGAACTTCTTCGGGCACCTCAAATCCGAGCTGTTCCTCGACGGGATGCCCGCAACCCGGAGCGAACTTGAAGCAGAGATCGAGGACTACATCACCTGGTACAACAACGAGCGCATCCAAGAACGGCTGAAGGGCATGACCCCGAACCAATATCGGAATCATGCCCTCCAACACCGCACGACCACTACCATCTAAAAACCAGTCCAACTAACGGGGACCAGTGCATACCAGCGCGGCGTCGTCGGCTTTTCGCTGCCCCTACCCAAGTTTCCTCAGCAGGCTTAGAGTGAGTTCACGGCCGATCAAGTGACCCAAGGCACCGTGCGCTTCCAGCGTCCCGGCCTCGCGGTGTCGAGAATGGAACGCCCAGGAGGCACCCCGTGATCAAAGCATTGCAGCAGCTCACCGACCGGATCGAACAGACGAACTCGCTGGACTCCGTCATCGCCTTCGCCAAAGAAAATGCCGGCCCCATCATGAAACAACCGATGGTGAGCAAGGTTCTGAGCGGGGATTTCCTGGGCCATCCGTTGCATCCGATGCTGACCGATATCCCCATCGGCGCGTGGAGCATGTCGGCACTCTTGGATGTCTTGGGTGGCGAGGAGCTAGAGGACGCATCAGCCATCCTGGTGGGCGTTGGTGTGCTCAGTGCAATCCCTACGGCGGCCACAGGACTTCACGACTGGCAGACCACTGAGGGCGCGACCAGTCGCGTGGGATTCGTCCACGCCGCGACCATGGACGTGACCGTCTTGCTGTACTCCGGCTCGCTTCTTGCGCGCGTGACCGGACACCACACTCCCGGCAAGCTGCTGGGCTTGGCCGGACTGGGTGTCATGTCAGTGGGTGGCTTCCTGGGTGGTCACCTCACGTACTCCATGGGGGTCAACGTGGAGCAGGAGGGGTCCACGCTGCGGGCAGTGAAGTAACCGTCCAAAGAGGCGAACAACCGCCTCCGGAGACTCAAAAACTCACTCCATGACCGGTCATATTTCGGGCAATTTGGTGCGCGCCACACTCCCGCGTTAGTTTTGAGCGACCATCCCGAGCGGCCGAGAGACCTGGATCTGTGACGCCGCAGCAACCGGCTTCGTGCAAGGTGCTACCGCCAGGACCGATGGAGTGATTACACCATGTCTCTCGATGCCAGCACGTCCGTTCGCGCGGAAGAAACCGCCACAGACACAGGCTCCGGACAACGTCAAACCAGCGCGCAGAGCAAAACCTCGCAAGCGCTGTCCGTGCGTTTCGACAATGTCTGCCGGGCCTTCCCGGGCAAGAACGGCAACGAACCGCACGTGGTGCTCAAAGACATCACCCTGGACGTCGTCCCCGGTGAGGTCCTCGCCATTCTCGGCCCCAGCGGCTCCGGTAAGTCCACGCTGTTGCGCGCAGCATCAGGTCTGGACGCTCCCACCCAGGGAACCGTGCTGATCGACGGCACCCCCGTGAACGGCATCGATGATCGCTGCGCCGTCGCCTTCCAAGAACCGCGCCTACTCCCCTGGCAGAACATCCACAAGAACGTGGCGCTCGGCTTGCCGCAGGGCACTCCCAAGGCAGAGGGACAGGAACGCGTCGAACGGCTCTTGGAGCTGGTAGAACTCGCTGACTTCGCTCATTTGCGCCCGCGTGAGGTGTCCGGAGGCATGGCGCAGCGCACCTCCCTGGCCCGGGCACTGGCCCGCCGCCCAGGTGTGCTGCTCCTCGATGAACCCTTCGGTGCCCTCGACGCCCTCACTCGTTTGAAGATGCAGGATCTCCTCCTGCAGGTCCACGAAGCCCACCCCACCACGGTGTTGCTCGTGACCCACGACGTGGATGAAGCCCTCCAACTGGCCGACCGCATCGTGGTGCTGGGCCGCAAACCCCGCGAGACGGCGGCGTCGATCGCGCACGTCTTCACCGTGCCCGGCGACCGCCCGCGTAATCGCAGCGACGAACAACTGGGCCGAATGCGCCTGACGCTGCTCTCCGGCCTGGGCGTCGACACCCACCGCCACTAACGCCACACCCCGCCCATTTCGGGCTACCCCACACCCAGTTTTCGGGCCCCGAGTCTCTCGACCGGCCTACTCACACTGCACACGATCCCCTGGAGGTCCCACCATGAATCCGTCCAAAAACACGCCGTCTCGCCGTTCCGTTCTGAGAGCGGGGGCCTTGGGCCTGGGTGCCGTGACGCTCTCCGGTTTTCTGAGCGCATGCGCCGGTGAAGGCTCCGGCGGCGAGAACATTCCGAGCCAGGGCGGCGGGGACGGAGAGGCCTTTACCCTCAACATCGACTTCGCCACGTACAACCCGTTGAGCCTGGTGATCAAGGAAAAGGGCTGGCTCGAGGAGACGTTGAAGGACCAGAACGTCACCGTGAACTGGGTCCAGTCGGCCGGCTCCAACAAGGCCAACGAGAACCTGCGTGCGGAAGCTATCCATGTGGGATCCACCGCCGGATCGGCTGCCCTGTTGGCTCGTTCCAACAACTCCCCCATCAAGGTGGTCTCGCTCTACAGTCGTCCGGAGTGGGCCGCGCTCGTGGTCCCCGGGGATTCCGAGATCACCGAGGTCGCAGATCTCAAGGGCAAGTCCGTGGCGGCAACCAAGGGCACCGACCCGTACTTCTTCCTGCTTCAGGCCCTGCAGGACGCAGGTGTGGACCCCAGCGAGGTCACCGTTCAGAACCTGCAGCACGCGGACGGCCGCTCCGCCATGGAGAACGGTTCCGTGGATGCATGGAGCGGACTGGACCCGATCATGGCCGGTGCCGAAGAGAAGGGCGCCGAGCTCTTCTTCCGCAACCTGGAGTTCAACACCTACGGATTCCTGAACGCCACGGAGTCCTTCTTGGAAGAGCAGCCGGAGGTCGCCCAGACCGTGGTTGACGCGTACGAGTACGCCCGCGAATGGGCCGCAGACAACGTGGACGAAACCGTGAAGATCCTCGCCGAGGTCGCCGGTCTGGATGAGTCGGTCGCCCGCAAGGTCATTGCCGAGCGATCCAACTTGGACGTCGATCCGGTTCCGGGCGATGCCCAGCTGGAGGTCCTCCGCCGCGTGGGTCCGTACCTGGTGGAATCCGGTGACGTCTCCGACCAGTCCCAGGTGGACGAGGCCCTCAACACCATCATTGACGCCTCCTTCATCGAGAAGGCCGACCCTTCCACCATCAAGGCTGACGCATGAGCACCTCGGTAAACACTCCCGCACCCAAGAATTCGACCGACACCACCACGAAGGACGACGCCGCTCTGCAGCCTCGCGTCGCCGGTCCCCAGCGCCGCGGCATCGGGGCGAAACGCGCAGCCCTGGGTGCCATCGTTCCACTGGTATTACTGCTGCTGTGGTGGCTGTCCACCAGCGTGCTGGGGATCTTCTCCCCCGTTCAACTTCCGTCACCGGGTTCGGTGGTCGAGGCCGGTATCGATCTCGCCCAGCGCGGTGAACTCTGGACCCACGTGGGCATCTCCGTGCAGCGCGTTCTGTTGGGCTTCGCCATCGGTGCTGTACTGGGTCTGACCTTCGGCTCGCTCGTGGGCCTGTCCAAGTGGGCGGATGCGCTGCTCACGCCCACCATCGGGGCGTTCCGCGCGGTTCCCAGCCTGGCCTGGGTACCGTTGCTGATCCTCTGGATGAAGATCGGCGAGGACTCCAAGGTCACGCTGATCGCGATCGGCGCGTTCTTCCCGATCTTCACCACCGTCTACATGGCCCTGCGACACGTGGACAAGAACCTGGTGGAAGCCGGCCGCGCGTTCGGCCTGTCAGGACTCAAGCTGCTGACCACCATTCAGTTGCCCGCGGTGGTTCCGTCCGTGTTCTCGGGTCTCCGTCTGGCCCTCGCACAAGCCTGGTTGTTCCTGGTGGCCGCCGAGCTGATCGCCAGCTCCATGGGCCTGGGCTTCCTGCTGACTGATTCGCAGAACAACGGTCGAACGGATCGGCTGCTTCTGGCGATCATCCTGTTGGCCGTGATCGGCAAGATCACGGATGCCATTCTCGGAATGGTCGAACGCAAAGCCGTGAACCGCTGGGCCTAGTTTCACCGGCATCTCAAACGCCGACGCCGGGTGGTCACCTCACAAAGGTGACCACCCGGCGTCGTTGTATTCAGTAATTGCGCTTGAGCGTGAGGCCCAATTAATCAGCGGCCGAGGACCTGCATGGCTTCGTTGGCGCGGGAAGCCTGCACCTGGACCAGGTAAGTGTCTGCGGCCATGGTCTTGAGGGACTTGAAGTCGCGCTTGCCGCCGGTGGCCAGGTGGGCGACGAAACCGAAGATCGCACCCCAGATGGCACCGATGACCACGGACCACAGGATGATCGACAGCAGACCGAAGCCCGGTGCGAACAAGCCGAAGAGGATACCGATGAACAGGCCGAACCATGCGCCGGAACCCAGGCCGGCCAGGGCTGCGCGGCCCTTGGTCATGCGACCGGTGACGAACTCCTCGGAACGCAGACCTTCGCCCACGATCTTGACGGTGGAGACATCGAATTCCTTGTCGGAGAGCTGATCCACGAGAGCCTGCGCCTCGACGTAGTCGTTGTAGCGGGCAATGGTCTCGTACTTCACGTCGGTGCTGATCTGCGGGGCCTGAACGGGCTCGGACACATTTCCTCCTGTAATTGTTGGATCGCTCAAATCGTTATAGTTTGACTGTACCAACTACTTTCCGCAGCAACAAGCAGGGTGATCATATGAGGGCTGAGAGAAACGACACAGTCACGGTCATGGCTCAGATGATGTCTGCGCTGGGCAGACTCACCTCGCGCTCCCGCATGAGACGAGCGCTGGCCGGGCAGAACGTGAAGCTCTCCCCCACG
This sequence comes from Actinomycetes bacterium, assembly GCA_023426375.1. Classification (GTDB taxonomy): domain Bacteria; phylum Actinomycetota; class Actinomycetes; order Actinomycetales; family Micrococcaceae; genus Kocuria. The sequence goes on along the minus strand of JAFAAV010000031.1, from coordinate 1,553 downwards.
GACATGTGGCTCGTGGACCGGGTGAGCGAGTTCGGGCCGGCGCGCATGTCAGAGCTGGCCACATGGCAGTCCGTCGATCGATCCACCATGACCACTCAGGTGGGCAGGCTCGAGAAGCTGGGTCTGGTCCAGCGAACGCCGGCCCCAGATGATCGGCGGGCCATCGTCGTTTCAGTGACGGAAGCTGGGCAGGTGTTGCATGAAGAAAGCCGCGCAGCTGCGTGCGCGGCTTTCGACAGTATGTTGGCCGACTGGACGGAGCAGGAGCGCCAGCAGTTGACCGAGTCACTCACTCACTTGGTGGACAGTCTGGAGAAGCACTTGTCCGCCAAGCCGGAGGATCACAGCACGGAGCGGTAGACCTCCAGGGTCCGCTCGGCGATGGTCTCCCACGAGAAGTGCTCTTGGGCACGCTGGCGTCCGGCGATGCCCATCTGGCGTGCGCGTTCCGGATCGCTGACCACGTCGATCAGTGCCGCGGCGAAGTCGTCCACGAACTTCTGCGGGTCCAGCGGGGTGCCCGTACCGTCGGTGACCTGCTCGATGGGAACCAGGCGGCCGGTCTCGCCGTCCACGACGACCTCGGGGATGCCACCGGTGGCGGAGGCGACCACGGCGGAGCCGCAGGCCATGGCCTCGAGGTTCACGATGCCCAGGGGTTCGTACACTGACGGGCACGCGAACGCGGTGGCGTGGGACAGGATCTGGATGATCTCGCGGCGCGGCAGCATCTTCTCGATGAGCACCACTCCGGTGCGCTTGGCCTTGAGCTCGTCAATGAGCTCGTTGACCTCGGCGGCGAGCGCGGGGGTGTCGGCGGCGCCGGCGCACAGGATGAGTTGCACCTCGGGCGGCAGTTGCAGGGCGGCGCGCAAGAGGTAGGGCACGCCCTTCTGGCGGGTCACGCGGCCGACGAACACCACGGAGGGGCGTTCGGGGTCAATACCGTACTCCCCCAGCACATCGGTGTTGGGGTCGTGGTCCCACTGGGACACGTCGATGCCGTTGTGCACGGTGCGTACACGGGCCGGGTCCACGTTGGGGTAGGAGCGCAGGATGTCTTCGCGCATGCCGTCGGACACAGCGATGATTGCGGCGGCAGCCTCGTAGGCGGTTTTCTCCGCGAAGGACGAGACGCGGTAGCCGCCGCCGAGCTGTTCGGCCTTCCACGGGCGCAGCGGCTCCAAGGAGTGGGCGGAGAGCACATGGGGAATGTCGTACATCAGGGAGGACAGGTGTCCGCCCATGTTGGCGTACCAGGTGTGCGAGTGAACGACATCCGCACCCTCGATGTCACCGACCATGGCCAGGTCGACGCCCAAGGTCTGGATCGCGGCATTGGCCGAGGACAGTTCGCCCGGCACCGGATAGGCCTTGACGTTGGCTCCGTGGAAGTCGGCGTCGCGCGGGTCACCGAAGCACCGCACGTTCAGGTCCACCAGTGGTGCGAGGACTCGGGAGAGCTCGGCCACGTGCACCCCCGCTCCACCGTAGATGTTGGGTGGGAACTCTTTGCTCAGAATGTCTACTCGCACACTGCGAGCCTAGACCAC
>JAFAAV010000025.1 GCA_023426375.1 Actinomycetes bacterium | reverse complement strand
CTGCGCTCGCTGTCCGGAGAAGATGGCGGCCCTGCCGGTCGCCTGCCCATGACCCTGCCGGTCTCCGCGCAAGCCATTGCCGATTCACCGCGCGACGTTCCGGGCAAATTCTTGGGCGACGAGTACGCCTACCGGGACCGGGACGGAAATCTGTACAGCTACGGATTTGGCCTCACGCTGTAGCCGGACCGTCGGGAAGAAGCGCAGTAGGGCGGCCGATAGTGACCGCCCCGCCGCCCCGCCGCCCCACTGCGGTGCCGGCCGGTGATGAGCCGACCGAGCGGCGTCGTCGGTCCTACTGGTTGACCAGCACCTTCTCGGGCTCGTCGGGGGACCGTTCTGCCTTGCGGTCGGCCAGTTCGCGGCGGACCACCCACACCATGCCGGCGATCCACAGTGCTGCCAGCGCGCCCAAGATCGCGTAATAGGCACCGGCCCCGGGGAGGACGGACTGCACGGCGTCGAGCCCCAAGAGGGTGCGAATGTTCGTGAAGATGATCAGGCCGCCGGCGGCGATCGCGAGCACGCGCGGGGCGAGCAGGCGGACGAGGTACGCGGCGATCGGTGCTGCCAGTACGCCTCCGATGAGCAGCGCGGCCACGAAACCGAAGTCGATGCCTTGGCTACCCAGCGCCAACAGGAATCCGGCAGAGGCGCCCAGGCTCACCACGAACTCGGATGTGTCGATCGAGCCGATGACCTTGCGCGGAGCGATCTTCCCCGAGGCCAGCAGCGTGGGCGTGCCCACCGGACCCCAACCGCCACCGCCGATGGCGTCCATGAAACCCGCGACCGTGGCGAGCGGGATCAGCAGGAAGCCGGGGACCTTGCCCTTGAAGTCCGGGCGGCGGTCAGGGATGGTCAGGAACCGCCACACCACAAAAATGCCCAGGGCCAGCAGCACCATGGACATCACCGGTGCCGCGGCGGCGCCGGACAGCGTCAGCACGTGCGCCCCGAAGAACGCCGCGATGCCACCGGGAACCGCCATGAAGCCGACCACGCGCCAGTCGATGTTGCCGAATTTCCAGTGCGCCGCACCCGAGGCGAGCGTGGTGCCCACCTCGGCCAGGTGCACGGTGGCCGAGACCGTCGCGGGCGCCAAGCCCACGGCCAGGAGCAGCGTGGAAGAGGTCACGCCGTAGGCCATGCCCAGCGACCCGTCCACGAGCTGCGCCCCGAATCCCACGAGGGCGAGCAAGATGAGTGTCCGCACGGAAGCTCCTGCCGGAAAGAAGATGAGTTGGCTCCATCCAAAACCCCCTGGCAGGCTCACTCAATATTTGTTGAGAAGTGCGTCCTCGCATGTAGAACCGTGACAATTACTTGACTTGGGCCGCCCTCGGATGCGTGGGCGCGCCGCCTCCTGTTCCGCGCGGCTTTCCCACGCGGAACAGGCCGACGACGCCGCCCGGTCACCATCCCAGGTCGACAGTCACCACGCGACGTCGCCCGAAGTCTCCACCACCCGCGGCTCAGTGAGGCCCTCGGGAACCGGCTGCTCAGCGAGGGCGGGAGCGAACTGCACACCCGTGCGCTCGCTCAGCTCATCCAGCGTCACCTGGTAGGTCTTGAATTCCTGCAGGTCCAGGGTCTCCAGCTGATCCAGGTTCTGGGTCAGCAGGAATGCCTTGGCGGTGAGCTGTCCATCGGTCGTGTAGGCCAGCACCTTCCAGAACTCCCGGGGAATCCGCACGCCGCGGTATTCGCGGTCGTCGTCGTGGAAGACGGGACCGCCGAACACGCTCAGCCGCAGTCGGTCCACCTCGACCTCGTCGTAGACGGCGTCCTCAAGACGACCCCACAGACCACCGCGCGAGGACTGGTTGAAGCTGTTGATCTGCGGGGAGATGTTCGTGAAGTAGAACGAATCCTCGTTGGCCTGTTGCGCCTCCGCTCGGGGGCCCCAGGTGAGATCCGCGCGGCGGGCAAGGTGCCCGCGGTCCAGGTCGTTGGCCTTGTAGACCTCGTCGCCCATCTGGTGCTCGGCCTCGATCTGTGGGTCCAGCTGGAATTTGATGGAGCTGCGGGAGAGCTTCTTGAGCGATTCCCCGTCGATGTTCCACGCAACCCAGCGGGCCAATCGGCGGGAGGCACTCATGGTCAGCGAGAAGTGGGTGTGGTGAACCACCTCGCCACCGTCCTTAACCGGTGCGACGTCTTTGGCGAGCTCGGCGCTCAGGGTGGGCAGAGCGACGTCGTCGCCCAGGAAGCCCGCATCGTAACCGTGGCCCGGGGCGGCGGCTGCCTCCGCGCGGACCGTTTCGTACGTGGTGGGGCTCAGGCTGATGTCGAGCTTCTCGAAGACCGACGCGGGCAGGCACGCGATCGCGGATTCCGCGCCGCCGCCGGCATCACCCGCGAAATGCAGGCCGGCCATCACGCGGGAGGTGCGGCCGTTGCCGCTGCGGAACATCCAGACCGCACCGGAATCACCGCCCTCGCTCAGTTCCATGGCCTCGTCGCGGGAGGGATCGGGGCCGATCTCGAAACCGCCGATGTTCTGCTCGCCGTACCCCTCGCCGTAATCAATCTTGGTGAGCACGTCCACGCGCCGGACCACGCCGTACGTGACCCCGCTGGTGCGCCCGGACTTGACCACCTTGTCGCCGAGTTCGGGGTCGCCGATCTCCTCGGGGATCACGTCCAGCCCAAGAATTGTGGGGTCGAAACGGCGATCCGTGAGCGACGTGATGGCGCAATCGCCGGCCGGTCCCAGGTGGGAGCGCACGAGCTCGCCCAAGGAGTTCTGGCCCACGCGGTTGTCGTCGAACGTGCCCGGCTGCACGGTGCGCGCACCGATCTGGCTGCCCGGGCCGTGCAGCACGTGCCAGTTGCTCAGGCCGTAGGGCGTGCCATCCTCGCGGCCGTAGACGATGGCACCCAGGGTGCCCGCGGACGTGGTCTCGTTGCTGATGCTCACGCCCGGCACCACCGGATCGTGGCGGCGGGTCCTGATGTTGGGTGCGGCCTCCGGAACCAGCACGTAGCTCGGGACATAGCTGACTTCGAGTACGTCGGTGGGCACGGTCAGCTGCTCCACCTCGATGCTGTCCGGGAGGGCGTGTGTGTCCAGGAGCGCAAGCTCATCGACCGGCAATTTACGATGCACGGTGAACTGCACCGCGATCTGATCCGTGGTTTTACCGTCCACCACCTTGTACCCGACCCCGATCGAACTGACGTTGGGGTCCTTCAAATACGCCTGGCCGCGCACCCGAATGAACTCGCGCAGCGTCCGGGTGTCCTTGGCCGAAAGATTTCCGAGTTTCCGCTCACCGGCGGGCTGTGAAGTCGACATGCAGACACTGTGCCTCCACAGCCTGACAGCCGGGTGACTAGGAGCTTAACGTGACGACGGCGCTCGCGGGATGCCGCTCAACTGTCACCTTCCGGAGCAAAAAACTGCCGCCCCACGGGGAGTCCGTGGGGCGGCAGCTGCTTCTTACTGCGTCAGATCAGGCTGACGCTTAGGCCAAGCGACCCGTGGTCGGGAAGCGGTCCCAGGCGCGGTGCTGGCTCAGCAGTTCCATGATGGTCTTGAAGACCTCCACGGGGTCGCTGCCCGATTCCACACCGGCGCTGTCATCGAGCTTTAGCGTGCTCAACACGTCGTTGCCCGAACCCCAGGAACCCAGGGCCTTGGCCTGACGCCACACTTCTTGCAACAGAAGGGCCACGCGGGGGTCGAGACCCTCGGGGCCCGCCGCGGCGGCCTTGGCGTCCAAACCGTGGTGGGCGTCGTCGCCGGGAGCGGCGTTCGAGGCGACCAGAACGGCGTCGAACTCGATGGAACGCGCGGTCAGGTACGTGCGCTGCGCGACGACACCGTCACCGACCTCACCACCAGTGGGGGCGATGACCAGCGGAACCATGTCCGCCTCGTCCACGGCGATGATCAGGCTCTTGAGCGCTGCAACGTCAACGTCCGGGCCCACCACGATGCCGATCTGGCGACCCTCGGTGGGCCACGTCTTGCCCACCTGGGAGATGGCGGCGGAGGGCTTGACGTCGTCGGCGGGCTTCACGGACGGCTCCGGCTCGGGCAGGCCAAGCATGGTGGCCACGTTGCGACCCAGGTCCGGGTCGATCGAGGCCAAGTGACGGAGCTGGCGCACGCGAATGTTCTCGTCCCAGCATTTGCCGAGCTCGAACGCGTAGGCCTGCGCGGTGTGCTCGCGCTCCACCTCGCTCAGCGACAGCCAGAACATGCGGAGCTGGCTGAAGTGATCGTCGAAGGTCTGCGGGCGCTTGCGTTCCTTGACGGAGGCAGACACGGACTCCGGATAGTCGATGAACGGGCGAGCATCCTCACCGGTCTCGAACGGGTTACCGCCATCCAACGAATTGGGCCGGTACGGGGCCACACCACCGTGCACCGCGCTCTGGTGCATGCCGTCGCGCAGCATGTCGTTGACCGGGGCGTGCGCCCGGTTGATGGGCAGCTGGCTCCAGTTGGGCCCACCCAGACGGGAGATCTGGGTGTCCAGGTAGGAGAACAAGCGGCCCTGCAGCAGCGGGTCGTTAGTGACGTCGATGCCGGGGACCAGGTTGCCGGGATTGAAGGCGACCTGTTCGGTTTCGGCAAAGAAGTTGGTGGGGTTCTTGTCCAGGGTCATGATGCCCACGGGCTCCACGGGAGCGAGCTCCTCGGGGACGAACTTGGTGGGATCCAGCAGGTCAATGCCCTGGAACATCTGGTCCTCGGTGTCCTCGAAGACCTGAACGCCCAACTCCCACTGCGGGAACGCGCCGGCCTCAATGGCATCCGCGAGATCACGACGGTGGAAATCCGGGTCTGCGCCGTTGATGAGCTGGGCTTCTTCCCAGGTCACCGAGTGCACGCCCAGGAGAGGCTTCCAGTGGAACTTCACCAGTACCGTCTTGCCACCTTGTGCAATGAGGCGGAAGGTGTGGACACCAAAGCCCTCCATCATGCGGAAGGAGCGCGGGATACCGCGGTCGGACATGTTCCACAGCGTGTGGTGCTGAGCCTCGGTGTGCAGGGACACGAAATCCCAGAACGTGTCATGGGCGGACTGGGCCTGGGGGATCTCACGATCCGGCTGGGGCTTGGCCGCGTGCACCACGTCCGGGAACTTGATGGGGTCCTGGATGAAGAACACGGGCATGTTGTTGCCCACCAGGTCCCAGTTGCCCTCGTCCGTGTAGAACTTGGTGGCGAAACCACGGGTGTCACG
>JAFAAV010000107.1 GCA_023426375.1 Actinomycetes bacterium | reverse complement strand
GTGGTGATGGCCGGTTCCATCTACTTCGTGCACGCACCCGCGGGCTTCTTCGTCTCCGATGGCGGCTTCGAGTTCGTCATGGTCCTCGGCGCCGCCGCACTGGCCATCGCGTTCGCCGGTCCGGGTCGTATCGCCCTGGGCGGTGCACTGACCCATCGCCGGGGCGTGAGCATCCTCGCCTGAGGTTCCTCAGCAGCGTCCGAAACTCCTACACAGATGTATGCGTTTTCATTTTTGGTCAGTAGATGACACCTCAAAGACCCTGATTCTGCCCTGATTGGACTGGTTATCCACAGGTTATGAGATGTGGAATAACAGCTCGCGGAGTTTTCCCCTAGGTTCAGTTACGAACTAGCCACTCAGTTGGGTTCGGGGGAACCCCAGGGGGAATCATGGCCACAGTGGTAGCCCAAGACGCTATTGGGTTGATCGAGGCGGACGTCCGGGAGCAGATCCGCAGAAGCGGGCTGGACCCGCTGCACGAGGTGGAATCCACGCGCCGCATTGTCGACGCTGCCGTCGAGGACTACGACCTGCGCTCGGCCCGTGCGGGGCTCCCGCGCGTAGATGACCTTGCCGCCGTGCGCAAAAACGTGCTGGACCTCGTGGCTGGCTACGGTCCGCTTCAGCCGTATCTCGATGACCCCGACATCGAAGAAATCTGGATCAACGGTCCCGCGGAGATCTACGTCGCCCGTGCCGGTGAGTCGGAGCTCACCAGTTTGGTACTGAGCGAAGCGCACGTGCGCACGCTCGTAGAACGAATGCTCAAGTCGTCCGGGCGCAGGCTGGATCTCAGCTCCCCGTTTGTCGATGCGGCGCTTCCGGACGGTTCCCGTCTTCACGTGGTGATCCCGGATGTGACCCGCAAACACTGGGCGGTCAACATTCGAAAGTTCGTCGCTCGGGCCCGTCGGCTTCAGGACCTGGTGGCCCTTGGTTCGCTCAGCACTTCCGCGGCCAAGTTCCTGGAAGCCTCGGTTGCCAGCGGGCTCAACATTCTGGTCTCCGGCGCGACGCAGGCCGGAAAAACCACCATGCTCAACTGCCTGTGCTCATCCATCGGTCCGCGGGAGCGGGTGGTCACGGTGGAAGAAATCTTCGAGCTCAAGGTGGCCCTGCGCGACGTCGTCGGCATGCAGTGCAGACAAGCGAATCTGGAAGGTGCGGGCGAGATCCCGTTGCGGCGCCTCGTGAAGGAAGCGTTGCGGATGCGCCCGGACCGCTTGATCGTCGGTGAGGTGCGCGAGGCGGAGAGCCTGGACATGTTGATCGCCCTGAACGCGGGCCTTCCCGGGATGTGCTCCCTGCACGCCAACTCTGCTCGGGACGCAGTCACCAAGATTTGCACCCTGCCCCTGTTGGCGGGCGAGAACATCAGCACGGCATTCGTGGTTCCCACGGTTGCCTCGTGCTTCGACATGGTCGTGCATTGTCACCGCAACAACAACGGGCATCGGTTCGTGGCCGAGATTCTGGCGGTGGGCAATCGCGTGGAAAACGGCATTATCGAGACGTATCCGCTGTTCCGCCACATCGACGGCGAGTTGGTACCGGTCGCTGCCGAAGTTCCTTCACCCGACAAATTCTTGAGGTCGGGATACCAGCCCTCGACTCTTCTCGAAGGGGCTCCCGCTGCCAAGAAGTCTGCTCAGTCACAGATGCAGCCAAAGAAGACTCGAGCAAAGACCTCATGAGCGCGTTGTTGGGCATCCTGATGGGAGCCGGGGTTTTTCTCATCTGGTGGTCGTTCTGGAATCAACCGACCAGCAAGAAGACCCGGCATGCTCGGACTGGCAGGTTGAAGACTCACCTGCTGCGCGCAGGTCTTCCCAACGTGGCCCCCGCAACGTTGGTCGCCGTGAGCATTACCGTCGCCGTGGTCACGGGGTTGGCGGTGACTGCCCTGACATCGGCCCCGGCCTTCGGACTCTGCGCCATGCTGGTCGCAGGCTACATTCCGTTCTGGTTCATCAAGCGACGTGGCGACCGGCGCTCGGCGGTACTGCGCGAGGTGTGGCCAGATGTGGTGGACCATCTGCGTTCCGCGATCCGCGCCGGTATGGGCCTGCCCGAGGCGCTCATGCAATTGCAATACCGCGGGCCGGAAGTACTCCGCCCCGCCTTCGGGCAGTTTGCCGCCGACTACCGCGCAAGCGGCCAGCTTCACGGTTCACTCACGCTGCTGAAGAATCGTCTGGCAGATCCGGTGGCTGACAACATCGTGGAGGCCCTGCGCGTGACCCGCGAAGTGGGCGGCACCGATCTGGGCAAGCTGCTGGGCACCTTGTCATCGTTCCTGCGTGAGAACGAACGGACACGGAGCGAGCTCGAAGCCAGACAGTCCTGGACGGTGAACGCAGCCCGACTCTCGGTCGCAGCTCCATGGCTGGTTCTAGCGTTGATGTCCACACAGCCGGCGGCCATCGAGGCCTACAACACCCCCACCGGCGCGTTGGTGATGCTGGGTGGGCTGGCGATTTCTGTTGCTGCGTATCGACTCATGCTGCGTTTGGGCGCGCTCCCCACCGAGCGGAGAGTCCTGCGATGAACACATGGACCACGGGAGTACTTATTGCCTTGGTGTTGGCCGGGGGACTGTGGTTGATGCTCAGTGCCGCCCGGGCGGTGGGCGCGCCCAGTTTTGCTGATCGCATTGCACCGCAGCTACGCATGGTCCAGGTCAGTTCCGCGATGAATCGGCGTGGAATCGTGAGAGCCAGTCGATCATCGGGAAACGACCGCATCGGTCCCGTGCTCCAGCAGGCCTTGGCGTGGGCGACCGAGAAAATTGCACCGTTCGCGGGAAGCGCCTCGGTCCTTGAGCGTCGTCTGATCCGGGCGGGACTCGACAAACCGGTGGTCGACTACCGCGCCGAACAAGTGATGTTTGCAGTGCTCGGTGTGCTGCTGGGCAGTGTGTTCGGCATCGGACTCGTTCTGCAGGGGAACGTGAGTGTCGCGATCGTCATGGTCGGCGCAGTCCTTGGTGCCTTCTGCGGTGTGTGGGTCAGGGATTTCCTCCTGAAACAGCGGATTGCCAAGCGGGAGAAACTCATGCTCGCGGAATTTCCCGCGGTGGCCGAACTCATGGCCTTGTCCGTGGGCGCGGGAGAGAGCGCCGTCGGCGCCCTGGAACGTGTGTGTCGTGTTGCCGAAGGTGAGCTGGTCGACGAGTTCAGGCAAGTCTTGGCACAGACCCGCGCAGGATCGGGGCTGGTCACTGCGCTGCAGGATTTCTCCTCTCGCACCGATGTCATCCCGTTGGGGCGGTTCGTGGACGGCATCATTGTGGCCATCGAACGCGGAACACCGTTGGCCGAGGTCCTGCGCGCTCAAGCCCAGGACGTGCGCGATCACGATAAACGAGTGCTTATGGAGATCGCAGGCAAGAAAGAAATCGCGATGTTGATTCCGGTCGTGTTTTTCGTCCTTCCGCTCAGCGTTGTCTTTGCCGTGTTCCCCGGATTGGCCGTGTTGGAAATGGGCTTCTGACCACTACACCGATGAAAAAGAGTTAGTACATATCAAAGGAGCTAGACATGAATAAATACCTATTCCTTACCGCACCGTTGCTCGCCTTGTTGACCTTGAGCAACGTGGTGCGATCGCGATTGACCGACGAGGACCGCGATCGCGGCGACGTGCCCGGTTGGGTCATGCTGACGCTGATGTCGGCAGTACTCGTCGCCGGACTGCTGCTTATCGCTCGCCCCGCACTTGAAGGCCTGTTCCAGGATGCGATCAACCGAGTCTCCGGTCTCTGAGGATTCTCGGGACGCAGGAAACGCCATCGCCGAATACGTGATGGTCCTGGCGCTCGCCGTGATTATTTTCGCCGGCATCCTGCAGTTGGGTTTTGCTTTGCACGTTCGCAACACCCTGATTGACGCCGCCGCGGCCGGCGCGCGGTACGCCAGTTTGGCGGACCGCACCGACGACGACGGCGTGGCACGCGCGCGCGGCATCATCGCCAATTCCGTGGGTGAAAGCTACGCCCAAAACGTGAGTATTTCGCGTACTCAGGTGGGATCGCTGCCAGCCGTCGAAATTACCGTTGTGGCGCCACTTCCAGTCGTGGCAATGTTCGGGCCACCGGAGGCATTGAATGTGAGTGGTCATGCAGTGTCCATGGATTAGCGGTGCACCACTTGTGCAGAAGACCCGGGAGGCGGCCGGGGAATCTGATCATCCGGATCGGGGCAGTGCCATCGTGGAGTTCGTCGCATTGGGTCTGCTGCTGCTCATCCCGGTGATCTATTTGGTGGTCACCGTCTCTCGGGTGCAGGCGGGTTCTTTCGCCGTCGTTGCGGCGTCGGAGCAAGCGGGGCAGGCAATCTCGGTGATGGAAGCGGATAACTTCAATCAGGCAGCCATTCATGAGATTGCCGCGGTCGCCGCGCTGGATCATGGATTCGACGCCCAGGACCTCGCCCTCGAGGTGAGCTGTTCCGACGGCTCGTGTACCTCACCCGGTGCAGTGGCAACGGTTCATGCCCGGCTTACCGTGGGACTCCCTGCTGTTCCGGGCTTCGTGACGGCCAATGTGGCCACCCTCAATTCGGATGTCACGGTCGTGTCCGGGAGGTATTCGTGAGGATGCTGCGTGGACCCGAACGCCCATTATCCGTCACGAGTACGGTGGCGGGACTGTGGCAGCGGTTTCATGGAAATCCGCACGAACGGGATTCCGGCCAGACCACCATCGTCCTCCTGGGCTTCACCCTGGTCACT
>JAFAAV010000066.1 GCA_023426375.1 Actinomycetes bacterium | reverse complement strand
TCGCTCACGCCCTCCACTCTAGCGACCGTCCGGTACTTTTCTCGCCTCGAGAACTCCCCGGACAGCACGACGCCGCCGGGAGAGTTCGCGTGAACTCCCGCGGCGGCGTCGGCGATCGAACTACGGCCCCCAACGAGAGTGCCGGATCAGGACCGATCAGCGAGCGGCAGTGCCCTCGGTGTAGTCCTCATCGGTCTGCTCCCACGCGAAGAGGGAACGCAGGTGGCGCCCGGTCTCCTCGATGGGGTGGGACTCTTCCTTGGAGCGCAGTTCCTTGAACTCCTTGGCGCCGCTGGCCTGGTCCTCCATGAAGCGCTTGGCGAAGGTGCCGTCCTGAATGTCCTTGAGAACGGCCTGCATGTTCTCCTTGACGTGGGCGTCTGCTACGCGCGGGCCAGAGACGTAGTCGCCGTACTCAGCGGTGTCGGAGATGGACCAACGCTGCTTGGCGATGCCACCCTCGACCATGAGATCCACGATCAGCTTGAGTTCGTGGAGCACCTCGAAGTACGCGATCTCCGGCTGGTAACCGGCTTCGGTCAAAACCTCGAAGCCCTGCTGCACCAGGTGGGACATGCCGCCGCACAGCACGGCCTGCTCGCCGAACAGGTCCGACTCGGTCTCCTCGGTGAAGGTGGTCTCAATGACACCGGCGCGGGTGCCGCCAATGCCCTTGGCGTAGGACAGAGCCAGCTCGAGAGCCTTACCGGAAGCGTCGACCTCGACGGCCACGAGGTCGGGCACGGCGCGGCCGGCTTCGAACTCGCGGCGCACGGTGTGGCCGGGACCCTTGGGTGCGACCATGGCCACGTCAACGCCCTCAGGGGCCTTGATGTAACCGAAACGAATGTTGAAGCCGTGGGCGAAGAAGATGGCGTCGCCCTCGTTCAGGTTGTCCTTGATGGACTCCTCGAAGACCTTGGCCTGGACCTGGTCCGGGGTCAGGATCATGATCACATCGGCTTCCTTGGCGGCCTCGGCCACGGTGAGCACGCGCAAGCCGTGAGCTTCGGCCTTCGCACGAGACTTGGAACCCTCGGCCAGACCGATGCGGACGTCCACGCCGGAATCACGCAGGTTCAGCGCGTGGGCGTGACCCTGGGAGCCGTAACCGATGATGGCCACGGAGCGGTTCTGGATGATCGACAGATCTGCATCGTCGTTGTAGTAGATCTTTGCCATGGGGTTGTCTATCTCCTCATTCGATGGTGGGACTGCTGTTCAGATCGAGGACCGCGTCCCGAGCGAAACTCGATCAAGGGTGAGGTACTGGCTAGTGCCGCAGCGCGCGGTCCGACATGGACTTGGGACCGCGTCCCAAGGCCAGCGTGCCAGCACGAACGATTTCTCGCACGCCGAACGGCTCCAACACGTCCAACAGGGCGTGGATTTTGTCCCGCGCGCCCGTGGACTCGATGACCACGGACTCGGTGGAGACGTCCACGATGGTGGCCCGGAACAGATTTGCAGCCTGGGTGACCTGCAAACGCGTTGAGGCATCCGCGCGGACCTTGACCATGATGTGGTCGCGCTGCACGGAGGATTCCGGGGCGAGCTCAACAATTTTGATGACGTTGATGAGCTTGTTCAGTTGCTTGGTGACCTGCTCCAGCAATTCGCCGTCAGCATCCACCACCACGGTGATCCGAGAAATCCCGGGCAGCTCCGTAGGGCCCACGGCCAGGGAGTGAATGTTGAACGCACGGCGAGCGAACAAACCGGCGACGCGCGTCAGCACGCCCGGCTTGTCTTCAACCAGAACGGAGAGAGTATGACGGCTCATTGATTAGTCCTCCGAGTTCCAGTCAGGAGTCAGGTTTTTGGCAATTTGGATCTGGTCGTTGGACACGCCCGAGGGAACCATGGGCCAGACCATGGCGTCCGCGGACACCACGAAGTCGATGACCACGGGCCGGTCGTTGATCTCCAGGGCCTGCTTGATCACGTCGTCCACCTGATCGTCGCTTTCGCAACGCAGGGCAGCGCAACCGTAGGACTCGGCCAGTTTCACGAAGTCCGGCACTCGACGGGAGTTGTGACCGGTGTTCAGCTCGGTGTTGGAGTAACGACCGTCGTAGAACAGGGTCTGCCACTGCCGCACCATGCCCAGCGACGAGTTGTTGATGACCGCCACCTTGATGGGGATGTTGTTGATCACGCACGTGGCCAGTTCCTGATTGGTCATCTGGAAGCAGCCGTCGCCGTCGATCGCCCACACCACACGGTCCGGTTGGGACACCTGGGCACCCATGGCGGCCGGAACGGCAAAGCCCATGGTGCCCAGCCCGGCGGAGTTCAGCCACTGCCGCGGACGCTCGTAGTCGACGAATTGTGCGGACCACATCTGGTGCTGGCCCACGCCGGACACATACACGGCCTCAGGTCCGGTGAGCGCCGAAATCCGCTCGATCACGTATTGGGGACTTCCCAGGCCGTCGTCCGTGCGCGTGTAACCCAGCGGGTAGGTGTCACGCAGGGTGGACAGTGTGGACCACCACGTGCTCAGGTCGGGCTTGGGCCCGTTCTCGAATTCCTGCCGCACTGCATCGGTCAGGTCAGGGATCACGGTCTTGAGGTCGCCCACGATGGGCACGTCCGCCGTGCGGTTCTTGGAAATCTCTGCGGGATCGATGTCGGCATGGATCACCTTGGCGTTGGGCGCGAAGGTGTCCAACTGGCCGGTCACGCGGTCGTCAAAACGAGCTCCCAGAGTCACCAGCAGGTCCGATTGCTGCATCGCGTACACGGCCGGAACCGTGCCGTGCATGCCGGGCATGCCCAGGTTCAACTCGTGGGAATCCGGGAACACACCGCGAGCGGTCAAAGTCGTGACCACGGGTGCCCCGGTGAGCTCGGCGAGTTCGAGGAGCTCGGAAGCGGCGTCGGCGCGCATGGCACCGCCACCGGTGTAGAGCACCGGACGCTCGGCGGCCGCGATGAGGCGGGCGGCTTCCTTGATCTGCTTGGAATGTCCGCGCGTGACGGGGCGGTAGCCGGGAAGATCCAGCTGCGGCGGCCACGAGAAGGTCATGGTGGAGACCTGCGCGTCCTTGGAGACGTCGACCAGCACGGGGCCGGGGCGACCGGTGGAGGCCAAATGGAAGGCCTCGGCCAGAACGCGCGGGATGTCATGGGCATCGGTCACCAGGTAGGAGTGCTTGGTGATGGGCATGGTCATGCCCACGATGTCCGCTTCCTGGAACGCGTCGGTACCAATGAAAGCGCTCGAGACCTGACCGGTGATGGCCACCATGGGGATCGAATCCATGTTGGCGTCCGCCAGTGCAGTGACCAAGTTGGTGGCACCGGGACCCGAGGTCACGATGCACACGCCCGTGCGACCAGAAGCCAGTGCGTAGCCTTCGGCAGCGTGTCCCGCTCCCTGCTCATGACGCACCAGGATGTGGTTGATCTTCTCTGCGTCCATCAGGGGGTCGTACGTGGGAAGGATTGCGCCACCCGGAAGGCCGAAGACATCCGTGACTCCGAGCTGCTCGAGCGAACGAATGATGGCTTGCGAACCCGTCATTTCCTCCGGACCCTCAGCACCGACCACCGCGGTGGCTACGGGATGCTGGTCCGATTCCGCGCCCACCAATGACGCAGAGGTGTTCTCGGCGCGCCGATGGGCCATAACGGCCGGTGAGATCGGCTGATCCTTACTCATAGTGGATATTTCCTTTACCTGCTGTTGGTGCTGAACGCCGGGCGGGCCGTCCCCTGACCGATAACGGTGTGCCGATGCGGGTCGTTATACATAAGGAAAGGCCCTCACGCCACGGGTTTCGTGAGCGTTCGGGCCTGTGTCCACGCGCGACGTATTTTCCTCAGGCCCGATGTCCGATAAGAACAACGACTCCAAGGTCTACGACGTCACTGGGTGCGAACTGCATAACACCCACTGTAGTGAGGCGCGCGTCTCCTGTGTCAATCTTCGGACACCTTGTCTCACATTATGAACTACTCCCCCGCGGAATCGAGATCGAGTCGCCCGGGTTGCACCAAAAATTGCGGTGACTTCCCCGCCTTGACGAGTTCGATCTGCTGCAGGATCAGATCCCGCACCCGGGGCCGGTAGGACACGTTGGAGCCACCGACGTGCGGCAGCACGATGGAGCCCGCGGCACTCATGAGCGGATGGTCACCGGGCAGCGGCTCCGGATCGACCACGTCCAGGGCGCAACGGAGCCTGCCCGCACTCACTTCTTCGGTCAGTGCGTCCGTGTTGACCAGCGACCCGCGCCCCACATTGACGACCAAAGCGTCGTCGGGAAGTTTGCTCAACATGGCGGCGTCGAACATGTTGTCCGTCTGCTCGGTGAGAGGCAGAGCAACCACCAAGATGTCGGTCTCGGGGAGAATCTGCTCCAGTTCATCCACGCCGCGCACCTGACCTTGTTCATCCTCGCGCGCCGACGACGCCACACGGGTGATCTCGACCTCGAACGGGCGCAGGCGATCGATGACGGCGGAACCGATTTCACCGATACCCACCACGGTCACGCGGGAATCGGCCACCGCACGCGAGAAGAAGCGTTTGTACACGCCTTCTTTCTGCTGGATGATCGCGCGGTCCATGTTCCGCTGCGCGGCAATGATGAGCCCCAGGGCAATTTCCGCAGTGCCGGCGGCATGCACCCAGCCGGCCGAAGCCAGCGCAACGTCCGGTCCGATGCGCTCCGGAACTCCGTTGTACCCGGTGGACTGCAGTTGCAAGAGCTTGACGTTCTCCACGACCGACGGGTTCTTCATCCAGCGACCACTGAAATAAGGAGCCACCGCGATGTCGATGTCTTCACGGGCACAGCCCTCTGGCTCACCCTCCAGATCCCACAGAACACAGGTGAAGTCACTGAGTTCGGCACTGACCTGATCGAAAAGTTTTTGCTCGGGAAGCGAGATCACCCGCAGGTCCGACAAGGCAACGGTGGAGTGCTGAGAAGTCATGGCTCCATGGTACGTGTGCCACCCACCCTGGAACGTGTCCGGCGCCACGTACGCCGAATTGGACAGATCGCCATGCGGTGCTAAAGTTATCTCTCGTTGCGCAGGGGAAACCCGGCACGGACAGGTTCCTGACGGGCTAGTCCATGTGCTAACTTTCTTCCCGGTAACGCCAGCGCCTCTAGCTCAATTGGCAGAGCAATTGACTCTTAATCAATGGGTTCTGGGTTCGAGTCCCAGGGGGCGCACCCCGACAAGTCCGGCCACATTACTGACGTATTGTGGCCGGACTTTTTCATACCCGCACCCGCACAGGACAAAGAACAACTGCGCCACCCCTACTCGGGATGACGCAGTTGTTCGTGCGAAAACTGGTTACTGTTCGACCACCACGGACTCGTCGTTGTCCTGGCGCACCACGCCGTCATCGGAAACTTCGAGCTTCCATCGAGCACCGCCCAGCGTGGAAATAATTTCCGCCAGGGATCGCCTTAAATTCTCGTCCACCAGGGTGCCTTCACCCAGCAGATCGTTTTCCAACTTTGAGGCGGTGGCCAGAACCTTCTCCCCCTCGGGAGAAATGGACACTACGTGCGAACGGCGATCACGGACATTCTTGGACCGCGTGATGTGGCCGTGGACTTCCAATCGATGCAAGGTCTTACCCATGGTCTGGGCCTGGACGCGGACTTTATGCGCCAATTGCGCTTGGGTCATACTGCCCTCGGCTTGCAGGACGTCCAGGGCCATCACGCCGGCGTGGGTGATACCAAGAGATGCCAAGCTCTCGTTCCACGCATGCTCCACCAGCCGCGCTGCGGTTGACAGCAAACGGTTCGTGGGCCACTGGTTTCTATAAGACATACGCTCTACTATACCCGCCCCGGATCAACCGATCAGACTATGGTCAGGGTGCTGATAGTGCAAGTTTATGACATA
>JAFAAV010000028.1 GCA_023426375.1 Actinomycetes bacterium | reverse complement strand
GACCGCGCGGCTCGAACTTCTGAAACACCCGACGTCGTGAACGGACCCGCAGGGCGGGGCCGACCGACCCCCACAACAAGAGACCCGCGACACCTCAAACTGCCGCGGCCCTGAATTTCATTGATTTCACGGCCGCGTCCCAACTGGTCACGGCCGGTAACCGGAAGGACGCAGGTCATGCCAGAGGTCATTTTTCCGCTCGATTCATCCCAACCCTTCACATCGCAGGAAAAGATCGGCCACAACCGGTGGCACCCGGATATCCCGCCGATTGCCAGCCTCAAACGCGGCGAGAGCTACCGAATCGACTGCCGCGAATGGTTCGACGGCGCCATCAAGAACGATGATTCCGCGGACGACATCCGTGATGCACCCCTGAAGAAGGTTCACGCACTGTCCGGTCCGTTCGCGGTGGAAGGTGCCGAACCAGGAGACCTGCTGATCGTCGACATTTTGGACGTCGGGCCTATCCCACAGGAGCAGGGCGAGCTTGCTGGCCAGGGGTGGGGTTACACGGGCATCTTCGCGCAGAAGAACGGCGGCAGCTTCTTGGTGGACCAGTTCCCCGACGCCTACAAGGCGGTGTGGGATTTCCACGGTGGCGAGTGCACGTCGCGCCACATTCCCGGGGTGCGATTCACCGGGATCACCCACCCGGGCTTGATGGGCACAGCGCCGTCGGCCGACCTCCTAAAGAAGTGGAACAAACGCGAGGGTGACCTGATCGCCACCGACCCCAACCGCATGCCTCCGCTGGCCTTACCGCCAGAGCCGGATTCAGCAATCCTGGGCACACTCACCGGCTCAGACTTCGACCGTGTGGCTTCCGAGGCCGCCCGCACCGCACCTCCTCGTGAGAACGGCGGCAATCAGGACATCAAGAACTTCACCAAGGGCTCTCGTGTGTTCTATCCGGTCTTCGTCTCGGGCGGCCACCTCTCCGTGGGTGACCTGCACTTCTCCCAAGGGGACGGCGAAATCACGTTCTGCGGTGGCATCGAAATGGGTGGATTCATCGACATCCACGTGGACGTGATCAAGGGCGGGATGGACACTTACGGCGTCAGCGAGAACGCGATCTTCATGCCCGGCCGCAACGGGCCGGTCTACTCGGAATGGCTCGCCTTCTCGGGCACCTCGGTCACGCTCGACGGCGAACAGCGCTACCTGGATTCGCAGCTGTCGTACCAGCGCGCCATCCTGCACGCGATCGACTACTTGTCCAAGTTCGGCTATTCCAAGGAACAGGCGTACCTGCTACTCGGAGCCGCGCCCATCGAAGGTCGCTTCTCGGGTGTGGTCGACATTCCGAACTCATGCGCCACGGTCTACATCCCCACCGAGATCTTCGACTTCGACGTCCGACCATCAGCCTCAGGTCCTTTCCAGGTGGATCCCGGCATGGGCGCCCCAAAGTCAGAGAATCCAGTCTAATTGCCCCTTACCTTCACATCTGCGGTCGAGCTTCGCAGCGAATCGGCACCTCAACCTGAGTTCCTCGGCCACAGATGTCAGCGCCAGCACTCCGGACAGACCCAGTCCATAGAAAAAGGCGACGCCGCCCGCGAAAGTCGCGAGCGGCGTCGTCGTCGATCTCTATGAAGGTGAGATCAGCCCTTCTTGACGGTGATCTGCCAGCTGGCCTCGCCCTTCTCGACGAAGTCGGTGACCTCGTGGCCGTCGGATGCGGCCCAGTGCGGGATGGCCTCGGTGGCCTGGGTGCAGTCGAAGTCGATGACCAGGTGGTCGCCGGACTGCAGAGTCTTCATGACGTCCTTGGCCTCGATCAGCGGGAACGGGCAGACCGCGCCCAGCGAGTCGAGGGCGTAGTAGCCGTCACCCAGGTCCTTGAGCTTCTTGGACGGCGCCTGAGACGGATCCTTGACCATCAGCGCGGACGGCGCCGCGGCGAAACCGGAGAACGCGTTGGTGTTCTGCGAGGTCTTGGAGGGGGTCGCGTCGATGGAGTTGCCGGACGGGTTCTCGTTGAGAACGTTGTGGTCCAGGCTCTCGCCGGTGGAGTAGGTCTCAGTGTCCTGAGCCTCTGCGGCGGGCTGCGCGGCGGAAGGCTTGAGCCAGAGCTTGGTGCCCGCGCCAACGCCCAGGGCGATGAACAGCAGCGCGATCCAACCCTGGAAGCTGAACAGGCTGGTCTCGACCATGCCGTTACCCACGGTGCAACCGCCCGCGAGCGCAGCGCCGACACCCATGAGGATGCCGCCGAAGACGGCGCGCACGGTGGTCTTGCCGTCGGCCACGCGGATGCGGAACTCGCCGGTGGCCTTAGCGGCGATGAAGGAACCGATCAGCAGACCCAGCACCAGCAGGGTGCCCCAGTTCATGAACTTGGCGTCGCCGGTGGTGATGAAGTCCACGGTGTGAGCGGACGGGGTGGTGATGCCCAGGCCACCGTTACGACCTGCGGCTGCGGACAGCGGCCAAGCGATGACGCCCAGCAGACCGATCATCCAAGCTGCGTTGTACACGTGCAGCGGGCGCTTCCATGCCGGGCGGTTGTTGAGGCGGGCCGGCTTGGGGCTGTTGGCCTCGCGAATCATGAAGCGGCGCACCAAGATGCCGGTGAACACGGCCAGGGCGATCGCGAAGATCCACGGGGAGATGCCCAACGCTGCCGGGACGGTGGTCAAACCGGTGTCCCAACTGATCATCCAGGAATTGAAGCCGTCCAGCATGCCGCCCTTCATGGCGGACGCGGACAGCGCGTACATGGCCAGGGCCACCCACGAGCCGACCAAGCCTTCACCCGAGCGGTACCAGGTGCCGGAGGCACAACCGCCGGCCAGGATGATGCCGATGCCGAACATGAAGCCACCGACGATCACGGCCGCCGGGGCGAACGTGCTGTATTCGGGGGCGATCACGCCGAGGCTCGTGAGAGCGGCGAGCCCAATGGCGTGCACAGAAATCACGATGAGCAGCGCCGCGAACGTGCGCCACGACTTCTGCAGGAAGATGTCCCGCAGCATGCCGGTGACACAGAAGCGACCGCGCTGCATCACGATGCCCAGCACGGCGCCGACAATCAGACCGGTAAGAATCATGTGGTGAACCTGATTTTCAGTAGATGAGGAAGGTGGAACGCGGAGTCGCGTTCAGAGGATCGTCATCAAGTAAACAGGGGTGTTCAGGTCCGGTCGAGGGGGTTGTAATAAAGCGTCACATTCAGAATTTGCCCACCCTCTGGGGGTAATGGG
>JAFAAV010000067.1 GCA_023426375.1 Actinomycetes bacterium | reverse complement strand
CGCCCGGCAGCAGCACTGGAGAAGATCCAGATATTGGTGAGGAACGTGCCCAGAATGGCGATGCCCCGTAGGACATCCAAGGCGATCAATCGGCCGGGGTGCGGCATGACCGTGCGGTCTCCCGGGGTGGCGTCCACCGTCACTGTGGAGACGGGGGCGGGGGTTGCTGGCACTGAAGCTCCTGGTGAGGCTGGATCGACTCGTAATTACCTCATCCACGTTATTAAGCGTCGCAGTCGGGCACATCGTGCCGGGGAACGAACTGTGGTGGCGCGGGGAACGGTGAGGTCATACCTCAGGATTAGACCCGCTGTGGCGGCAGTGTCGCGGGCCTCACCTACGCGTCAAGAGAAGACGGTCACCCGGGGCGAGACATTTAGTGAGCTTCACGATCCTGGTTACCGCTTCAAACCAACACGGAAGCTCCTGGTCCACGCCAACAGGCCCCCGATTAGCGTGGCTTCGGTCAACGGTGGGGATCGCGTCGCGGAATCGCGTGTTTTGCCACTGTATCCTCATAAAGATGCCCCGATCTGAACCATCAAATCGGGGCATCTCACCGTCAATTCGACTGCTGTGATTTCCTAGCCCAGTACGAGGTGACTGAAATCGCGATAATCACTGTAAACGCCAGCAGGACAATAAATGGTCCTTCAAATGAGAGCGTCAAAGCCAAAGCAAGAACAACGCTGATCCAAGCTGCGATAGTTGCATACATGCCAGTTCGTTGCTGGTTCATTTGCGGTCCTTCCGATTGTTAGCAAGATGCGGCTGCACCTACTGCTCCGCCGCTCACCGCACCGCCAATGGCGGTACCAATGGCCCATCCTGCAGCGGTGCCGGCTCCAGGAACCACGCTTCCTATTGTGGCTCCCGCTGCGCCGCCTGCGATGGCTCCCGTCCCGGCACCTCCGCCGGTCCCAAGGGCACACTTCCAACCGTCGCTCAATGCCGCAGTTGCCATTCCAGGCTGCGTTGCAGTTTCTCCCCCGCCAGACGCGGCTCCCTTCTGCAGGACGTTGACCGTTACTACACCGTCTTTCTCCGCGTACCTCAGGTCAACTGCCTTGCCATTCTTGTCCGTGGCTTCGGAAGGCAGAGCTTGCTTGGTGCCGTCCTTGGCAATGACTGCAGACCCGTCCTGGGCAAGCTTGTCGCCCGGGGTGAGCCGGAACGCCAGGTTGGAGTCATCTACTTTCTTGATGTTCTCCTGGGCCTTCGACACATCGGCCTGGCTCGCCTGTTGCGCCTGAGGTGCATGAGCTTCGGCTGCCACCGCAGGAGCGGCAACGCCGCCGATCAACCCAATTGAAAGGGCGGCTCCAGCGAGGAGCGTTGTGGTCTTCTTGGCGGCACTCGTCGTGTTCTGCATATTTTCCTTTCGTTCCGCTCCATTGATGGTGCGGTGATTGGCGTGCATCACAAGAACTTACGGATTGCACTCAATGATGACAAACTCAGGCGTCCATCGTTGCCAAATAGTTATATGAACTAGCCACTTGGCCAGACTTTTATTAGAAATGCTCAAACAGGTTGAAAACTGGTCAATTCTTCTATATGGCGAGCGCGGATTTGCAACGCTTCATGAGAAACGCTGGAAAGAAGCGTTTGCATCATGTTTGAACCACTTGCTCCGCTGTCCGCCCGCTGAAGTTCTTCCTGGACGTAACGCACCCCCGATAGGTTCGTAGCCAGACCACCCTGAAGGAGTCCCACATGACCAAGACCATTGCCATCATCGGCGCAGGTATCGGCGGCCTGACCCTCGCGATCGATCTGCAGCGCAAGGGGATGGACGTCCAGATCTACGAACAGACCGCCGTGCTCAAAGAAGTCGGCGCGGCCGTCGCTCTGTCCGCCAACGCGACCCGCTTCTACGAGCAACGCTTCGGACTGGCCGAGCAGCTCGGCGAGAAGTGGGCCGAGGTGGACGGGCTCATCTTCCGCGACGGCATCACCGGCAAACAGATCGCCCGACTCTCCTCGCGCGAGGACTACCGCGAGCGCTACGGTGCCCCGTACACCGGCATCCACCGCGCCGACCTGCAGGCCATCCTGTTCAGCGCGCTCGACCCGGACAGCCTGCACCTGAGCAAGCGCGTGATCGACATCGACGACAGCGGCGCCAAAGTGCGACTCACCTTCGCCGACGGCGGTCATGCCGAGGCCGACCTGGTCATCGGCGCCGACGGCGCTCGCTCCCTCACCCGCCGCCTCCTGCTCGGTTACGACGACGCTCGCTACTCCGGCTGCAGCGCCGCCCGCGGCATCGTGGCACCAGAACTGCTCCCCTCGCTCCCCGATCCCCAGGCGATCCAGTTCTGGATGGGCCCCGGTGGACACCTGCTGCACTACCCCATCGGCAACGGCGACCAGAACTTCTTCCTGGTCAAACGCGAGTCCCTGCCTTGGTCCGAGAAGGGGTGGGTCGTCGCCGCCGAGGACAAGTCCCACATCGAACCCTTCGCCCATTGGGCACCGGCCGTGATCGAAATGATTTCGGCTGTGCCGGTCCGCGAGAAGTGGGCCCTGTTCTACCGTCCGCCGCTGACCCACTGGTCACAGGGCCGCGTCACACTCATCGGCGACGCCGCCCACGCCACCGTTCCCCATCACGGCCAAGGTGCGAACCAGTCCATCGAGGACGCGATCGTGCTGTCCGACATGCTTTCCCAGTCCGACGACTGGGATTACGCACGGGCCGAGTACGAGCGGCGTCGTCGGTTCCGCACCCGCAAGGTCGTGGACGCGTCCGTCACCGTGGGCGAAATGCTCCACCTACCCGACGGCCCTCGCGCCCAGGAACGCAACGCCCGCCTGGCCGCACCGGATGCCTTCGACCGCCACTTGGACTGGATCCACTCGTTCAGGGCTGATGAGGAGATTCCGGAGGCCCCGATGGTGGGTAGCTAACGGCACCGCTCTACGAGGCCTGAATGATGCCGCAAAGTGAGGGCACTTCAGCCCCGCCTTTATTTGCTCATCCGAGAATCGCTGCGAAAAACGCTATCCAGCAGAGCACCGATCACTATCGCGAATGGGACCGCAACCCAGACTGCGGGAGAAAACTCTCCGAAGATGATGAAGTAGAGGCCAAGTGCTATTCCACCTGCTAATAGGCTTACGATCAGCTTTCTCATTAGATGTACCCTGTCAGACGGCTTTTCTTGCCGGTAATTATATGGCTCGTTCGGAAAAGTGAAATATAGCCTAGGCCGGGCCGTCTGAATACTCCCTCATGACCATTCGGCGCAGAAATTCGGCTGCTCATGAGCGCCGCGCCCACCCCGGCACCCGTTCCGGCCGAGGCCCCACGCCCACCGCGAGCGCCGGAATCACACTCAGGCTGGGCACCCGTCGGACGAGTTTCACCAGCCACATCGGCGGCCTCAGTTCCCGTCCGGTGATCGCCGGCATGATGAGGCGCGCGTGCATGACCCCCTGCAGTCCCTGAACAAAGACTGTGGGCAACATGCGCCGTCGTTGGATCCGCGCCAGCACCCGTCGCTCGGCCTGCCCGGTCCGGTCGTCACCCAGCAAGAACGGTGCCAACAACCGCGCCGCCGCCACCGCATCCTGCACAGCCAGGTTGATGCCCACGCCGCCCACTGGCGACATCGCGTGCGCCGCGTCCCCGATGCACAGCACACCCGGGGCATACCAGCGCCGCAGCCGGTCGACTCGCACATCCAGATGCTTCACCTCGTCCATCGACGCAATTTCCGAAACCCCCGCCGCAGCTTCGGGAAAGAGGTCTGCGGCGTCGGCCCGGAAGGCGTCGAGACCGCGGGTGCGCACGGCGTCGTCGGCGCCCTTGGACCCGAGCTGCGCGACCTGAATGTAGCCGTCGCGGGGAATGCCGATGGCCACCCGCCCGCGATCGCTACGCGGCAACAGCGACTCGCCCAGGTGAGTGTCGGTGGGCAGGCGATACCACCAGACGTCGAAGTGGACGGGCGTCTCGCGCGCTGGCAGCCCCACGGCTTGGCGGACCACGGACCAGCGGCCGTCGCACGCGATCGTGAGGTCGGCCAGCACGCGCCTAGGACCTTGCGGGGATTCAACGACGACGCCGCTCACCCGCCCGTTCTCGCGCACCACCCCGGTGACCTCGTGCCCGGTGAGCAGGGTGAAGGTGGGTTC
>JAFAAV010000140.1 GCA_023426375.1 Actinomycetes bacterium | reverse complement strand
GGGTTTTTTCCCCCCCGGGGGGGGGGGGCCCCCGGGGGGCCCCCCCCCACGGCACCCCAAGAATTTCCAGCAATGAGTTAGGAAGTCACAGTGAGCACTCCCACCAAGAAGTTGTCCGACGCAGGCGTTTCCATCTGGCTCGATGACCTGTCCCGCCAGCGTCTGACCAGCGGCAACCTGCAGGAATTGATCGACACCAAGAACGTTGTGGGTGTCACCACCAACCCCACGATCTTCGCTGCAGCACTCGCCAACGGTGAGTCCTACGCGGAGCAGGTTTCCGAGCTCGCCCAGTCCGGCGCGGACGTGGACGAGGCCGTTTTCACGATCACCACGGACGACGTTCGCGACGCGTGCGACGTCTTTGCCCCGATCGCCGAGGCCACCCAGGGCGTGGACGGCCGTGTGTCCATCGAGGTGGACCCCCGCCTCGCCCAGGACGCAGATGCCACCGCCGCCATGGCGCAGCGTCTGTCTCAGACCATTGACCGCCCCAACGCGCTCATCAAGATTCCGGCCACGGAAGCGGGCTTGCCGTCGATCACCGCGACCATCGCGGAGGGCATCTCGGTCAACGTGACCTTGATCTTCTCGCTCGAGCGCTACCGCGCAGTGATCAACGCGTTCATGCTCGGTCTCGAACAGGCACTGGAGAACGGTAAGGATCTGTCCACCATTCACTCCGTGGCGTCCTTCTTCGTTTCCCGCGTGGACTCCGAAATCGACAAGCGACTGGACGCCGTCGGCACCGACGAGGCCAAGGCGCTCAAGGGCAAGGCCGGACTGGCCAACGCCCGTCTGGCCTACCAGATCTACGAAGAGCAGTTCTCCACGGAGCGCTGGAAGCGCCTCGAATCCGCCGGCGCGAACGCCCAGCGTCCGCTGTGGGCCTCCACCGGCGTCAAGGACCCCTCGTTGCCGGACACGCTGTACGTGACCGAGCTCGTGGCACCCCACACGGTCAACACCATGCCGGAGAAGACCCTGGACGCCACCCACGACCACGGTGAGATCACCGGCGACACCATCACCGGCACGTACCAGGAGTCCAACGAGATCCTGGACGCGATCGCTGAACAGGGCATCTCCTACCAGGACGTGGTCGAGCAACTCGAATCCGAGGGCCTGGAGAAGTTCGACAAGTCCTGGGACGAGTTGCTGGAGACGGTCCGCACGGCCCTCGACAACGCCCGCTGATCCGCTGCTGAACCAGCCCACACACCAGCACGCTTCGTAGCCACTAGGAGGCTCGTTATGAGTTCACTGTCGTTGTCCGCTTCAGGCGCCGCGCGCCAGGCCATTGACGCCCAGGTCCCGCGTTTGGTCGAGGAACGATTCGCGTCCAAACTCTTCGCTCAGGACCCCACCTTGTGGGGGCCCGCCGCCGAGGAAGAAGCCAAGATTCGCCTGGGCTGGACCGAAGCCGCAACGGTGTCTCGTCCCCTCGTGGCCGAGATCGTGCAGTTGCGTGACGACTTCGCCTCCGAAGGTGTCACACGATTCGTGCTGGCGGGAATGGGTGGTTCGTCCCTGGCACCAGAGGTCATCACCCGAACCGAGGGTGTCGATCTGTTCGTCCTGGACTCCACCGACCCGGAGATGGTGCAGCTGGCCCTCCAGGATTTGGACAAGACCGCCCTGGTGGTTTCGTCCAAGTCCGGTTCCACGGTCGAGACCGACTCGGCACGCCGGGCGTTCGTTGCTGCTTTCGAGAAAGCCGGCATCGACGCGGCGCAGCGCATCGTGGTCGTGACCGATCCGGGATCGCCCATGGACGGCTCCGCTCGCGAGGCCGGGTACCGCAAGGTCTTCAACGCTGATCCCAACGTGGGCGGCCGTTTCTCAGCGCTCACCGCGTTCGGTCTGGTGCCTTCCGGTCTGGCCGGAGCGGACATCGAGCAGCTCCTGGACGACGCAGAGGAGGCCGCCGAGTTCCTCAGCGAGGACGACGAGGACAACATCGGGCTTCGTCTGGGCGCAGCTCTGGGTGGCACCAAGCCGTTGCGCGACAAGATCGTGATCGTGAACGACGGCGCCCCGGTGGTGGGTTTCGCGGATTGGGCCGAACAGCTGATTGCCGAGTCCACCGGTAAGTCCGGCACCGGTGTGCTGCCGGTCGTCGTGTCCGAAGGTGCCCCTGAACTGGCAACGCGGGCTGACGATGTCCTCGTGGTGTCCCTGGTCCCCGATGACGCCGAGCCCGTGGACGATCAGGATGCGGTGGCGATCTCCGGTTCACTGGCCGCCATGATGATGGCCTTCGAGGTGGCCACTGCGGTGGTCGGCCAGCTGCTGAAGATCGATCCGTACAACCAGCCCGACGTGGAGTCTGCCAAGAGCGCCACGCGTGAGCTATTGGCCTCATCCCCCGAGCCGAGCCCGGCAGTGGCCACGGACGGTTCCATCGAGATCCGCGGTTCCGAGCAGGTACTGCAGGGTGCCACCACGGTCCCCGAGGCTCTGAAGGCTCTCATGGCGCAGTTGCCGGAGGACGGGTACGTGAGCGTACAGGCGTACTTCGACCGCCTCGGCTGGGCGGAACTCGAAGAAATTCGCCCGGTCCTGGCGGAGAAGACCGGGCGCCCCGTGACCTTCGGTTGGGGCCCGCGCTTCCTGCACTCGACCGGTCAGTACCACAAGGGCGGACCCGCCCAGGGTGTGTACCTGCAGGTCACGGCCGCGACCGACACGGACGTGGACATTCCCGAGATCCCGTTCTCGTTCGGTGAGTTGATCTCGGCTCAGGCGGACGGTGACGCCAAGGTGCTCACCGATCACCACCGACCGGTGCTGCGACTGCGACTCACTGATCGTGCATCGGGCGTGGAGCAGCTCCTGAAGGCCGCCACCGAGCTCTAAGATCATTACCATTCATTATTTTCCGGTCGCCGCGGACCGGGGCGTTTCGCGTTTGTCGTCACGCCCCGGTCCGTTGGCCCGGATGAGTCAGGGAGCATTGTGCCTCACCACAACAACAGCAATCCGCTCCGGGATCCCCGGGACCGGCGCCTGACGCGAGTCGCGGCGCCGTCGTCCTTGGTGCTTTTCGGCGTGACGGGCGATCTGGCCAAGAAGAAGCTGCTGCCGGCCATGTACGACCTGGCGAACCGCGGTTTGCTGCCGCCCTCGTTCTCGCTGGTCGGTTTCGGCCGCCGCGACTGGGACGACGCGCAGTTCGCCGAGTACGTCAAGGAATCGATTGCGGACCACGCACGTACGCCGTTCAACGAGGACATGTGGGCCCAGTTCGCGTCCGGCCTGCGGTTCGTGCACGGTAATTTCGACGACGACGCCGCGTACGAGCGGCTCGCCGAGACCCTCTCCGAACTTGACGAATCCCGCGGTACGCGCGGTAACCACGCGTTCTACCTGTCGATCCCGCCCAAGGCCTTCGAAGTGGTCTGCCAGAAGCTCGCCGACCACGATCTGGCCGAGAGCAATGGCACTCGTGGCTGGCGGCGCGTGGTCATCGAGAAGCCGTTCGGCCACGATCTGGAATCTGCGCGCGAGCTCAACGCCATTGTGGAGCACGTGTTCCCCGCGGACAGTGTGTTCCGCATCGACCATTACCTGGGCAAGGAAACGGTCCAGAACATCCTGGCCCTGCGTTTCGCCAATCAGATGTTCGAGCCCCTGTGGGACACCCGCTACGTGGATCACGTGCAGATCACCATGGCGGAGGACATCGGGATCGGCTCGCGCGCCGGTTACTACGACGGCGTGGGAGCGGCGCGCGATGTCATCCAAAATCACTTGCTGCAGCTACTCGCGTTCACGGCCATGGAAGAACCGCCCGCGTTCTCCGCGCACCATCTGCGCCGGGAAAAAGCCAAGGTCCTCGAATCCGTGATCCTGCCTGAGGATCTCGGGGCCTATTCCGCCCTTGGACAGTATGCGGCCGGCTTGCAGGGCGGGGCGGAGGTCAAGGGATTCCACCAGGAACAGGACATTCCGGCCGATTCCCGCACGGAGACGTATGCGGCTCTGCGGTTGGAGATCAACAACCGCCGCTGGGCGGGAGTCCCGTTCTACTTGCGAGCCGGTAAACGGTTGGGACGCCGCGTGACCGAAATCGCCGTGGTCTTCAAGAAGTCACCCAACCTGCTGTTCCGCTCCCCGGACAAGGACGATTTCGGGCAGAACGCGATCGTGATCCGCATTCAGCCGGACGAGGGCGTGACCATTCGGTTCGGATCCAAGGTTCCCGGCACGCAGTCCGAAATCCGCGATGTGACCATGGACTTCGGCTACGGTCACGCGTTCACAGAGTCCAGCCCTGAGGCCTATGAGCGCTTGATCCTGGATGTGCTGCTGGGTGAGCCGCCGCTGTTCCCGGATCATTCTGAAGTCGAACTGTCGTGGAAGATCCTGGATCCCTTCGAGGAGTACTGGGCCGAGCACCACATCATGCCTGACGCCTACGCACCGGGATCCTGGGGTCCTGACTCAGCGGAAAAGCTCATGGCTCGCGACGGACGTGTCTGGAGGCGACCGTGATCGTACAAATGGAAAACACCACCACCTCGATCATCGAGAAGAAGCTGCATTCGCTGCGAGACGAGAACGGTGTGGTCACGCTGGGACGTGTGCTGACCCTCGTGATCCTGGCGCGCGCGGGTCATTCGGAAATGGCGATCGAGGCCGCAAATTTCGCGAGCCACGAGCACCCCTGCCGGATCATCGTGCACGTGGCGCACTCCGAGAACGAGGCCACTCGCCTGGACGCCCAGCTCCGCATGGGCGGGGACGCGGGCGCCTCGGAAGTGATCATCCTGCACGGCTACGGCGAGCTCGCCGAGCCCACGGAAACGTTGATCTCCGCACTGTTGCTGCCGGATGCACCCATCGTCGCCTGGTGGCCCCACGACTTCCCGGACTCCCCCGGTGACTCGTCGATCGGCAAGATTGCCCACCGCCGGATCACCGATTCGGCTCGCGCTGACGACCCGTTCAAATCGCTTCAGCAGTTGTCCCAGCAATACCGCCCCGGCGACACAGATCTCGCGTGGACACGCATCACGAGTTGGCGGATCCAGCTGGCCGCGGTCTTCGATCAGATCGGTTCTGTACCGGTCCGCGAGGTCGTTGTCGAGGGAGCCGAGCGCTCCCCGTCAGTGGTGCTCATGGGGGTGTGGCTGGCCAATGCGCTCCAGTGCGAAGCCAAGTTCATCACCCAGAACGATCGACCCGGAATGGACAGGGTCACTTTGGTGACCGACGACGGGCCCATTCAGTTGCACCGCCCGGGCAGCACCGTGGCCGTGCTCACGCAACCCGGTCAACCCGACCAGCAGATTGCCATGCCGGTCCGCGATCTCAACGTGTGCCTGGCCGAGGAACTGCGTCGGCTGGACCCGGATGAAGTTTACGGCGACGTGATCACCAAGGCCTTGGTGAACGCACGGTTGGAAGAAGCCGTCGATGACGCAATGGATGGAGAGGTATCCCAGTGAACCACGCCCGCATAGTCCCCCACGGCAGCCAGGAACAGCTCGCCCACGAGACCTCCCGCCGGATGATCACGGTGCTCGAACAAGCGCAGGACGAGCGCGGTGAGGCAACCCTGGTGCTCACCGGCGGCAGCATGGGCAACAAAGTGATCCAGGCGGTCGCCAACGACCCCGACGCTGCCCTGGTGGACTGGTCTCGCGTCAACATTTGGTGGTCGGACGAACGCTTCGTCCCCGGTTCCGATTCCGAACGCAACGGGGTCCAGGCCGCCGACGCCGCCCAGGGCCAGTTGGATCTCGAATGGGACCGCATTCACCCCATCGCCGCGTCTGATGAAATGGCCACCGCGGAGGAAGCCGCAGCCGACTACCGCGAGGAACTCGCCACTGCCGCACAGCAAGAGGGCCTGGACGGTGAATTGCCTCGCTTCGACCTGGCACTGCTCAGCCTGGGTCCTGACACCCACGTGGCCTCCCTGTTCCCGGGGCGCAACGAAGTGACGGTCACCAACACCCCCGTCCTGGCGGTCAACGACTCCCCCAAGCCACCTCCCACGCGTGTGACCATGAGCCTGCCCGCAATCAACTCAGCGGATCGAGTGTGGTTGTTGGTTGCAGGCAGTGCCAAGGCCGAAGCCCTCGCCGCGATCCGCGATCCCGAGGCCACCCCGCAGTCCGCCCCCGGCAGCGCTGTGCGCGGCACCGAGGAGACACTTCTGCTGGTAACGGAGGATGCCCTCCCCGGTCTCCCCCAGGACCCAGAGGGCTAAGGGGCCGCTCTTGCTCAGGCACCCGTGCTGCGCCCGCGTTACTCCCGCGCACCCTGGGCGGCGCTAGAGCCCTCCACCGCGCCTGAAGCGTAGACAGGACCTCTCCCTCTCCACGTCCTGTTCACTTCTACGTGCCTCAGGTGCAGGGAGAACCCACCGCTACACATGACGGGCCGGTAGAACCCTTCCCGAGGCTCAGAAGGGTTCTACCGACGCGTCAGATGTCATCAACGGTTCCGGCGGCACCTAAGACGTGGGTAGACATTTCTGGCAGAGGATCGCATCTAAAACCGTTGTAACCGTGCGAACCTCGGCCATTATTGTCACCGCTGCGAACCCGTGCCTGGAATGTGCCCACCACCGGTCGTCAGCTGCGAAGCTCTACCTGATGTGTCGCGGGCGTTGTGCGAGTAAAACGCACAAGGCCCGGAGACCGAAGTCTCCGGGCCTTGGCAGTGAGGTCGTTGATCAGACCAGACGATCAGACCATGGGCGGGGCGAACCGCACCGACAACCCGTATCCGACAATGGCCAGAACCCAAATGATCGCAAGGATGGTGGTCATGCGGACCACGTTCTTCTGGGCTGCACCGGAGGTGTTGAGGGACTGGGTCATGCCGCCACCGAACATGTCGGACAGACCGCCGCCCTTGCCCTTGTTGAGCAGGACGAACATGATGCACAGGATGCTGGTGACCACAATGACCACTTGCAGAACAATCTGCAGGAGCTCCACGTAAAGCCTCAATTCCTCGGGAGTCGCTGATCGACCGTAGGAGCGCCGCGGAGTCTCACCGCGGATCGCTCACTGGAATGTCTAGTTGCTGAGCAGATGCTGCTCGAACCGTGCAATCTTAGCAAACTCCTCGGCGTCCAGGCTGGCGCCGCCTACCAGGGCACCGTCCACGTCTGCACCGCCCAAGATGTTCGCCACGTTGGAGGACTTCACGGAGCCGCCGTAGAGAATGCGGGTGGCCTGCGCGAAGTCCTCGCTATAAAGCTTGCCGAGTTCCTCACGAATGGCCGCCGCCATTTCCTGGGCATCCTCCGGGCCGGCCACTTCACCGGTACCGATGGCCCACACAGGCTCATAGGCAACAACCAAGCCCTCGAGTTCCTTCTCGTTGAGCTCGGCCAGACTGCCGCGCAGCTGCTCCAGGGTGAAGGCCACGTGATTTCCGGCCTGACGCTCGTCCAGGCCCTCGCCGATGCAGAGCATGGGAGTCAGCTTGTGACGGATGGCGGCGCGCACCTTGTCGCGGCACAGCTCATCCGACTCGTGGTGAATGGTGCGGCGCTCGGAGTGGCCGATCAGAGCGTACGTGCAGTCCAGCTTGGCCAGGAACTCACCGGAGATATCACCGGTGTAGGCACCCGAATCCTGATCCGAGAGGTCCTGGGCGCCATACACGATCTGCAGCCCGTCCCCGTCGACCAGCGACTGCACCGAACGCAGGTCGGTGAACGGCGGGAACACGGCGACCTCCACGCGCTTGAAGTCGTGCTTGGCGTCCTTGAGGGTCCACGCAAGCTTCTGCAACAGAGCGATGCCCTGCGCGTGGTCCATGTTCATCTTCCAGTTGCCCGCAATCAACGGCGTGCGGTCGAAGTTTCCATCGGTCTTACTGGTCATAGCTTCTCCTTCGAATAAAACCACGCGGAGCCCGTGCCGTAACACAGGCCCCGCGCGGCACTCACGTTCTCGGTGTGGGGCTGGCTCAGGCGCCCAGGGCCACCACGCCCGGAAGCTCCTTGCCCTCGATGAACTCGAGGGATGCGCCACCACCGGTGGAAATGTGCCCGAACTGGTCATCGCTGTAGCCCAGGTTGCGCACGGCGGATGCGGAGTCACCGCCGCCGATCACGCTCATGGCATCCGAGGAGACCAGTGCGTCCGCAACGGCTTTGGTGCCGTTGGCGAAGGCCGCCATCTCGAACACGCCCACGGGACCGTTCCAGAACACGGTCTTGGCGGACTTGATCTTGTCCGCGAAGATCTTGGCGGACTCGGGACCGATGTCCAGACCCAGACCGGAATCGCCGATCTCGCCACCTTCAATATCCTCGACCGGACGGACCTCGTTCTGGGCGTCCTTGTCGAACTTGGCTGCGTAGACCACGTCCACGGGCAGAACGATCTCCGTGCCGGCGGCTTCTGCCTTGTCCAGGTAACCCTTGACGGTCTCGATCTGGTCCTTCTCGAGCAGGGAGCCGCCCACGGAGTAGCCCTGAGCCGCGAGGAATGTGAAGACCATGCCGCCGCCGATGAGCAAGGAGTCGGCCTTGCCGATCAGGTTTTCGATCACGGCCAGCTTGTCCGACACCTTGGAACCACCCATGACCACCACAAAGGGGCGCTCGGGATCGGAAATGACCTTCTTGAGAACGTCGACTTCCTTCTTCACCAGATCCCCGAGGTATCCCGGCAGCTTCTGGGCGATGTCGTACACGGAGGCGTGCTTGCGGTGAACCGCACCGAAGGCATCGTCAACGTAGGCACCGTTGTCTCCGGTGAGTGCGGCGAGCTCCGCGGCGAACTCCTGACGCTCGGCGTCGTCCTTGGAGGTCTCGCGAGCGTCGTAGCGGACGTTCTCGATCACGAGGATCTCACCGTCCTGGAGGGCTTCCGCCTTGGCCTGTGCGTCCTGGCCGACCACGTCGGTCGCGACCTTGACGCTCACCTCGGAGAGTTCATCCAGCTTCTGTGCGGCCGGGGCGATCGAGTACTTGGGATCGACCTGACCCTTGGGGCGTCCCAGGTGGGCCATGACAATCACTCGGGCGCCGGCCTTGGCCAGTTTGGTGAGCACGGGCAACGAGGCGCGCACGCGGCCGTCGTCGGTCACGGTGGTGCCGTCCAGGGGCACGTTGAGGTCCGAGCGGACGAGCACGCGTCGGCCGGAGACCCCCTCAGAAATCAGTTCGTCCAGTGATTTGGCCATGTCCGGTTCATCCCTTCCAGTGAGAAACAGGTCCCTATGAAAACGGCGCCGATACCCACAGGGCATCGGCGCCGCTCAAAGGTCTAACTCAGAGCTTATCTGCCACGAACGACACAAAGTCGACCAAACGGATGGTGTAGCCCCATTCGTTGTCGTACCAGGCGATGACCTTGACCTGGTTGTCCACGACCTTGGTCAGCGGGGCGTCGAACACGGTGGAGACGTCGTAGCCCTCGATGTCCTTGGAGACCAGAGCCTCTTCGGAGTACTCGATGATGCCCTTGAAGTCGCCCTCGGCGGCCTTCTTGACGGCGGCGTTGACGGACTCCACGGTGACGTCTTTCTCGACGTCCACGGTGAGGTCAACGATGGAACCGGTGGGGGTGGGAACGCGAACGGCGAAACCGTCCAGCTTGCCCTTGAGCTCCGGGAGCACCAAGCCAACGGCTGCGGCAGCACCGGTGGTGGTGGGAACCATGTTCAGAGCTGCAGCGCGGGCGCGGCGCAGGTCCTTGTGGGGAGCGTCGTGCAGGCGCTGATCGCCGGTGTAAGCGTGAATGGTGGTCATCAGACCGCGCTGAATGCCGAACTCGTCGTTGATGACCTTGGCCAGCGGAGCCAGGCAGTTGGTGGTGCAGGACGCGGCCGAGATCAGGTTCATGGTCTCGGGGTCGTAGTCCTTCTCGTTGACGCCGTACACGAAGGTACCGTCAACTTCCTTGCCCGGAGCGGAGAGAATGACCTTCTTGGCGCCGGCGTCCAGGTGCGCCTGCATCTGCGGGCCCTTGGTGAACTTGCCGGTGCACTCCACCACGATGTCCACGCCGAGCTCGCCCCAAGGCAACTTGGAGGGGTCCTTCTCAGCCAGGAACTTGATTTCATGGCCGTCGACCTTCATGACGTCGCCCTCGAGGGAGACATCAGCGTTGACGCGGCCCATGACCGAGTCGAACTCGAACAAGTGCTTCAAGGTCTCGGGATCGGTCAAGTCGTTGACGGCCACGAGTTCAATGTTGTGTCCGTGCTGCGTCTGCAGGGCGCGAGCGAAGCTGCGTCCGATACGTCCGAAGCCGTTGATGCCAACCTTGATGGTCACTGCGATCTCCTCTTGTCATTGACAATGTCGGTATTCGGGCCTCGGAGAGACCCAATGTTGGATCGGTCACGATCGGTAAGATTCCAACATCTGTCGGTTCTCAGGTTTTGAGGTCCGAGCTGTTCTACCGCGTCTATTCTATCGAGATACCCGGGTGTTTCACAGTGCATCCGTCGAAATTTGAACGCTGAGGGCGATCAATTCCCACATAAACCAACATTAACTTCCCGTTAGCAAGGGCGTGCTATTGTCACCGCCGCTGTGACAGCCCCGCTGCCGCCGCGAACTCGCTCGTATTGGGAACGCCCAGCTCTTCCGCGCGGCGATCGGCCATGGCGAGCAGTCGACGGATGCGTCCGGCAATTGCGTCCTTGGTGAGCGGCGGATCGGACAAGCGGCCCAGCTCGTCCAAGCTCGCCTGCTTATTAGCCACGCGCAGCTTGCCCGCCGCGCGCAGGTGGTCCGGAGCCTCGTCACCGAGCAATTCGAGCGCACGTTCCACTTTGGCACCCGCGGTGACGGCGGCCTGTGCGGAACGGCGCAAATTGGCGTCGTCGAAGTTCGCGAGTCGGTTGGCCGTGGCTCGGACCTCCTTGCGCATGCGGCGGTCCTCCCACTGCAACAGCGTCTGGTGCGCTCCCATGCGGGTGAGCAGCGCGGCGATCGTGTCACCGTCGCGCACGACCACGCGGTCGATGCCACGAACCTGCCGCGCCTTGGCCAGGACATCTAGGCGACGGGCAGCACCCACGAGAGCAAGGGCGGCTTCGGGCCCGGGGCACGTGAACTCCATGGCCGCGGCACGCCCCGGTTCCGTCAGGGAGCCGTGCGCAAGGAACGCGCCGCGCATCACGGCGGCAGCATCCTCAACGGTTCCGTTGACCACCGCCGGCGGGAGGCCACGCACCGGGCGACCGTGGGCGTCCAGCAAACCGGTGCGGCGGGCCAGGGCCTCACCGTCGCGGGCAACGCGCACGATCCAGGTCCGGTCTCGGCGCAGCCCGTTGCCGGACATCACGCCCAACTCCGTGCCGTGTCCGTAGACCTCGTCAATGGTGCGTGCGGTGCGGCGCGCGGTGGCTTCGGTGTCCACTTCCGCTTCGATCACGATCCTGCCGCCCACGATGTGCAGTCCGCCCGCGAAACGCAGCAGGGCCGAGAGCTCCGCTCCCCGGACCGAGGATTTTTTGACCTGCAGGTGCGCAAGTTCGTCTTTGACCGATGCGGTCAATGCCATGAGAGAACGTCTCCTTGTGAGTGATCGAGGAACGGGATACCGATGTGATCGGTGCTCAGCCGTCCGCCTTCATAATTTTTTGGTAGGCCGCAGCCAGCTTGAAGTGGTTGTGCACGGCCGAACCGTCGTTGTCGCGCAGATCCGCCCAGTGCACCTTGGCACCCAGTTGCGCGGCCGCCATTTCGACGTCGTGCGGGGACTCGGCCGCGGTGGGATCCGCCAGCACGGCGTCCAAGCGGAGTTCGGGTGCGTAGCGGGCCAACACCCGCAGGTGGTCGGCCGTGCTCATCCCGAGGGTCTCGGAATCGCGGGACAGGTTCAGGGTGACCAGTCGCTTGGCCGGGGACTTGCAAATCGCATCCCGTAGCCCCGGGAGCAAGAGGTGGGGCAGAACAGAGGTGTGCCACGAACCGGGTCCGAGCACCACCCACGCCGCCTGATCAATGGCCTCCACCGCTTCGGGGCAGGCCTGCGCGTCATGGGGATTGAGGCGCACGTTGCACACGTCCGCCTGTTTCGCCAGCAACGATTGACCCGTGACCGTGCGCGTGATGAGCTCGGGCGGGCACGGCTTGGTGGGGTCAGAATTGGGTGCGATATCGCCTTCGATCACGAGCGGTTCACGGGACATGGGCAATACCTGTCCCCTGGCCCCCAACAGAGCACCGGCCCAACGCAGTCCGTCCACGGGGTCGTCCAGCAGCTCCCACAGGGTCACGATCAGCAGATTGCCCAGCGCGTGATTGTCGAGCCCCTCGTTGGGGTGCTCGGCATTACTGAAACGGTGCTGCATGACATCCCGCCACGTGCGGCCCCACTGCGAGTCGTCGCACAGCGCGGCCAGCGCCATCCGCAGATCCCCAGGAGGCAGCACATCCATCTCGTTGCGCAACCGACCGGACGATCCGCCGTCGTCGGCGACCGTGACCACGGCGGTGACGGCCGGTGCGAGCAGGCGGAGCGCGGACAGGCTCGCCGAGAGCCCGTGCCCGCCGCCCAGGGCGACCACCGAATCGGCGTCGGTGAGGCCCTCGCGCGCGGCGGGATCCAGGGAATGGTACGGGTCGACGTCGCGCCGGGTGCTCAAGGGCAGCCTCGGCAACGCGCCGGTCGAAGGAAAGTTACTCATAGTGGTCCGTATGGTCTAGGGCACCGGGTCTGCGACTACTCGCGCCCCATGTCTCGGTGTTGGATGTTGACGGTCACGCGCGGGGACTTGCTCAGCCGCTTGGCGATTTCTTCGGTGACCGCCACGGAACGGTGCTTACCTCCCGTACAACCGATCGCGATGGTTGCGTAGTGCTTGTTCTCCGTGCGGTACCCGGCGAACACCGGCTCCAGCATGGAGATGAAACGATCGACGAACGTGGCCGTGCCGGTGTGGCCGAATACGTAGTCCCGCACCTCGGGGTCCTTGCCGGTGCGCGGACGCAGGGCGGGAACCCAGTGCGGGTTGGGGATGAAACGGACGTCCCCCACGAAATTCGCATCCGCGGGTACGCCGTACTTGAAGCCAAAACTCATGACGGTCAACCGCAACACCACGGGACCATTGGTCGAGAACATGTCGGCCACCGCGCGGGTGAGCGCGTGCACGTTGAACGATGAGGTGTCCAGCACCGAATCCGAGGATTCCCGCAGATCCTGGAGCAAGGACCGTTCGGCTTTGATGCCGTCCAGGATGCGCCCGCCGGCCTGCAGCGGGTGCGGCCTGCGCTGATGCTCGTAGCGTGACACCAGCACCTCGTCCGAGGCGTCCAGGAACAGCACCGAGAACTCCACCCCGGAGTTCTCCAGCGCCGCGAGTGTCTCTCGCATGTCGTTGAACAAGGCCTTGCCACGCACGTCGATGACCACCGCCAGCTTGGGCAGGGTCTCCGGGGTGCGGGCCACCAGATCCGCCAAGGTACTGAGCATCTGGGGTGGCAAATTGTCCACCACGTACCAACCCAGGTCCTCGAGCGCATTGGCAGCCGTGGAACGACCGGCACCGGACATACCGGTGACGATCAGAAGTTCGGAGGTGGGTGGTTTAACCGGTTGCAGTTGGGGGGTGGGGGAATCCGACTCAGGAGTTGGATTACTCATGTCCGTCTGCGCCGCCTGACTGTTTGCCTGCAATGGGTCCGCTCCCAGGGTAGTCCAGTTTCAATCGAGCAACTCCCCCGTTCCCACGTCCACCGCCGCCGACGGCGCTTCCCCGCCTCCCAGCGCAGCCACCACTCGCTCGGCCAGGCCCGGGCCGAAACCCTTGACCTCAGCGATCTCATCCGCGGTGGCGGCTCGTAGTTTCTTGACGGATCCGAAGTGCTTCATGAGGGCCTTGTGCTTGGCGGGGCCCAGTCCAGGAACCGCATCCAAAGTGGACACGGTCATGGATTTGGAGCGCTTCTCCCGGTGGAACTTGATCGCGAACCGGTGGGCCTCGTCGCGCACGCGCTGCAGCAGATAGAGACCGTCCGAGGCGCGGGGCAGGATGAGCGGGAACTCGTCGTCCGGCAGCCAGACTTCCTCGAGTCGTTTGGCCAGACCCACCACGTACACATCGGTGATTCCCAGATCGTCCAAAGCACGTTGGGCCGCGGCGACCTGGGGCGGACCGCCGTCCACGATCACCAGATTGGGCGGGTAGGCGAAGACCCGTGCGTTGTCCTCTTCGGCCTGTTCGGCGGTGACTTCACCCGTGGTCACGCCTCGTTCGGCAGCTTTGCGCTGCTGTTCGAGGTGGCGCGTGAAACGCCGGTGGATCACGTCGTACATGGAGGCCGTGTCGTCGCGGGCGGCATCGCCGGTGATCGAGAACTTGCGGTACTCCCCCTTGCGCGGCAGGCCGTCCTCGAAGACCACCATGGAGGCGACCACGTTGGTGCCTTGCACGTGGGAGATGTCGTAGCACTCGATGCGCATCAGGGCATCGGGCAGATCCAGTGCTTCCTGCAGCTGTTGCAGGGAGGCGGACCGCGTGGTCAGGTCCCCCGCTCGGCGGGACTTGTGCAGCGCCAGTGCTTGGCGGGCGTTCTCGGACACGGTTTCGAGCAGTTGGGCCTTGTCCCCGCGTTGCGGAACGGAAATGGTCACGCGGGAACCGCGCAGTTCGCTCAGCCAGTTCTCGAGTTGCGGTGCTTGTTCCGGTTCCGTGGACACGTACACCGTGCGCGGCACGGTGTCCTGGCGGTACGCGAGTTCGGCGGTGCGGCGATGCTTGGCCACGGTGTCCTGGCTGCCCTGCTGAGCGGCCTTCCTCCCCCGCCGCTGGGTGGGATTCAATTCCACGGTGGCTTCACCGTAGGCCTGCTGCAGGAGGTGTTCGACCAACTCGCCGGTCGAGACTTCCTCGACCTTCTCGGTGATCCAACCGCGCTGACCGCGGATACGCCCGCCACGCACGTAGAACACCTGGACGGCGGCTTCCAGCTCGTCCTCCGCGAGGGCGAAGAAGTCCGCGTCCGTGTTGTCGGACAGCACCACCGTGTTGCGTTCGAAGGCCTTCTCCAAGGCCACCACGTCATCGCGCCGGGCGGCCGCGGTCTCGAAATCCATCCGTTCGGACGCCTCTTGCATTTGCCGGCCGAGTTCACGGATGTACGGCTTGGCGTGTCCGGACATGAAACGGCACAGATCCTCGGCCAGCGCCCGGTGGTCCTCGCGGGAAATGGTGCCCACGCACGGCGCAGAGCATTTGTCGATGTGGGCGAGTAGACACGGGCGCCCGGTCCGTTCGGCCCGTTGGAACACACCCTTGGTGCAGGTCCGCACGGGGAACACGCGCAACAGAGCGTCCAAGGTTTCACGGATGGCCCACGCCTGGGAGTACGGGCCGAAGTACCGGTTACCCGGTTTCTTGTCCCCGCGCATGACCATGGCGCGCGGTACAGACTCCGCCATGGTGATCGCCAAGTACGGGTAGGACTTGTCATCCCGGTAAGCGATGTTGAAGCGCGGTGAGAATTCCTTGATCCACGTGTACTCGAGCTGCAGGGACTCGAACTCGGATCCGACCACCGTCCATTGAACGGCGGCCGCGGTGGTGACCATCGCTCGAGTCTTGGGCGAAAGTTGATGCAACGGCGCGAAATAGGAGGACACCCGGTTACGGAGATTCTTGGCCTTGCCCACGTAGATGACGCGACCGTGCTCGTCCCGGAAACGGTAAACCCCGGGGTTGGTGGGGATGTCCTGGC
Organism: Actinomycetes bacterium; assembly: GCA_023426375.1. GTDB lineage: Bacteria > Actinomycetota > Actinomycetes > Actinomycetales > Micrococcaceae > Kocuria. The sequence continues at coordinate 65 of JAFAAV010000140.1, read as the reverse complement.
GAGCCGGTTTGTAGCTCGCCGGATCAGCCACGCCCGGGTTCCTTCTCCGCGGACGGCGACTGGTT
>JAFAAV010000127.1 GCA_023426375.1 Actinomycetes bacterium | reverse complement strand
CGTCGGACGCGAGCGTCCCGGCGTCCTCGGCCGGAGCCTCGGAGGAGTAGCTCGTGGGGCCGGAGGAGTGGCTCGGGGAGGACGAGGAGGACGAGGTGGTCGCCGCATCCTGGTCTTCCTGCAGGTGCTTGCGCACCTGCTCCTTGTGCGCCTCCCAGCGGGCCTGGGCCTGAGCGTACTGCTCCTCCCACGCGGCGCGCTGTTCCTCGTAGCCCTCGATCCACTCGTTGGTCTCGGGATCGAAGCCCTCGGGGTACTTGTAGTTGCCCTGCTCGTCGTACTCGGCAGCCATGCCGTACTGAGCGGGATCGAACTCGGTGGACTCGGGGTCCACACCCTCGTTGGCCTGCTTCAGGGACAGCGAGATGCGGCGACGGTCCAGGTCGATGTCGATGACCTTGACGAACAGTTCCTCGTTGACGGAGACGACCTGCTCGGCCATGTCCACGTGGCGCTGTGCCAGCTCGGAGATGTGCACCAGGCCCTCGATGCCGTCTTCGACGCGAACGAACGCACCGAAGGGAACGAGCTTGGTGACCTTGCCCGGGACAACCTGGCCCAGAGCGTGGGTGCGAGCGAACAGCTGCCAGGGATCTTCCTGGGTGGCCTTGAGGGACAGCGAAACGCGCTCGCGGTCCATGTCCACATCGAGAACCTCGACGGTGACTTCCTGGCCAACCTCGACGACCTCGGAGGGGTGGTCGATGTGCTTCCAGGACAGCTCGGACACGTGCACCAGGCCGTCGACGCCACCGAGGTCCACGAAGGCACCGAAGTTGACGATGGAGGACACGGTGCCGGTGCGAACCTGGCCCTTCTGCAGCTGCTGCAGGAAGTTGGCGCGAACCTCGGACTGGGTCTGCTCGAGCCATGCACGGCGGGACAGGACCACGTTGTTGCGGTTCTTGTCCAGCTCGATGATCTTGGCTTCGAGCTGCTGGCCGATGTAGGGGGCCAGGTCGCGGACGCGACGCATCTCGACCAGGGAGGCGGGCAGGAAGCCGCGCAGGCCGATGTCCAGGATGAGGCCGCCCTTGACGACCTCGATGACGGTACCGGTGACGACGCCGTCTTCTTCCTTGACCTTCTCGATGTCGCCCCAGGCACGCTCGTACTGAGCGCGCTTCTTGGAGAGGATCAGGCGACCTTCTTTGTCCTCTTTGGTGAGAACCAGAGCCTCGACCTCATCACCCACGGCAACAACATCGTCAGGGTTGATGTCGTGCTTGATGGACAGCTCGCGAGAGGGGATTACGCCTTCGGTCTTGTAGCCGATGTCCAAGAGGACCTCGTCGCGGTCGACCTTGACGACGGTGCCTTCCACGAGGTCGCCGTCGTTGAAGTACTTGATGGTTGCGTCGACAGCGGCGAGGAAATCCTCTTCAGTTCCGATGTCGTTGACGGCAACCTGCGGGGTGGTGGTGGTCATGTAGTAGGGACTCCGATGGATTAGTTTGAATGGTCTGTGTTCACCGCTCGTGTCTTGTAAGACGCGTAGTGCAGTGAACGAAACGTGCTTTGGGCGCGCGAATGAATACGCACTGCACCATTCTAGGCTTCAAGCGCAAGCGGTTCAAGCTACTCAGAACGGCGAGATGCAATACGGGTGATCGGACGTGGACATCAGAGACTGCAGATCGTCCAGGGCATCCAGGTTCCGCACCTTGATCAATCCGGCGTAGTAGAGGGTGGACGCCTTGACCGCGCCCAGGTACAGCGATCCCAGAGCGTCAATGTTCATGGCCACGTCAGCGCCGTCGGGTAACTCGACACGCGGCATGGACTTGCCCGCGGCGTCGTCGTCCGTGCGGGGCCGGTCCCCCACTCGCTCGACCACGGGTTGATCGCCGGTCGTGTCGATCGTGTAGAGCCCGTCCGCGAAACCGAGCGAATCCACAAGCGACACGGTGACCTTGCGGTGCGATCGATAGGGCCGCGCGGACAGCGCGGCGACCGGGTCCAGGACGCGCAACCACAGGCGTTCGTAACGCTTACGCACCTCGTAGTCGGCCATGTCGACCATGCCCCACATCAGCGGATCTTCCATCTGCGCGTTGCGGTGCCGTACCTCGGTGACCAGATCCAACCCGCACAGGTACTCCCACAGGGCAATGCGAACCTGGGCGCTGGGCGAGACCAGGTCCACCACGTCGAGGGTGCCCTTGAAGCCATTACCGCGCACGAACTTGTAGCTGACGTAACCGTCCGCCCGATCGGTCTCGTCATAGTGGACCGCCGTGCGGATCTCGGGGTCAGCCTTGCCGATGTGCCAGTCGAACTGGCCGCTCACGTAGTCCCACCACTTGCTGGTGCGTGTCAGGGAGCCAGGGGTGAGCTTGTGGAACTCCTCGAAGATCTGCGGAGCCAGCTGGGCAACCGCCTGGTTGTCGGCCATCTCCACGCGCCCCACGGACGGGGCCTTGAGTTTCAAGCCAGACTCCGCAGCGACCGCGACCTCGGTGTTGAAGGTGCCCGCACCAAAACCGAACCGACCGTAGATGGTCGCTTCGGAGGCCGTGAGCGCGGCGATCGCGAACCCGGCATCGTGCGCTTCGGTGAGATCTGCGGTCATCATCCGGCGCAGGATTCCTCGGCGAGCGTGGGTGGGGCGCACCGTCACCTCGGACACCAACCACGCCGGAAGTTGGGTGTCGGACCCCAGGGTGAGGCTCGAATTCCACGAACAGTACGTGGCCACCGGTCGGTCCGCCCCCAGTGCGGCCGTGGGCACCGGGTCTTCGCTGTAAACGGCACGCAGCCGCACCCGTTCACCGTGGAGCCACTCGAGATCTTTCGCAAGGGAATCCTGGGAGGGTTCCGGGCCGTGGAAACCCTGATTCACGGCACGCAGCCACTCGACCGCCTCGGCATTCTCGTCCACCCCGCCGGGCCCCGCGCCGAAGCACTTCACCTGATAGGTGTTGCCCTTGGCGTGGTACTGCTCGGTCCGGGGCTCGTTGGCCGGATGCGTGTTCATACGGAATTCCTCCTGGGGTGGGGCGAACATGTATTAGTGCGCGGCTTGGTGCCAGGTGCGGCCGGTGCCCACGTTGACATCCAGTGGGACCGTCAGCTCTGCGGCGCCGGCCATCTCTTCACGCAGGATCTTCTCCACGGCCTCCGCCTCGCCCGGTGAGACCTCCACGATCAGTTCGTCGTGAACCTGCAGGAGCACGCGCGACCGGAGATCCTGGTCGTTGAGGGCGCGGTCCACGCCGATCATCGCTTTCTTGATGATGTCGGCCGCGGAGCCCTGGATGGGTGCGTTGAGCGCGGCACGCTCGGCGGACTGGCGCGCCAATCGGTTGTCACTCGTGAGCTCCGGGAGGTAACGCCGGCGTCCCTCGATCGTTTCCGTGTACCCCTTCTCGCGGGCCTCGTCCACGACACCGCGGAGGAAGTCACGCACACCGCCAAACCGTTCGAAGTACTCGCTCATCATGGTCCGAGCCTCGTCCACCGGGATATTGAGCTGCTGGGACAGTCCGTAGGAGCTGAGCCCGTAGACCAGGCCGTAGCTCATGGCCTTGACCTTGGAGCGCATCTGCGCTGTGACCTCTTCCGGGGCCACATTGAACACGCGCGAACCCACGAATCGGTGCAGGTCCTCCCCCGCCCGGAACGCCTCGATGAGCGCCTCGTCCCCGGACAGGTGCGCCATGATGCGCATTTCGATCTGCGAGTAGTCCGCCGTCATGAGGGTTTCGAACGGGCCCTCTTCATCCGAACCGACCACGAACACGTCGCGGATGCGCTGTCCCTGCTCGGTGCGCACCGGGATGTTCTGCAGGTTGGGATCGGTCGAGGAGAGACGCCCCGTGGCGGCGACGGTCTGCATGTAGGTCGTGTGGATCCGGCCGTCGTCCGCGATCGCCTTGCGCAGGCCCTCCACGATCTGCTTGAGCTTGGAGTACTCGCGCCAGTTCATGAGCGCCACCAGGAACCGGGAGCCCTGCGTTTCGGGATCCACGCGGCCCAGCAGATCCGCCACCGCCGCGGCGTCGGTCGTGTAACCGGTCTTGGTCTTCTTGGTCTTGGGCAGTCCCAGTTCCTCGAACATCACCGCTTGCAACTGTTTGGGCGAGCCCAGATTGACGGTTCCTTCGATCTGCGCTTGCGCCATCTCCTTGTTCTGGTCGATGGGCTGTTGCAGATCCTTGTACAACTGGTCGATAGCGGGTCGGTCGATCGCGATTCCCACGTTCTCCATGCGCGCCAGGATCACGGCCAGGGGCATCTCGAGTTCTTCCAGCAGCGGCAACTGGCCGTCCGCCTCGAGCAGGGCACGCAAATGGGCACTCAGCTGGGCGCACGCCGCACCCAGGCTCGCTTCACGTTCCAAGACCTCGTCCGGGACGGCGTCCAAGCCCTTGTCCTCGCCCAGATCCAGTTCGGTCTGTGCCGCCTTACCCTTGGCCGACGACGCCGCCGCATCACCGACGTCGGGCACCTCGAGTTCCAGGTGCTGGGCCAGTTGGGCCTCGAGGTCGTAGCTGCGCAGCGCGGGACGTACGAGATAACCGGACAGCTGGACGTCGTCGTACACGCCGTCCAAGGTGATGCCGCGATCCACCAGGCCGTGGAACAGGTCCTTGAGACCGTCCACGATCTTGAGCTGCCGGTCGTCCTCGAGCCACTGATCCACCGCGTTGGCCAGGTCCTGATCCGCCGCGACCAGGTCGACCACGGCCGCGGTGTTCGCGGTGAACACCAGTGCCGTGACCTCTCCTCCCGACGCCGCCTTGGGGTCCGGCAGCAGACGCCGCACCACCGCGGGAGATTCGGAGTCCTTGTTCTCCTCGAGCCATTCCTGCCACTGCTCCACCGTGGAGACGCGGTGCACCGCGCTGACCTGGGGAGCGTCCGAGCTGGGGCCGCCGTCAGCGGTGTCGAAGGCGTCGAGCAGGCGGCCGCGCAGACCGGAGCCGAATTCGAGCTCGTCGAAGACCTCGTCCACCTTGTCGGTATCCGGAGTCGGAAGCGCGGCACGCTCGAAGTCGATGTCGAGGTCGAGATCCGTCTCCAGACGGTTGAGCTTGCGGTTGCGGCGGACGAGCTCCACGTTCTCGCGCAGCGCCTCACCCTTCTTACCGGTGATCTTGTCCGCGTGCTCGAGCACGGACTCCACGGTTCCGTAGGAGGTGATCCACTTGGCCGCGAAGCCGGGACCCACACCGGGAACCCCGGGAAGGTTGTCCGCCTGCTCACCCGTGAGGGCGGCGAGGTCCGGATAGTTCTGAGGGGCCACCTTGTACTTCTCGTACACGGCCTGGGCATCCATGCGCCGCAGGTCGGACGGGGTGCGGCCGGGGTACACGATGTTCACGTGGTCATTGACCATCTGGAATGCGTCACGATCACCGGAGAACACAAGGACCTCGAAGTCCTCAGCGGCACCGCGCGTGGCCAAGGTGGCCAGAACGTCGTCGGCCTCGTAGCCCTCGAGCGTGACCACAGGAACGCCGAGCGCCTTGAGAATGCGTTCGATATTGGGAACCTGACCGTGGAACTCCTCCGGAGTCTCGTCACGGCCACCCTTGTAATCGCCGTACTCCTGGGAACGCAGCGTGGGACCCTCGAGATCGAAGGAGACGATGAGGTGCGTGGGCTGATAATCGCGAATCAGCTTGACCATGGTGTTCACGAAACCGTAAACGCCCTCGGTGTGCACGCCCTCGGAGGTCACGAAGGCAGGGCCGTTGCCGTACTCGGCGGCACGTGACAGCGCAAAGAAGGCACGGAAAGCCAACGAATGGCCGTCGATCAAGAGAAGTCGCTGCTCCGGGCGGCTGACCGTGGCCGGCAGTGTGATCTCTTGGGGGGAATCGGTTTTCTCCCCGATCACCACCACGGGATCAGCGGAGGTTTCCTGGCTTGCGTTGGTCTGGGCGTCGCTCGTCTCACTCACCCGTCCATCCTAGGCGTTCATCCGGAACGCTCGAAGGAGCGAGCGATCAGGCCACCTGGTTGATGATCGCCTCGGCGACCTCGCGCATGGAGAGTCGACGGTCCATGGACGTCTTCTGGATCCAGCGGAATGCCTCGGGTTCGGACAGGCCCATCTTGGTCTGCAGCAAGGACTTGGCGCGTTCCACGAGTTTGCGCGTGGCGAACTGTTCCTTCATGTCCGCAACCTCGTTCTCGAGCGCCGCGATCTCCTCGAAACGGGACATGGCGATCTCGATCGCCGGCACCACGTCGTCCACGGTGAAGGGCTTGACCACGTAAGCCATGGCGCCCGCCTCGCGAGCACGTTCCACCAGTTCTCGCTGACTGAACGCGGTCAGCAGCACCACCGGGGCAACGCGTTCCTCGGCGATCTGCTCGGCAGCTGTGATGCCGTCCATGACGGGCATCTTCACGTCCATCAGGACCAGGTCGGGGGTGTGTTCACGGGCGAGTTCCACCGCGCGCTGACCGTTCTCGGCCTCGGCCACCACGTTGTAACCGGCCTCGCGGAGCATCTCGACGATGTCCATGCGGATCAGGGCTTCGTCCTCGGCGACCACAACGGTCTTGGCGGGGGCACTCGAGGGAGCGGGAGTAGTCGCTTCCGGCGATTCCGTCACGGGGGAACTCCTTGGTTAGCAGGGGAATCAAACTGAACACCGCATCAAACCACGCCATCGCGACAGGTCAGGCATGAGACACGCCACACGACGGGCCGTGCACGGTGCGTTGGTCTTCAGCCTACCGCTCATCGTGTAAGCTGTTATCCGCTGCTCACAGCTATGCGTTGTGAATCTGCATCACACTTGCCCAAGTGGCGGAATTGGCAGACGCGCTGCACTCAAAATGCAGTATGGAAACATGTGTGGGTTCGAGTCCCACCTTGGGCACCAGATGATCCCCGGAACAGGCACCTGTTCCGGGGATTTTTCGTTCGCACCGTGCCACGTCGCACGCGTTCCAAGTGCCCTACGAACCCTCCCCCGCACCTCATGTGTCCTTGGAGCCTTTCCAGCTCCCCCAAAAGGTCCTAACGGCGCATCAGATGTAACAAGGGGTTCTCAAGGCGCCCAGAATGTCACCGGGCGGTGGTGAAATCGTGGCGAGGCGGCGTCGTCGGCGGAATCTCGGCGTGGCCGAGGAGGGAACCTCGGTGCGGCGGCGCCGTCGTCGGCGTCGGAATCCCGGTGTGACCGCGGACGGAACCTGGGTGTGGTGACGGCGTCAGCGGCGACCGGGAACGCGTTAAGAGGGACACGCAGAGATCTGGGGCCCGCAATGAACCCGAGAACTTTTCCAGAACCCACGGCCGTGAGCATCTGGGGCAGAGAATCGCACGGTCGACATTTGGGGACGAGGTTCGCCGCTCAAACCCCGTCAATGCTACGAACCTCTGCCAGGAATGCGTGGCGAAGGATCAGGTTACGAACCCGTGCCCCAAATGTTCAGGTCAAGGACGCCCACCTGAATGCCTCACGCAGCTGAGGGAATCACAACCGTTTCTCGTGCGCACGTCAGGCGCTATTGGAACCATTCATCACGGCTGATGTTTCGTAAGAACCCTCGTGAAGCCGCTGAAGGGTTCTAACGACGCATCAGGTGTGCGGCACGGTTCTGACGGCGCACCACATGTCACGCAGGGGCCCGGAGCCACCCTGGGAAGGGCACCGAAGGCAGGGAACCGAGAGAGGGGTACCGGCATGAGAATCCAGGGCCAACCGCCGTGAAACCCACCGCACACACGCCGACGGCGGCCCCGGCACCTGGGTGCCTGGACCGCCGTCGTCCGTCAACGCGAGGAACTAACCGATCACGGCTCGCGCCACGCCGCGGAACCGGGAAGGCTCTCGCGCCACGGGCCGACACGCTCGTGCTGTTCGCGGGCCGGAGCCTCGCCGGCGTCGTCGAGGTCGCCCACGCGGTGGACCTTGACCAGGTTGGTGGAACCGGCCACGCCCGGGGGCGAGCCGGCGCAGATGATCACCAGATCGTCGGGACCGGCCAGGCCCTTCTCGAGCATGTAGTGGTCCACCTGCTTGGTCATCTCGTCAGTGTGGTGCACCTGCTCGACCATGATGGGGTGCACACCCCACAGCAGCGACAGCAGCGCCATCACGTTCTGCACGGGGGTGAATGCCAGGATCGGGCGGCTGGGGCGCAAGCGGGACAGGCGACGCGCCGAATCACCGGACTGGGTGAACGTACAGATGTAGTTCACGTCCAGCTGGCGAGCCATGGTCACGGCCGCGCGGGTCACTGCGCCGCCGCGGGTGCGGGGCTCGGTGCCCAGAGGAGGCATGCGATCCATGCCCTGTGTCTCGGTCGCCTCGATGATCTTGGCCATTGTCTCAATGGTCTGGACCGGGTACTTACCCACGGAGGTCTCACCGGAAAGCATGACCGCATCCGCACCGTCGAGCACGGCGTTGGCGCAGTCGGAGGCCTCGGCGCGGGTGGGGCGCGGGTTGTCGATCATGGACTCGAGCACCTGGGTGGCCACGATCACGGGCTTGGCCCAGCGGCGGGCCAACTCAATGGCGCGCTTCTGCACGATCGGCACTGCCTCGAGCGGCAGCTCCACGCCCAGGTCGCCACGGGCAACCATGATGCCGTCGAACGCGTCGATGATTTCGTGGAGGCTGTCCACGGCCTGCGGCTTCTCGATCTTGGCGATGACCGGAATCTTCCGGCCCTCTTCCTTCATGATTTCGTGCACGCGGGCGATGTCCTTGGCGTCACGCACGAAGGACAAGGCGATGATGTCCACGCCGCGCTGCAAGGCCCATCGCAGGTCGTCCTCGTCCTTCTCGCTCAGCGCGGGAACGTTGACGGCCACGCCGGGGAGGTTGATGCCCTTGTGGTTGGACACCGGCCCACCCACAACCACCTCGGTCTCAACCGTGGTGTCGGTGACCTTGGTGGCCTTGAGCGCCACCTTGCCGTCATCGATCAACAGCGGGTCGCCCACGTTGACGTCACCGGGCAGTCCCTTGTGGGTGGTGGAGCACAGGTCCTGGGAACCCTCGACATCCTCGGTGGTGATGGAGAAGGTGTCCCCCACCTCCAGGTTGTACGGACCGTTGGCGAAATTGCCCAGACGAATCTTGGGGCCCTGCAGGTCAGCGAGGATGGCCACCGTGGTTTCGAGTTCTTGGCTGGCCCGTCGCAGGTTCTCGTAGGAGGCGTTGTGAACGTTGTGATCACCGTGGCTCATGTTCAGGCGAGCCACATTCATACCGGCCTGAATGGCCTGGGTGATGTGCTCGTACGAGGAAATAGCCGGGCCAATGGTGGCCACGATCTTCGCTCGACGCATGGGTGAATCCCTTTCGGTCGGAGACTACAGGGGGAAAACAACAAAGTGGCCGCGTTGAAACAGCGCGAAGCTGCTCCAGCACGGCCACTTTGCCGGAATTCGATTTCCAGCTTAGCAACGGGGGCAACGGATTGATACGGCTTGGTAGCCGGTTTGCCCCGCTTTAGCTAAAGGCTCAAATCAATGGCCCGTTCCGACGGCGTCACCGGTTGCGGCAAACGCGTCTGCCCGGTCAGGTGACGCTCAACCTCGGCCGCGCACGCGCGACCCTCGGCGATCGCCCACACCACCAGGGACTGGCCCCGGCCGGCGTCACCGCACGAGAACACGCCGTCGACGGCGGTCATGTACTGCTCGTCGCGTGCCACGTTGGTCCGGCGGTCCAGTTCCACGGACAACTGCGACGTCAGGTCATCCGACTCGTTACCCGTGAAGCCCAGGGCCAGGAACACCAGATCGGCCGGAATGACCTTCTCGGTGCCCTCCTTGGGAACTCGACGGCCGTCGTCGAGGTACTCGGTCTCGGCAACCTTCAGCCCCGTCACGTGGCCGTTCTCATCGCCCACGAATTCCACGGTGGACGCCAGGTAGGTGCGCTCACCGCCTTCCTCGTGGGACGAGGAGACTTCGAAGACTTTGGGCATCATGGGCCACGGTTCTTCGTCCGCGCGGTCCACCGGTGGCTTGCGGCCGATCGCCAGTGACGTCACCGACGCCGCTCCCTGCCGGTGCGCCGTGCCGATGCAGTCGGATCCGGTGTCGCCGCCGCCGAGCACGATCACATTCTTGCCGCGTGCATCGATCAAATCGGGGACGTCGTCCCCGGCGACCAGTCGGTTGGAACGCACCAAGTAGTCCATTGCGTGATGAATTCCCTCGAGGTCTCGACCGGGGATGTCCAACTCTCGGGGACGGGTCGCTCCGGTGGCCACGATCACGGCGTCGTAGCGGCGTCGCAGGACGTCCCAGGTGATGTCCTTGCCGATTTCGATGCCGGTGCGGAACCGCGTGCCCTCGGCGGCCATAACGTCCAGGCGGCGCTCGACCACGGACTTCTCGAGCTTGAAGTCAGGGATCCCGTAGCGCAACAAACCACCGATTCGGTCGTCTCGTTCGTAGACGGCCACCGTGAAACCGGCCTGGGTGAGCTGCTGGGCAGCCGCCAGACCCGCCGGGCCCGAACCGACCACGGCCACGGTCTTGCCCACCAAACGTGCCGGGAGGAACGGCTTGACGTACCCCTCGTCGAAGGCCATCTCGCCGATCTCGTACTCGATCTGTTTGATGGTCACCGCGGGTTGATTGATGCTCAGCACGCACGAGGATTCACACGGGGCCGGGCACACGCGACCCGTGAACTCCGGGAAGTTATTGGTCGCGTGCATGCGCTCGGCGGCGTCGCGGGTCTGGTCGCGCCAGACCAGGTCGTTCCACTCCGGAATCAAGTTGCCCAGCGGGCAACCCTGATGGCAGAACGGCACACCACAGTCCATGCAGCGACCGGCCTGCTCGTGCAGGGTCTGCGAGTTCTGCCGTTCCTGGACCTCGTTCCAGTCCATGATGCGCACGGGGACGGGTCGTTTTGGTCGGTCTTCACGGTGTCGGACCTTCAGAAAGCCACGGGGATCAGCCACGCGTGGTCACCTCCAAAATCTTGTGCCAGGTGCCGTCACCGTCGGGGTCGTCTCCCGCGGCCTCGGCCTGATTGCGCAGGGCCAGCACTGCGGAGTAGTCCCGCGGCAGGAGCTTGGTCATGCGCGAAATGGTGTCGTCGGCGTTCTCGAGCAGCGTGGCAGCCCAGTCCGATTCAGTTTCCTCGCCGTGGCGCTTGATCAGTCCCAGGACCAGTTCCCGGTCCTGCTCGTCCAGCGTGGCGATGAGCAACTCCCCGGATTCCCGGGCCTGCTTGTTGATGTCGGATTCGTCCAGGTCCAGCACGTACGCCACGCCGCCGGACATGCCGGCGCCGAAGTTACGGCCGGTCTCCCCCAGAATCAGGGCGACGCCGCCGGTCATGTATTCGCAACCGTGGTCGCCGATGCCCTCGACCACCGCGGTGGCGCCCGAGTTGCGCACCAGGAAGCGCTCACCCACCGTGCCGCTGAAGAACATCTCACCGCTCGTGGCGCCGTAGCCGATCACGTTGCCGGCAATGACGTTCTCGTGGGTCGCGAAGCTCACGTCACGCGGCGGCCGAACGACAATGCGTCCGCCGGACAGACCCTTGCCGGTGTAGTCGTTGGCGTCACCCTCCAAGCGCAGCGTGATGCCGCGGGGAATGAAGGCACCCAGGGACTGGCCCGATTCACCGGTCAGGGTTACGTCGATGGTGTCATCGGCGAGTTCCTGCAGGCCCAGCGCACTGGTCACGGTGTACCCGAGCATGGTGCCCACTGCACGGTCGGTGTTGATGACCTTTTCCATGACGCGCACGGGCTCGCCGTTCTCGATCGCGGGAGCGGCCAGGGCGATCAACTTGTTGTCGAAGTGGTCCTCCAACTCGTGATCCTGGGTGCGCGTGTTGCGCAGTCCGTCCTTGAGACCCGGCGACTGGAACGAGTCCAGGATGGGGCTCAGGTCCAGGCCCTTGGCCTTCCAATGATCAATGGCCTCGCGGGTGCGCAGCACCTCGGCGTGGCCCACGGCGTCCTCGATGCTGCGGAAACCCAGCTGTGCCAGGTACTCACGGACCTCTTGAGCGATGAACTCGAAGAAGTTGACCACGTGCTCGGCCTTACCCGTGAAGCGCTTGCGCAGCTCCGGGTTCTGCGTCGCGACACCCACGGGGCAGGTGTCCAGGTGGCACTTGCGCATCATGATGCAGCCTTCGACCACGAGCGGTGCCGTGGCGAAACCGAATTCCTCCGCGCCCAACAGCGCTGCGATCACCACGTCCCGGCCGCTCTTGAGCTGGCCGTCCGCCTGCACGACCACGCGTTCACGCAGTCCGTTGAGTCGCAGCGTCTGCTGCGCCTCGGCCAGTCCCAGCTCCCACGGCATACCCGCGTGCTTGAGCGAGTTCAGCGGGGCCGCACCGGTTCCGCCGTCGTGCCCGGAAATCAGGACGACGTCGGCCTTGGCCTTGGTCACGCCCGCCGCCACGGTGCCGATCCCCCGCTCGGAGACGAGCTTGACGTGCACGCGGGACTTCGGGTTGGAGCGCTTGAGATCGTAGATCAGCTGCGCGAGGTCCTCAATCGAATAGATGTCGTGGTGCGGCGGGGGCGAAATCAGGGATACACCCGGGGTCGAGTGGCGCGTGCGCGCCACCCACGGGTAGACCTTCTGCGCCATGAGCTGACCACCCTCGCCAGGCTTCGCACCCTGCGCCATCTTGATTTGCAGGTCGTCCGCGGTGGCCAGGTACAGGCTGGTCACCCCGAAGCGCCCCGAGGCGATCTGTTTGACGGCAGAGCGTCGTTCCGGGTCCATGAGGCGTTCTGGATCCTCGCCGCCCTCACCGGTGTTGGACTTGCCACCCAACCGGTTCATGGCGATCGCGAGGGTCTCGTGGGCCTCCATCGAGATGGAGCCGTAGCTCATGGCACCGGTCGAGAACCGTTTGACGATCTCACTCACGGGCTCCACCTCGTCGATCGAGATGGGCTCCCGATCCGACGTGAAGCTCATGAGGCCGCGCAACGTGGCCAATTCGCGGGACTGATCATCCACGCGGGCCGTGTAGGACTTGAAGATGTCGTAGCGACCGGTCTGCGTGGCGTGCTGCAGCCGGAACACGGTGTGGGGGTCGAACAAATGCCGCGGGCCTTCGCGGCGCCAGTCGTACTCGCCACCAATGGCCAGATCACGGTGCGGCTCGGTCACGCCGTCCTCCGGGTAGGCCAAGCGATGACGTGAGGCCGCTTCCTGAGCGATCACGTCCAGACCCACGCCCTGGATCTGGGTACGCGTTCCGTAGAAGTACGCGTTGATCAGTTCGCTCGACAGTCCCAGTGCCTCGAAGGTCTGGGCACCGCAGTAGGACTGCACGGTGGAGATCCCCATCTTGGACATGATCTTCTGAACGCCCTTGCCGAGCGCCTTGATCAGGTTGTAGACGGCTTCTTCCTCCGTGACCCCGGTGATCTCGCCGCGACGCACCAGCTCCTCGGCGGACTCCATGGCCAGGTACGGGTTCACCGCGGATGCACCGTAGCCCAGCAGGAGCGCGACGTGGTGGACCTCGCGCACGTCACCGGATTCCACGATCAAGGCGACCTTGGTGCGGGTGGCCGAGCGCAGCAGGTGGTGGTGCACCGCGGACGTCAACAACAGCGACGGGATCGGGGCCCAGGCACCGTTGGAGTCACGGTCGGAGATGATTACGAACTGCACGCCGCGGTTGACCGCCGTGGAGACCTTCTCGCAGATCTCCGCGATGCGCGTGCGCAGGGATTCCTCGCCGCCGTCGGGGCGGTAGAGGCCGCGCACCTTCAAGGTCAGTGCGGCGCCGTCCTCGTCGTCCAGGTGCAGGAACTGATCCAGCTGATCGTTGTTGATCACCGGGAAGTCCACCTTGATCAGGCGGGTCTTGGCCTGCTGGGTGGCCAGCAAGTTGGCCATGGGACCCACCGAACCGGTCAGGGACGTCACCAGCTCTTCACGGATGGCGTCCAACGGCGGGTTGGTCACCTGCGCGAAGGACTGCACGAAGTAGTCGTAGAGCAACCGGGAACGATCCGACAGGACAGCCACGGGGGTGTCGGTACCCATCGCGTAAATCGGCTCGGCACCGGCCACGGCCATGGGGCCGATGATCTTCTTGAGTTCTTCCTCCGTGTACCCGAAGGTCTTCTGACGCAACCGCACGGAGTGCGCGGGGTGGGTCATGTGCTCACGTTCGGGAAGTTCACCGATCGGCACGATGGAATCCTGGACCCACTCGCGCCACGGCTTGGCGGCAGCCAGTTCGGCCTTGATCTCATCGTTCTCGATGATGCGGCCTTCTTCGGTGTCCACGAGGAACATGGTTCCCGGGGACACGCGGCCCTTGCGGACCACAGTGCGGTCACCGATGTCGATCACACCCACCTCGGAGGCGAAGATCACCAGACCGTCCTCGGTCTCCCAGAAACGGCCCGGCCGCAGACCGTTACGGTCCAGCACCGAACCCACGCGCTTGCCGTCCGTGAAGGACACACACGCCGGACCGTCCCACGGCTCCATGAGCGTGGAGTGGTACTGGTAGAACGCCTTGAGGTCGGGATCCATGCTCTCGTGGTTCTCCCACGCCTCCGGGATGAGCATGAGCATGGTCTCGGTCACCGGACGACCTGCCAACTGCAGCAGCTCGGCCACCTCGTCCAGGGACTGCGAATCCGAGGCACCTTCCGAGCAGATCGGGAACAGCTCTTCCGGATTACGACCCAGCACCGGCCCGGACATGGAGGACTGGCGGGCACGCATCCAGTTGCGGTTACCCATGACCGTGTTGATCTCACCGTTGTGCGCCAGGGTGCGCATGGGCTGCGCGAGCGGCCACGACGGGAACGTGTTGGTCGAGAAGCGCGAGTGCACCACGGCCAGCTTGGTCGTGAACCGCTCGTCGGACAGATCCGGGTAGAAGGGCTGCAACTGCGCGGTGGTCAGCATGCCCTTGTACACGAGCGTGCGCGAGGAGAAGCTCGGGAAGTACACGCCGAACTTGTTCTGCGCGCGCTTGCGCACGCGGAAGGCCTTCTGGTCCAGTTCCAGCTGCAGATGTGCCGGATCGAACGACGACGCCGCTCCGGGTTCGAAGAGGCTCGCTCCCCTCGCGTCGTGGCGTTCGTCCGCGACGAAGAACTGCACGAACGTGGGCATCACGGCGCGGGCGGAGGCGCCCACGGCGTCGTCGACGACCGGAACGTCACGCCAACCGAGCACGCGCAGACCTTCCATGGCCGCGAGCTCCTCGAGGGCGCGCTGGAGCGGTTCCAGATGCTGACCACCCGTGGGCATGAACGCGGTGCCGACCGCATAGGCACCCACGGGTGGCAGCTGGAAGTTGACGGTCTCCCGGAAGAAAGCGTCGGGAATCTGGGTGAGGATGCCCGCACCGTCACCAGTGCCTTCGTCGCCGCCCACGGCACCGCGGTGCTCGAGGTTGCGTAGGGCGGTGAGAGCAGCTTCCACGATGTCGTGGGTGGAATTGCCGTCCAGGGTGGCCACCACGGCCAGACCGCACGCGTCCTTCTCGTCCTCACCGTGATACAGGCCTTGATCCTCGGGCTGCGTGGAGAAGGCCCGGAACGGGGACTCCGCTGGAGGTAGCTCCGAACGCGAGTCAGGGTGGCCCGTGTCGCGGTTGACCGCGTCGGTGACAATACTGGTCACGGGGGCTACTTGATTGACTTGGCTCATAGGGAGCTCCTCACCGGTTGGTGGGCAGGTCTGAAGTGTCAACGATGCCCGGGCAACTGGGGTGAAGTGCGTACGGACATCATCTGATCCAGATGACATATGTGTCCGCGGCGCTGCGAACCACTGAGTCGGACCTCTGAAGGCCGACGGATCACCACCGAACGCGGGATTCGCATGATGACGAATCCCCGGTGCGGCGCACGGGTAATTTACCACGATCCGAAATTCGAATGTGAGCGCGGACACCCCAACGAAAAACCCCCGGGATGACCGGGGGTTTGACGGTAGGTGCGGAGCTCAGCCGAGCGACGAGTGCGCGGCACCGTTCGCGGGGATTTCAGGATTTCTGCGAACCTTTGAGGAAATTGCGGCAAATAATGCAATGCCGAACAGAATCAGGGCCAAAGAAGTCCAAACGTGCACTCGCTGTCCACCGATCATGAGTGCCGGATCCACGCGCAGGAACAGCTCGATCATGAGCCGACCGAAGCCGTAGTAGACCAAATAGAGGGCGAACAGGCGCCCGTGAGTGAGCTGGAAACGCCTGCCTAGTGTGATCAGAATCACGACTCCGGCGAGATTCCAGAGACTCTCGTAGAGGAACGTCGGGTGGAACAGGGTGTCCGCCGGCAGCCCCGCCGGAAAGTTCCCGGACGACGGATCGATCTCCAGTCCCCACGGAAGATCCGTGGGCTTTCCGAAGAGTTCCTGGTTGAACCAGTTTCCCCAACGTCCAATCCCCTGCGCCAGCAACAGCGACGGCGCCACGGCGTCCGCGAAGTACCACAGGGGCACACCGTTCTTACGGGACACCAGCCACGCGGCCCCGGCTCCGAAGAGAACGCCGCCCATAATGCCCAGGCCGCCCTCCCAGATCTTGAGTGCGTCCATAGGATCCGCACCGGGCCCGAAGTACCCCACCGGGTCCGTAATGAGCACGTGGTACGCGCGAGCACCGATAATCCCGGCGATGACGGCCCAGAACACGATGTCCCATAAGACGTCCGGGTCCAGGCCCTTGGCCTTCCAGCGGCGCATGGTCAGCCACACGGCCGCGGCCATGCCGAGCAGAATGCACAGGGCATAGAAATGCACGCTCAGCGGCCCGATCGAATAGGACCCGATGCTGAATTCGGGAAGCAGCGTGAACCCACTGATGTCCGGTGAAGGAATAGTTGCGGCAATCACCGGAGGCATCAGCCGCGCCCGGAGAGTTCAGCGGCCAAGCGGCCCACGGCCTCGGGGCCACCTTCGCCCAGGGCGCGCACCAGGGCGGTTCCCACGATCACGCCGTCTGCGTACGCGCCGATTTCCTCCACGTGACCGCGATTGGACACGCCCAGTCCCACGCACACGTTCTCGGCTCCGGCTTCACGGGCGCGGGCGACGACGTCCTCGGCGGCCGAGGACACCTGGTCGCGAGCACCGGTGACGCCCATGATGGAGACCGCGTACACGAACCCGGAGGATGCCTTGACGGTCATGTCCATGCGCTCCCGAGTGGTGGACGGGGCGACCAGGAAGATGCGGTCCAGACCGTGCTTCTGGGACGCTTCGAACCAGTCGCCGGCTTCATCAGGGATGAGATCCGGGGTGATGATGCCCGCTCCCCCGGCGTCACGGAGCCGGCGGGAGAACTCGTCCACGCCGGTCTGCAGCACCGGGTTCCAGTAGGTCATCACCACGGGCACGGCGTCCGTGCGCTCGGACACTGCCTGAACGACCGTGAACGCGTCCGCAACGCGCACACCATTGGCCAGAGCCTGCGTGGTCGCATTCTGGATCACGGTGCCGTCCATGACGGGATCCGAATACGGGATGCCGATCTCGATGATGTCCGCGCCGTTCTGGCCCAGGGCCACCGCGGCTTCCACGGATTCCACCACGGTCGGATACCCGGCCGGCAAGTAACCGACCAGTGCGGGACGGCCCTCCGCCTTGCACTGGGCAATCCGCGCGGAAAGCTTCGAGTCGGCATTGCGGGTGAGATCCTTGGGGAGGATGCGTTCTGCCAGACCGCCCACTCCGGGACGGACGGATTCGGTGGCGCTCACAGTTGTTCACCTTTCTGACCGACGTGCTCCTCGTGGCTGTCCTCGGGGAGCATGTCGAACCATTCAGCGGCCGTGGCCACATCCTTGTCGCCGCGTCCGGACAGGGACACGACGATGATCTTTTCCGCTGCTGCCTCCGGACCCATGTCCTTAACCCAGCGGGCCGCGAGCTCACGTGCTCCGGCCAGGGCGTGCGAGGACTCGATCGCAGGGATGATGCCCTCCGTGCGGGACAGCAGTTTGAAGGCTTCCATGGCCTGGGTGTCCGTGATGGCCTCGTACTTGACGCGACCGATCGCGTGCAGGTGCGAGTGCTCCGGGCCCACGGCCGGGTAATCCAGACCCGCGGAGATCGAATGGGACTCGATGGTCTGCCCGTCTGTGTCCTGCATCAGGAACGTCTTGGCGCCGTGCAGCACACCGGGGCGGCCCAGGGTGATGGTGGCCGCGTGACGGCCGGTGTCCACGCCGTCGCCACCGGCCTCGTTGCCGTAGAGCTCGACGTCGGCGTCATCCAGGAAGCCATGGAAAATACCGATGGCATTGGAACCGCCACCCACGCACGCCGTGACGGCGTCCGGCAGACGTCCGGTCTGCTCCAGGATCTGGGCACGGGCTTCTTCGCCGATCTGCTGGTGGAAGTACCGCACCATGGCCGGGAACGGGTGCGGTCCGGCGGCCGTACCCAGGAGGTAGTGCGTGGTGTCCACGGAGGCCACCCAGTCGCGCAGGGCCTCGTTGATCGCGTCCTTCAGCGTGGCGGATCCGTGCGAGACGGGCACGACCTCAGCACCCAGCAGACGCATCCGGGCGACGTTGAGAGCCTGACGACGAGTGTCTTCCTCGCCCATGTAGACACAACATTCCATGCCGAACAGCGCCGCGGCGGTTGCCGTGGCCACGCCGTGCTGGCCCGCGCCGGTCTCCGCGATCAGGCGGTTCTTACCCATGCGCTGAGCGAGCAACGCTTGTCCCAGAACGTTGTTGATCTTGTGGGAACCGGTGTGGTTGAGATCTTCGCGCTTCAGGAACACGCGGGCGCCAATGGCCTCACCGAAGCGTTTGGCCTCGGTCAGCAGGGAGGGTCGGCCGGAGTAGTCACGGGACAGTCGCTTGAACTCTTCTGCGAATTCATCGTCGGTGCGCGCCTTGTCGAAGACCTCGGTCAATTCGTCCAGGGCTGCGACCAGGGATTCCGGCATCCACCGGCCACCGAAGTCACCGAAGTACGGGCCGGGAGCGTCCTTGAGGGAACCCTGCGCGGTGCTGGGCGAAGCGGCGTCGTCGGCGGCGAGCTGCTGCGCGGCGAACTCGGCCTGGGCCGCCGGGGGCTTCTTGCCCGCCAGGAAATCCGCGCGAGCCGCGGCGCCCACGTCGCGGAAGCGGGAGATGGTGCGCGCGGGATCGTCGGACTTCACCAGCACCTCGCCGGTCAGCACAGCGTTGGCACCGTGTCCGGCGTAGAGCTTGATCTGATCCTCACCGGCCACGCCGGATTCCGCGATGATCACGGCGTCCGTGGGAATCTGATCCGCGAGACGGCCGAACGTGTTGACGTCCACCTCGAGCGTCTTGAGGTTACGGGTGTTCACCCCGATGATTCGAGCGCCCACGGCAATGGCGCGCTTGATTTCCTCCGGGGTGTGAGTCTCCACCAGCGCGTGCATTCCGAGTTCGTGGGTCAACTCCAGGAAGCTGCGCAGGGTTTCGTCGTCCAGGGCGGCCACGATGAGCAGCACCATGTCCGCACCGTGAGCGCGAGCTTCCCAGATCTGGTACTCGTCCACCGTGAAGTCCTTGCGCAACACAGGGATGTTCACGGCCTTGCGCACGGCGTCCAGATCCGTGAGGGAGCCACCGAACCGTCGCTTCTCGGTCAGCACGGAAATGGCCGAGGCACCGCCGCGTTCGTACGCGGCTGCCAAGGCAGCGGGATCGGTAATCTCCGCCAGCGCACCCTTGGACGGGCTGGACCGCTTCACCTCGGAAAGCACCTGGACCGATCCGCGATCGCTGCCGCGCAAGGCGCTTTCCGCGTCCAACGCGGGAGCCTGTGCCCTGGCAGTGCGTTGCAGCTGCTGCAAACTCACCACAGCGCGGCGCGCCTCGAGATCCTCGCGCACACCCCCGATGATCTGATCCAGCACCGTGTCGGTGCGTTGCTGACTCATGAAAATCCTCACTTACATCTGTCCCGCCACAGGCCCGGAAACACCCGGTCCGTATGACGATGACCAGTTCCGCGGCGCATGGAACTGGTCATGGTCTGGTGAACCGGTGACGCACTGGAGCGCACACCGATGCTGAAATCACTCGGCTCAGTGGTTGAGCTTCTCGCTGCCCTTGCCGTGGCCCATGGCCTTGAGCACGGCGCCCACGATCAGGCCCACCACGATCAATCCGATGCCCACCACGGTCACGGGGGTCGAGGCAATGGTGAAGCCCACGCATCCCACGATGACGCCAACGGCCATGATGCCGATGCAAGCCCACGCGGCAACGGTGTTGCCGTGACCGACAGCCGCGGTGTGGTCAAGGATGACTTGGTTGGTGTTCGACATGTGTGTCCACTCTCCCGTGCCGGTAGAGCCTTGTGGCTCATACAGTGATGGGCGCGCGCAGGCGCACCGGTGAATTCTTTGATCCCATTGTGCCATTACCGGACCTCTTGCCGGTTCAGCACCACGCTCACGTTACTCCAATGGTCACGAACCTCGTGTGGGGTCCTCCCCGCGAGTGAAGGCATCCCAGGCGTCGATGTCATCGGAGTGCTCGGTGGTCACTTTCTCTTCCGACGACGCCGCTTTGTTACCGGCCAGCGCCTCACGGTCGTAGCGCTGTCCCGACTTCTTGCGCGCATTGCGCGCAACCAACACCAGCCACAGACCGCACAGGATCAGTCCAGCAGCGGCCGCCACGGCAAGCCACGGGAAAACGGTGAGGGCGAACTCGCCGCCGGTGCCCACGGCACCGGTCTGCGTGCCCACGGTCCCGCGTGCGGCGTTCTCCGGATCGGCGGTCACCGACAGCACGGCGAAGATTCCTCCGATGCCGGCCAGTGAGACGACCACGCCCACGATCGTTCGAAGAATCCGGCCCGCCAGAGTCGAAGCCACCGCGGCCGCACCCGCAACGAGACCCAGGGCAGTGACGGCGGGGGCGGCGTCGGAACCCGCGACGTCCACCGTGATCGGCTGCAGGGTGGTCTCTACCGTGGCGTGGATCCAAGTGGCCGCTGAGGCGGCGAACAGTCCGATCGCGCACACCAGGGTGGCGAGAACTGCGGGAGCCGTACGACGCAACACGGCGGTCCTTTCTACTGCTGGAAGTGGTAGCGGATCAGCGCGAAAGATCGCGCAGGGACTCCGCCACCAGGGCGGCACGCAGGGGCGCGGTCGCCTTGTTCAAGGATTCGAGAGCTTCTGTCTCCGGATCGGAATCAGCCACGATACCGCCGCCCGCCTGAACGTAGGCCGTGTCATTGACGAGCAACGCGGTGCGAATGGCAATGGCCATGTCCATGTTCCCGGCGAAGTCCATATAACCCACCACGCCTCCGTACACGGCACGGCGCAGCGGTTCGTACTCGTCGAGCAATTGCAGGGCGCGAGGTTTGGGCGCCCCGGACAGCGTGCCGGCGGGGAAGGTGGCAGCGAGCACATCGTACGCGGAGACGTTCTCTCGCATTTTCGCCACGACCGTGGAGCACAGGTGCATGATGTGGCTGAAACGCTCGATCTCCATGAACTCGCTGACGTCCACGGAACCGGGAACGGCCACCTTGGAGAGGTCATTGCGCGCCAGGTCTACGAGCATCAGGTGCTCGGCGCGTTCCTTCTCGTCCGCGAGCAGTTCGTGACCCAGCGCGAGATCTTCGTCCACGGTGGCGCCGCGCGGCCGCGACCCCGCGATCGGGTGTGTCATGGCCTGACGACCGGTGACGGTCACCAGGGCCTCCGGCGAGGATCCCACGATCGAGTACGGGCGCCCGTCTGCGTCCTCGAACGCGTAGAGATACATGTACGGGCTGGGGTTGATCCGCCGCAGCGTGCGGTAAACGTCCAGCGCGTCCGCGCGGCACTCGGCCTCGAAGCGCCGTGAGACTACCACCTGGAAGATGTCCCCGTCCACGATGGCCTTCTTGCCGCGGTTAATCGCCTCGATGAACAGGTTGCGATCCCACGACTGCCGAGCCGCCGCCTCGATATCGGTGATGTCCTGCGCCTCGGGGTCCATGACCGAAACCGTGGAACGTTCGAGCGGAGTGGCCAGGCGGTTGACCATGTCACGCAACCGGGAAACGGCGTCGTGATAGGCGGCGTCCACATTGTCGTTGGTGCCATTGACGTTCACGGCGTTGGCCACCAACATCACGGTGCCCTCGGTGCTGTCGTGCACGGCCATGTCCGCGACCAGGTTCATGGCCAGCTCGGGCATGTTCAGATCGTCCTCGGGCGGGTTGGGGAGCTTCTCCCAACGACGCACGGCCTCCCAGCCCACGAAACCCACCATGCCGGAGGTCAGCGGGGGCACACCCTCGAAGGGCTCGGTGTGCAGCAGGTCCATGGTCGCGCGCAGTGCATCCAACGGATCGCCATCCACCGGCGCACCGGCGGGGGCCTCGCCCAACCAATGAGCGTGACCGTCCTTAGCGGTGAGCGTCGCGAAGGACCGTGCACCCACGAACGAGTACCTCGACCACACACCGCCCTCGGCCGCTGACTCCAGCAGGAACGTGCCCGGGGCCGGCTTGCCACCGCGCACCACGAGCGAGCGGTACAGGCCGATGGGCGTCATGGAATCCGCGAGCACCGTGGTGCGGACGGGAATCACGCGCCGCGTGGCTGCGTATTCGCGAAATTCCTGCAGGGTGGGGGTGATAGTGCCGAGCTGTTGCATTTAAACCGCCTGTTGAGCGTTCAGGTCACGATCGTCGAAGCACGTGCGCGCGCCGGTGTGGCACGCCGCGCCGATTTGATCGACCTTGACGAGCAGGGCATCACCGTCGCAATCGAGGCTGACGGAATGCACCTTTTGAATGTGGCCGGATGTGTCGCCCTTGCGCCAGTACTCCTGGCGCGACCGCGAC
This sequence comes from Actinomycetes bacterium, assembly GCA_023426375.1. Classification (GTDB taxonomy): domain Bacteria; phylum Actinomycetota; class Actinomycetes; order Actinomycetales; family Micrococcaceae; genus Kocuria. Next base: position 10,106 of record JAFAAV010000127.1, on the reverse strand, counting down.
CAGAAGGTCACTCGGCCTTCGGTCAGGGTGCGGTGCAGTGCCTCGTCGTTCATCCAGCCGAGCATGAGCACGTCACCGGAGTCGTACTGCTGGACCACAGCGGCCACGAGTCCCGCAGCGTCCCGCTTGAGGCGGCTCGCGATCTGCGGGTCCAGATGACTGTCGAAAAACTCTTGGGGGGTGTTCTCCACGATGTTCAACTCTTCCGTGCGCATCAGCGCACCTCGTACCCTGCTGCGCGCAGGGCGTCCTTGACCTCGGCGATCGCGCCCACGGGTCCGAAGTGGAAGACCGAGGCGGCCAGAACGGCGTCGGCCCCGGCCTCAACCGCGGGCGGGAAGTGCTCGGGGGCGCCCGCACCACCGGAGGCGATCAACGGGACGGACACGCGTTCGCGCACCGCCCGGATCATGTCCAGGTCGAAGCCTTCACGAGTGCCGTCGGCGTCCATGGAGTTGAGCAGGATCTCCCCCACACCGCGCTGCTCGGCCTCCTGGCACCAGTCCAGCGCGTCGATGCCGGTGAGCTGGCGGCCACCGTGCGTGGTGACCTCGAAACCCGACGGCGTGTTGCCCGTGCGTTTCGCATCGCACGAGAGCACGAGTACCTGATTACCGAATCGGTTGGTGATCTCGTTGATGACCTCCGGCCGAGCGATGGCCGCGGTGTTGATCGAGGCCTTGTCCGCGCCGGTGCGCAGGAGTCGGTCGACATCCTCCGCTGTGCGCACACCGCCACCCACGGTGAGCGGGATGAAGACCTGTTCGGCCGTGCGGGAGACCACGTCGAACATGGTGGCCCGGTCACTCGACGAGGCGGTCACGTCCAGGAACGTCAGCTCATCCGCGCCGGCCAGGTTGTACCGGGCGGCAAGTTCCACCGGGTCACCGGCGTCGCGCAGGTTCTCGAAGTTCACGCCCTTGACCACGCGACCCGCGTCCACGTCGAGACACGGAATCACTCGTACGGCCACACCCATTGTGCTGTCCTAACTGCTTGCTGAAACGTGGAGCGGCTGAGCGCTAGATCCGGGCTGCCTGAATGGGCGAGACCAGGATGGCGCGCGCTCCGGCGTCGTAGAGGGCGTCCATGATCTTGTTGGTGTCGCTCTTGCGGACCATGGCGCGCACGGCCACCGAACCGTCACGGCCCAGGGGGGAAATCGTGGGGCTCTGCATGCCCGGGGTGATCTTGGTGGCGGCTTCCAAATGATCCTCGGAGATGTCGTAATCCATCATCACGTACTGCCTGGCGACGAGCACTCCGCGCAGGCGGCGCCGCAGCACCTCGAGACCCTCCGGCTCCCCCGCCTCCTGGCGGCGGATCAGCAGCGCTTCGGAACGCATGATGGGCTGGTCGAAGATCTCCAGGCCTGCGGCACGCAAGGTGTTACCAGTTTCCACCACGTCCGCAATCGCATCGGCCACGCCCAGGCGGATGGAGGATTCCACGGCACCGTCAAGACGGACGACCTCCGCATTGACTCCCTGATTTTCGAGGTACTTGCTCAACAACAGCTCGTAGCTGGTGGCCACGCGCTTACCTTCGAGTTCCTTGACGGAGCTGAACTGGCCAATGGGACCGGCCAGGTGGAAGGTCGAGCGGGCGAAGTCCAGTCCGAGGTCCTCCATGGCCTCGGCGCCGGAGTCCAGCAACAGGTCACGACCCGTGATCCCGAGGTCCAAGGTGCCACCGCCCACGTAGATGGCGATATCCCGAGGGCGCAGGTAGAAGAATTCGACGTTGTTGTCGTTGTCGACCAACACCAGCTCGCGGCTGCTGCGCCGCTGCCGGTAACCGGCCTCGGTGAGCATGGTGATGGCGGCTTCGGACAGCGCGCCCTTGTTGGGCACGGCTACTCGCAGCATGGGGTTCCTTTCCAAAGGGCTGGAAACGGGGCGGGCCGGACATGACCGGCCGAGGATCACAGGTACTTGTAGACGTCTTCGAGACGCAGACCCTTGGCCACCATCATGACCTGCAGGTGGTAGAGCAGCTGCGAGATTTCCTCGGCCGCTTGGTCGTGAGTTTCGTACTCGCACGCCATCCAGACTTCGGCGGCTTCTTCGACGACCTTCTTGCCGATGCCATGGATTCCCGAATCCAATTCTTTGACGGTTCCGGAACCCTCCGGACGATCAGCGGCTTTTTGGGTGATTTCGGCAAACAGGGCTTCGAAGGTCTTCACCCCTTTAGGGTAATGGTTTCCTCCGTCATCAGTTGAACCGTGGCGCGGGTACGCCTCACACACCGCGTTCACGCAGCGTCAGGGCGGTGCGCACGGCGGCCTCAGCGGCTTCGTAGCCTTTGTCTTCGCTCGAGCCTTCCAGCCCGGCGCGGTCCAGGCCCTGTTCCTCGGTGTCGCACGTGAGTACCCCGAAGCCCACGGGCTTACCCGAAACCACGGAGACATCGGTGAGACCGGTGGTTGCCGCGGAGCACACATAGTCGAAGTGCGGTGTGCCACCGCGGATGACCACCCCGAGAGCCACTACTGCATCGGCTTGTTCGGCGAGCCTGCGCGCGGCCACGGGGAGCTCGAAACTTCCCGGCACACGCACCTCGATCACGTTGCCCACGCGCGCGTCCTTGAGGGCCCGGCGGGTTCCGTCGAGCAGGCCGTCCATGATCCGATCGTGCCAACTGGCCGCGACGACCGCCACGGTGAGGTCTTCGCCGTTGAGTTCGCCGGCGTTGGTGACGGGGGCTCCGTGTCCGCTCATGAGTCTTCTCCTGTGCTGTTGTTCCGAGTACTGAGGTTCGGGATATTGGTGCTGGGATTCGCCGCGCCGGGTTCGATCGACGCCAGCTCGGTCAGGTGATGATGCATCCGGTCGCGCTTGGTCAGCAGGTACCGCAAGTTTTCTTCACGCGGCGGGACTTCATGGGGCACCACGGATTCCACCGTGATCCCCAGTGCTTCCAACTTGCTGACCTTGTCCGGGTTGTTGGTGAGCAGTCGGATCCGTGTCAGCCCCATTTCCCTGAGGATTCGCGCGGCCGCGGTGTAGTCGCGAGCCTCGGCGGGCAGACCGAGCATCGTGTTGGCCTCGACCGTGTCCGCGCCGCCGTCCTGCAACTTGTAGGCGCGCAGCTTGTTGATCAGGCCGATTCCGCGCCCCTCGTGGTTGCGCAGATACAGCACGGTGCCGCCGTGTTGGGCGATCCGCTCGAGTGCCAGGTGCAACTGGGGTCCGCAGTCGCAGCGCCAGGAGCCGAACACGTCGCCGGTGATGCATTCGGAATGCAACCGAACCAGGGTCGGCTTGCTCGCTTCTTCCGCGCTGGTCGGCGCGGCGCTCAGCGAGACATGCTCTGCTGCGGCCCGGCCGTTGGGTTCGGGCACCAGCCAGCCCATCACGGAGAACGTACCGAATTCGGTGGGGATGGTCACCGCTTCGGAATGGTCCAGGGTTTCGGGGCCCGCGCTCATGCGGACAGGTCCCGGCTGTCCGTGGGGGCTTCCGTCGACGACGCCGCTGCCTCGCCCGCCGCGCGCTGCTCCAGGTAGTCCACGAGGTCCTCGATGCTGATCATGAACAGCCCGTGCCGGTCCGCGAACTCGCGTAGCGCGGGGGCGCGCAACAGTTCTCCCTGATCGTCCACGATTTCTGCAATGGCGCCGACCGGCTCACAACCGGCCAGGCGTGCCAGTTCTACTGATGCCTCGGTGTGGCCGCGGCGCACGCGTACCCCACCGTCCACGGCACGCAGCGGCAGGATGTGACCGGGTCGGGTGAGCTCCGCGGGGCCGGTTCCGGGATCGGCCAGCAAACGCGAGGTCAGGGCGCGGTCCGCCGCACTGATGCCGGTACTCACACCCACTCGAGCATCACAGGTCACCGTGTAGGCGGTGCCCTTGGAGTCCTCGTTGTGAGCGGTCATCGCGGGCAGAGCCAACGCATCGGCACGTTCGTTCGGCATGGGAATGCAGACGACACCCGAGCTGTGCCGGATGGTGAAGCCCATGAGCTGCTGGGTGGCGTGTTGAGCGGCGAACACCAAATCACCCTCGTTCTCACGGTCCTCGTCGTCCACGACCACCACGGCGTTCCCCGCGGCGATCGCTGAGATCGCCGCGGGCACGGGATCCAGTCGCACTCGCGCCGACGCCGCCGGGGCCGCGTACGCTGCCAGCCGTTCCGCGTACTTGGCGAGCACGTCCACTTCGAGGTTCACTGCGGACCCCTCCGTGCGGAGCCCCAAGGTGGTGGCGCGTAGCGTTTCGGGGATCAGCCCCACCTCGAACCACGCCGGGTGCTCGGTAGCCGGATTCACGGCAGTCACGGTCAGGGACACACCGTCCACGGCGATGGAGCCCTTGACCGCGATGTACTTGGCGAGCTCAGTGGGTACCTGGATACGTACGGTGTGCCATCCGGTGTGCTCCGTGCGGGACGCCACCGTGCCCACACCGTCCACATGGCCCTGCACCACGTGGCCGTCCAAACGTTCACCGGCCGCCGTGCACCGTTCGAGGTTCACACTTTCGCCCTCCGACAATTGGCCCAAAGTGGTCAGGCGGAGGGTCTCCCCCATGACATCCGCGGTGAAATGGCCGTCCCCGGAGTCGGGTGCGGGCACGGCCGTGAGGCACACACCGTTGACCGCCAGCGAGCCACCGTGGGGAAGATCGGCGATGATCTGCCCGGCGTCCACGTGTAGCCGTGCGGCGTCCTGTGCGAGGCGCTCGATGCGCTCCACCGTCGCTTGTGCCGCGACAATTCCGGTAAACATGTACTGCTCCTTCGTACTGAACTACTTCGAGGCCGACACCGCAGCGGGTCGTAAATGCCACGCGACGTCAGACCCCACGGTGCGGACCGGGGGCCCTGACACGGGATCAGAACGCCAGCGAGCGGCGTCGGCGAGGGTCTGGGTCGGCAGGGGCGCCAGTGCGGCTTTCCCGTCACCGAGGATCAGGGGGGCTTGGTAGAGCCAGAGTTCGTCCACGAGGTCCGCTGCAAGGAAAGCCGCGCTGAGTGTGGGACCGCCCTCGACGAGGACGTGAGCGACGCCCAGTGCACCCAACCGGGCGAGGGCCTCGGCCGGATCGTGGGTGTTGAGCCACACGAAGCGGCCGTCGGAGGTCTCCGCGCCGTCTCCGGGGGTGATCACGCCGCGACGGACCCGAGCGTCGTGGGCCACCGGGGTACGAGACATGACCGCGCGCAACGGCTGATGGTCGCGGGGATTTCCGTGCGTGTCTCGGGCGGTGAGGGTCGGATCATCCACACGGGCCGTTCCGCCTCCCACCAGAATCGCATCCACACGGGCCCGGATCTCATGGCCGGCATCCCGGGCCGATGGGCCGGTGATCCACTGGCTGGTTCCGTCGGGAGCGGCCACCCTGCCGTCCAAGGACTGGGCGATCTTGAGGGTCACGAACGGACGGTTCTGGAACTGGGCGGTGAACCACCGGTCGTTGAGGTCCGCAGCCTGCTCGGCCAGGAGACCGTGGCGCACCTCGACCCCCTGGTCCGCGAGGAACCGACCTCCCCCGCGGGCGGCTTCAGTACCGTCATGGATCGCGAAGATGACTCGTTCGATTCCTGCGTCCAAAATCGCCCGCGTACACGGACCCGTGCGGCCCGTGTGGTTGCAGGGTTCCAGGGTGATGACCATGGTCACGTCGGTGAGATCGGTACCAGCCTTACGGGCTTTGCGGAGCGCATCCGCCTCCGCGTGGAGCGTGCCCGCTCCGCTGTGATGACCGGTGTGCAGAATTCGCCCGTTCGTGTCCAACAGGGCCGCACCCACTACGGGGTTGGCGCCACGCACACCCAGGGCCGCGGCGTCGAGCGCCGCTTGCATAGCCGTGTGTTCGGCGGTGGTGAACTCGTGGTCGCATTGCGACCGCACGGAGGAAGTCACTTGGAGTCGTCCCCCATGGTCAGGTGAAGGTCAGGGAACCCCGTTTCGATCGTGGCTTGTTTGCGCTGATTGGAATTCACGCGCCACCACACGAAGAAGCCCACCAACGTGAACGCTCCGTAGAACACGTACATCAGGCCCGAGGCGTAGTAACCGGCGGAGAACAGCAACGGCACACCCACCAGGTCCACGGCCACCCAGATCAGCCAGAACTCGACCCATCCCTTGGCCATACCGTAGGTGGCTAGCAGCGAACCCATGAAGATCCAGGCGTCCGCCCAGACCGGCTCGTAGGAACCCAGGGCGCGGAAAATGGGGGTGAGTATTGCCGTGCCGAAAACGAGCGCGGCGATCAGGAAGAAGCGCTGTTTACCGGTGGCCCAGCGCGGTGTCACGGCCTCCTGGTTATCGCCCCTGGAGCGGCGCCACTGCACCCAGCCGTACACGGACACCGCGATGAACATGACTTGGCGGCCGGCTTGGCCGAGCAGGTTGACCGGGTTGGGGGTGTCGAACACCGCTCCCAGGAACACGGTCAGCAGAATCAGATTACCCACGATGCCCACGGGCCAGGCCCAGATCTTGCGCCGCATGCCACCCAATGCGGAGAGCAGACCGAACACATTGCCCAGGACTTCGCGCCACAGGATGAATCCGTTACCCACCTGCAGTTGCGCGTCGAACAGCCAGCGCAATACGTCCACGGAACATCCTCTCGCCCTTTAAACCTTGCGGCTCCGGGGCGGAGATAACGGATCACGCCCATGGGGTATGAGCATCGCAACGGCACCCAGTTGACAGGGTGGCGAGCCGATATCCACGTGTGCCTACCATCCAGACTGTGACTGTCGGTACCGGAATTTCACCGGATCGGCCGTTCCCGCATCATCGCGTGACTCTCTGCGACGGGCGTTCACGGTTCGCGGACTGTAACCGCCGGTTCGGACTTGCACCGACCCCGGAACACGTTGTGATCTGAATTATGCCACGCTGTGCGCGACTCGCACGAAAGTTCGCTCGCCCCAGAGTGGCTCGTAGCGGCTCCGGGGTGCCCGGAACCGCTGGATATCCGGCTGTGTCAGGCGTTCTGGTGCGTTGTCGCTGTTTCGCGCAGAGCGTCGATGGCGGCTCCCGGATCGTCCTTGCCGTAGACCGCTGACCCGGCCACGAAGGTGTCCGCGCCAGCCTCCGCCGCTCGCACAATCGTCTCCTCGGTGATTCCGCCATCCACCTGCAGGGCCACCGTGCCGCCGTGGGCCTTGAGCGCCTGTGCCGCGCGGCGAAGCTTGGGCAACGTGACATCCAGGAACTTCTGTCCTCCGAAACCGGGTTCCACGGTCATGATGAGCAGCATGTCCAGCTCCGGCAGCAGATCCAGGTAGGGCTCGATAGGGGTCGCAGGTCGCACGGCCAGTCCCGCTTTGGCACCGGCCGCCCGCAGTTCACGTGCCAACTTGATGGGGGCGGTGGCCGCCTCAGCGTGGAAAGTCACCGATGCGCAGCCGGCTTCCGCGTAGGCGGGCGCCCAGCGATCCGGATCCTCGATCATCAGGTGCATATCCAGCGGAACGGGGCTGACCTTCTGCAGACTCTCCACCACGGGCAATCCCAGCGTCAGGTTCGGGACGAAGTGATTGTCCATCACGTCCACGTGGGCGGCGTCAGCGTTAGAAATGCGTTGCAGTTCCTCGGCAAGGCGCGAGAAGTCTGCGGACAGGATGGACGGGTGGATGGCGCAGCGGCTCATGGTGTCTCCAGGGTGTGAGGGTCAGGCGGTTTTTCGCACGGCAATCATGAACATGGCGTCGGTGCCGTGCACATGGGGCCACAGCTGCACGCTGCTGCCGCCGTTCGGCCAGTCGAGTTCGGCGGAGTGCTCGCCGTCGAGGGCGCCCGGCAGTGCGGCGTCGCGAGCGTAGCGGGCGGTGTCCAGAATCTCGGCGTCCTCGCGGGACTCCACGATGTCCGAGACCACATCCAGGGTCTCCGCGGTGTGCGGCGAGCAGGTCGCGTAGAGCACCACGCCGCCGGAGCGAGTGGAATCGAGCGCGGCCGTCAACAGTTCGCGCTGGAGCGTTCCCAGCTCGGCCACGTCGGCTGGGGTACGGCGCCACCGCGCCTCCGGACGACGCCGCAGCGCGCCCAGTCCCGTGCACGGCACATCCACGAGTACACGGTCGAATCCGCCGGGCATCTCACCGGGGATGTCTCGGCCATCTCCCACACGAAGGGCCCAGGCCCGCTCCGGAACCGCGGCAAGCGCCTGTTCTACGAGATCCGCGCGGTGATCGCTGACCTCGTTGGCGTAGAGGCGGGCGTCCTGCTGATCCGCCAACGCTGCCAGAAGGGATGCTTTGCCACCGGGTCCAGCGCAAAAATCTGCCCATTTTCCGTGGTCGTCCGCAACGGGTACCTCCGCGAGTACTCGGGCCACGAGTTGCGAGCCGGCGTCCTGCACGCGCACGGTGCCGTCCCGTGTTCCGGGAATTCGGTGCACGTCTCCCCCGGCGCTCTCGGCGCTGTCCGTGACGAGCGTTCCGGGGATCGCGCCTTCGTCCAGGGCGGCGTCCAAACTGCCGAGATCGGGAAGCGCCACCAAGTGCACCCGGGGCGGTGCATTGTTGGCCTCCAAGAGGTCCTCGATCTCTTCCGGAGAGCGCCCGCTCATGCGCAACGCACGACGCAGCGCGCGAACCTCCCACGCGGGGTGTGAGTAACGAACGCCCAGTTTGCGCAGATCGTCCGACTGCTCCGATTCGAGCTGATCGAGCCATTCCTCGGTGCTTTGACGTGCGACCTTTCTCAGGACCGCATTGACCAGACCGGCAGGGCCCTGACCGATCTCGCCCCGCACCAAACCGACTGTGGCGTCGAGGGCCGCGTGGTCGGGCACACGCATGGCGAGCAGTTGATGCACGCCCAGTCGCAGGGCATCCAGGACCTGGGGGTCGAGTTCCTTGAGGGGGCGATCCACGCAGTGCTCGAGGACAGCGTCCCACGTTCCTTGCCTGCGCATCGCACCGTAGGCCAGCTCGGTCGCGAAGGCGGCGTCACGCTTGTCCAGCCGGTTCTTGCGCACCAACTGGGGCAACACCAGGTTGCCGTAGGCGTCCTCGCCGTTGACGGCGCGCAACGCCTGGTAGGCCGTCAACCGCGCGGGGTCCGACGAGCGACGTCGTTGGCCCGGGGCCTGCGCCGAGAACGACCGGTCCTTCTGCGCGCGCCGGTTGCGCTCGTGTCCTTTGGCGTTGCGGTAACCGCGCTCGCTCATGCGAAGACCACCTGTTCACTGCGTTGCTGACCGCGCGCCCAATCGAGAGCGGCCATGGGTTTCTTACCGGATGGTTGCACGCGGGTCAGTTCCACGGCGTAGGAGCCGGTGCCTGCATAGACTGCGCCGTCCCTCAGCTCCACATGACCGGGAGCCAACCCGGTGACCTCCGGAGCAGGAATCACGCGGTCGAGTTTCATACGCTGGCCATTGAATTCGGTCCAGGCCCCTGGTTCCGGCGTCACGCCGCGCACGTGATGGGAGATCGCCACGGCGGGGTGATTCCAATCGATACGCGCCTGGGCACCCGTGAGTTTCGGTGCGCGGCTGGCGTCCCCTTCTTGCGAAACGGGCTTGGCCTGTCCGGTCGCGACCGCCACCAGCGAATCCGCCAACAAGGACGAGCCACTGTGCGACAACCGTTCCAGCACGGACCCGGCGGTGTCGTCCTGGCGCACCGGGTCCGTGAGTGTTCCCACGATGTCCCCGGTATCCATGCCCTCGTCCAAGACGAAGGTGGTGGCACCCATCATGGTGTCACCGGCCATCAGGGCTCGTTGCACCGGGGCGGCACCGCGCCACTGCGGCAACAGCGAGAAGTGCAGGTTGATCCAGCCGTACTGGAAGGCGTCCAGCACCGGACGTGGCAAGAGCGCACCATAGGCCACCACCGCGGCGATCTCCGCTCCGGTGGCGCGCAACTGGTCCACGAGTTCCCCTGTGGCCCGGTTGGCCTTGAGCGTGGGGATACCGAGTTCTTCGGCGCGCTGAGCAACCGGCGACGGGGTGAGGACCTTCTTCCGTCCCACCGGGGCGTCCTCGCGGGTCAAGACGGCAACAATCTCCAGGTCATCGCGTTCGACCAGGGCGTCGAGCGGGATCACCGCGGTTGCCGGGGTTCCGGCGTAGAGAACCTTGAGTCGCTCAGTCATGATCAGGAGTCCTTTCCGCGAGCGAAGGC
>JAFAAV010000126.1 GCA_023426375.1 Actinomycetes bacterium | reverse complement strand
GGCACACTCCCTGGGAGTGTGCCACCGCCGTTTTCGGTTGGCTTACGCGTTGGCGGAGCGGTTCCAGATCCCCTGGATCCAGGTCTCCACGTCCTCCGGGGAGCGCGGGAGGGCCTCGGAGAGGTTTTCGTTGCCGTTCTCGGTGATCAGCACGTCGTCCTCGATGCGCACACCCATGCCCCGGTACTCCTCGGGGATGGAGAGGTCCTCGGCCTTGAAGTACAGGCCGGGCTCGATGGTGAACACCATGCCGGGTTCGATCACCGCGTCCAGGTAGAGCTCGCGCTTGGCCTGAGCGCAGTCGTGAACGTCCAGTCCCAGGTGGTGGCTGGTGCCGTGCGGCATCCAGCGGCGGTGGTGCTGACCGGCTTCGGACAGGGACACCTCCGCGGATACCGGCAGCAGTCCCCATTCCTCGAGTCGCTGAGCCAGGACCTTCATGGCGGCCGCGTGCACGTCACGGAACTTGTTGCCGGGCACGGCGATCTCGAAGGCGGCGTCGGCGGCGTCGAGCACGGCTTGGTAGACCTTGCGCTGGATGTCCGTGTAGCTGCCGTCGACCGGGAGCGTGCGCGTGAGGTCAGCGGTGTAGAGCGATTCGGCCTCCACACCGGCGTCGACCAGGATCATCTCGCCGGGCTTGACCGACCCGTTGTTGCGGATCCAGTGCAGCACCGTGGCGTTGTTTCCCGACGCCGCAATGGTGTCGTAGCCCAGGTCGTTGCCTTCCAGCCGCGCGCGGGAGAAGAACGCACCTTCGACCACGCGCTCGCCGCGGTCGCCGCCGATGGCGCGGGGGAGTACCTGCACGATGTCCTCGAATCCGCGAATCGTGGCGTCCACCGCCTGGCGCAGCTGGCCGATCTCGTAGTCGTCCTTGATGAGGCGCAGTTCGCTCAGCGCCTCGGTGAGCTTGGCGTCCTTGGCATCGGACTGTTCGAGATCCACACCGGTGTTCAGACGGGAGGTGTCCACCAGCGCGTCCATGTTCAGGTCCACGTCGCGCACCAGACGGATGGTCATGCCACCCAAGGCCGCGTTACCGGCGTTGACCGTGACGGCATCCTCGAGGCCGGAGAGGTCCTCGGTGGGTAGATCGAACTCGTCGGAGAGCTGCTGCAGAGTGGGACGCGGGCCCACCCAGAACTCACCGTTCTTGGCGTCCGCGTAGAACTCGTCAGAGTCGCGGCCGGCCATCGGGTGGAAGTACAGGGTGGCGATGTGCCCGCTGCCGTTGTCGCCCTGGCCGTCCTCGGTGGGCTCCATGACCAGCACGGCTTCCGGCTCATGGTCCACGCCCATACCGGTCACGTGCGCGAAGGCCGAGTGCGGTCGGAACCGGTAGTCGGTGTCGTTGGAACGCACCTTGGGTGCGCCGGCGGGGATCACCAGGCGCTCACCCGGGAACAACCGGGACAGCTTGGCGCGACGCGCTGCGGCGTACTCGGCCACCTCGGAACGGGGAGTGTTCGTGGTCTCCGGAGCGGCCCATCCGGAGGCCATGAACTCACGGAAGGCCTCGGTGTTCGGGCGCTGCGAACGGTTGTCCACGCGCTGCTCGAGAGGCTGGTCCTCGGTGTCCTGAGAGCCAGTGGACGGGGTGACGTGCTGGGAGCTTGCGCTCATGTACGTTTTCATCTCCTTGGTGCGCTGGATCGCTGCATTCGTTGCTTCCATGGTGCCACGCGGGTCAAATGAGACGCTGCGGGTATCGTTGCCAGTAATGCGTATCGACCTCCACACCCACTCCATCGCGTCGGACGGGACCGAAACCCCCGCCGACGTCGCTCGCTCGGCCAAGGCCGCCGGTCTGGACGTTTTCGCGTTGACCGATCACGACACCACGGCGGGGTGGCAGGAAGCCGGCGACACCGCCGTGGAGCTGGGCCTGGCCTTCGTCCCGGGCATGGAAATCACGTGCACCACGTCCAACGGGGTGTCGGTGCACATGCTCAGCTATCTGCACGATCCCACGCACGAGCCGTTGCTCACCGCCTTGGAATCATCCCGCTCCGGGCGTCTTACCCGCGCTCGACGCATGGTGGAACTGCTGTCCATGGACTACGACATCACGTGGGAGGACGTTGAGCGGCACATGGGCGAGGACGCCACTGTTGGTCGCCCGCACATTGCGGATGCTCTGGTTGAACTGGGGATCATCTCCAACCGCTCCGCTGCGTTCTCGGACATCCTCTCGGGTCGCTCGCCGTACTACGTGCGACACACGACCATGGACCCGGTGGAGGCCATCAAACTCGTGCGCGCGGCCGGCGGTGTGCCGGTCTGTGCGCACCCCATGGCTCCCACGCGCGGTCGGATCCCCACGACAGCGGACTTCAACGCCATGATCGACGCCGGTCTGGCCGGGCTCGAAGTAGCTCACCGGGACAACCCGGATGAGACGCGGGCCATCCTCATGCAGATGGCGGCTGATCACGATCTGATCGTGACCGGCTCGAGCGACTACCACGGCAAGGGCAAGCCCAACCTGTTGGGGGAGAACTCCACGTCCGTGCAGTCACTGACCCGGATTGCCGAGCAGGCGACCTCTGACGTCAGGGTGCGTTGGCCGTAATCGCGGCGCGGTGACCGACTGAGGCGGGCCACTATGCTCCAGCCGCGGGATCTTCAGCGGCTCGGAACCGGGATCCTCAGGCCGCGTTGTTCAGGCCCAGGGCCTCTCTTGGAGGCCGTGCCGCCCGCCGTACCGCGGTGATTCTGGTTCACTCCAACCACGCGTGAGTTCCGGATCCAGAGAGTAGACCGTGACGCCCAAGGGGCGGCAGTTCTCGACCGGATCCTCGGTGTCCTCTCCGAACATCGGGGCGGCCAGATCACCACCCGGGCACGCGGACAAGGCCACCAGCAGGTCCTGCTCGGCGAAGAACTCGAAGTAGTCGCCCGGTCGTGCGGGGCAGGTCTTCATGAAGTACTCGTCGCACTCATTGAGCCCGGTGCACTGGAAGACGTTGAGCACGTCGTGGACGTCGAATTCCGTGAGCCCGAAGGGCAGCACGGCGCGGGTCAGATTCGAATGGCAGTGGTAGTCGAAATCCACGTCATTGAGCATGCGTGAAACGTACGGATCGCAGCGCGTGCCCAGGGTGTCGTGAACGCGACCGCCCTCACCGTCCACCCCGTAGTCGGACAGCGTGTCGCCCACGATCGTGGCCATGGGGCGTAAGAAAGGCAACGTGGACCACAGCCGGTCGTACGTGCTGACGTGGGCCGCCTGCAGCTGCCGGGTCCGGGATGCCCAGAAGCGCTCGCGGGGATCACTGCGGTTCCACAGGTTGAGGTCTCCCACCTGCGTGCCGTCCACCGTGTAGATCCGGCACACGTGGCCCGCGGGAACCTCCCACGCGCGGCCCGAGCGGATCGGGACGGTCAGTTCATGCACGACCGTGCGGCGATCGGTGTCCTGGCCGATCCGGCCGTATAACTCCTGGTCAACCTGCAAGGAAGGGCCCTGATAGGCGGCTTGGGTCAGTCGATGGTCCGGTGCTGCTGGCACGATGGCTGGCTCACTTCGCGGCGTGGTCGGTGGAACGGCTCAAGGCCGGAACGGTACGTGCGCGACCGTAGCATCAGAGCGTGTGCACGGGAGTCCCCGGTAGCCGCTCCGACATGATCTCAACGGCTTCCGGGTTCACATCCACGCACACGAATTTGCGACCGAGCAACTGGGCTGCGGCACCCGTGGTTCCGGAGCCGGCGAAGAAATCCAACACCCAATCCCCGGGACGCGACGACGCGGCAATGATGCGACGCAAGATGCCCACGGGTTTTTGTGTGGGATAGCCGGTCTTCTCCTTGCCGGTGGGGGAGACGATCGTGTGCCACCAGACATCCGTGGGAAGTTTGCCGCGGGCGGCCTTCTCCGGCCCCACGAGCCCCGGTGCCATGTACGGCTCCCGGTCCACCTCGGCGGAATCGAAGTGATACTTCTTGGGGTCCTTGACGTACACCAGGATCGTGTCGTGCTTGGACGGCCACTTCCGGGTGGACTTACCGCCGAAGTCGTAGGCCCAGATGATCTCGTTGAGAAAACTGTCCCGGCCGAACAACGCGTCCAGCATGATCTTGGCGTAGTGCACCTCGCGGTAGTCCAGGTGGAGGTACAGGGTGCCGTCCTGGGTCAGCAGACGCCTGGCTTCGACCAGCCGCGGTTCCAGGAACGCCAGATAGTCGGCGAAAGAATCGTCGTAGCGGCGCAACTGGCCCATGACGGTTTCATAGGAACGGCCGGAGAACCCGATCCGGTCACCCTCGCCATCAGCAACAGGGATGGACTTGGTGGTCCGGCGCACCTGGGCCCGGCCCGTGTTGAACGGCGGATCCAGGTAGATCACGGTGAAGGACTCGTCCGGCAGCGTGCTCAGCACAGCCAGGTTGTCGCCCTGAACAATGCAGCTCTCCCCGTGGGGATCGAACCGGAACGAGTCCTTCTCCGTCAACTCGCGTTACTCCGCACCGGGGCCGGCCTGCTGGGCGCCGCCCTGCTGACCGGTGCCCTGGTTCTGGCCGGAGGGACGACGGCGGCGACGACGCCGCTTGCGGCCACCGTCCGTGGCCTCCACGGACTTCTCGCGCGCAGGCTTCTCAGGCTCGGCGCGAGACTGATCGTTCTCGTCCTTGCGGGGAGCCGCGGAGGAGTTCTCGTCGCGACCGCGACCGCCGCGACCCCGGCCACCCTGGCGGGCGCCCGACGAACGGGAGTCGCCGCTGCGGCGTCGTGAGTCCGAGCCCTCACGAGGGGAACGGGACTTCTTGCCTGGCTCGCCCAAGTCCTCGAGCGTCTCCGCGTCGAGGCCCTCGTGCGTGCGACGGGCCTTGGGCAGCCGGCCCTTGGTGCCCTTGGGGATGTTGAGCTCGGTGAACAGGTGCTCGGAGGAGGAGTAGGTTTCCACGGGCTCGGGCACGCCCAACTCGAGTGCCTTGTCGATCAGACGCCAGCGGGGAACGTCGTCCCAGTCGACGAACGTGACGGCCGTACCCTTGTTGCCCGCGCGGCCGGTACGACCGGTGCGGTGCAGGTAGGTCTTCTCGTCCTCGGGGCACTGGAAGTTGATCACGTGCGTGACGTCTTCCACGTCGATACCGCGCGCGGCGACATCCGTGGCGACCAGCACGTCCACCTTGTTATTACGGAACGCACGCAGGGCCTGCTCGCGAGCGCCCTGACCCAGGTCGCCGTGCAACGGAGCTGCGGCGAAGCCACGGTGGATCAGCTCGTCGGCCAGCTTGGCAGCGGCGCGCTTGGTGCGGGTGAAGATGATGGAACGACCGCGGCCCTCGGCCTGCAGGATGCGCGCAACCACTTCGTCCTTGTCCAGGTGGTGTGCGCGGTAGATGACCTGGCGGATGTCCTTCTTGGTGCTGCCCTCATCCGGTGCCGCGGCACGGATGTGCATGGGGCGGGACATGTAGCGGCGGGCCATGGCGACCACGGGGCCGGGCATGGTGGCCGAGAACAGCATGGTCTGGCGCACTTCGGGAACGGCGCTGAGCATCTTCTCCACGTCCGGGAGGAAGCCCAGGTCCAGCATCTCGTCGGCCTCGTCCAGCACGACCAGGCCAACGTGGCTCAGGTCCAGGTAACGCTGGCGATTGAGGT
Organism: Actinomycetes bacterium; assembly: GCA_023426375.1. Lineage (GTDB taxonomy): Bacteria > Actinomycetota > Actinomycetes > Actinomycetales > Micrococcaceae > Kocuria. The sequence goes on along the minus strand of JAFAAV010000126.1, from coordinate 60,792 downwards.
CGATGAGGCGACCCGGGGTGCCCACCACGACCTCGACACCGCGCTTGAGTTCCTCGATCTGGGACTCGTAGGCACGGCCGCCGTAAATGGTGGCCACTCGGGCGTTGCGGGTCTTGGCGGCCACGGCCAGGTCGTTGCCGACCTGAACCGCGAGCTCACGTGTGGGAACCACGATCAGTGCCTGCGGGGAACCGGGGGACTTGAGCTTGTCCCATCCGGGATCGTCACGGCCGACCACGCGCTGCAGCGCGGGAATGCCGAAGCCCAAGGTCTTGCCGGTGCCGGTCTTGGCCTGACCGATGATGTCCTGACCGGACAGCGCCACGGGCAGGGTCATGGCCTGGATGGGGAAGGGAGAGGTGATCCCGTGATTGGCCAGCGCATCCACGATGTCCTGGCGCACACCGAAGTCCGCGAAGGTCTGCGTTACTTCCGGTTCTGCGGTCTCGATGGCCTGGGTTCCGGCCTCGTCGGTGTCCGGGCCGTTGGGCTCGGTGGTTACGGTAATTTCGGTCACGATGGTCCTTTGATTCGGGTACATCGCGGGGCCCGACACCGACACACTCGTGACCGTCCCGGTGAGGGGAGGGTGGCGAGAACGCCGGGGGCCGCCGCGCGGCGAAGTGGAAGCCGATCGTGAAACAAATGCAGATCCGGGGCGCACGGAGCGTTGCGGTCAGCAACCCTTCCGGGCCAACTCGGACAAGCGAAAAGTGAACGTTACGGTCTCAACCGACGACCGGTCATCCTGTCAACGCTGTCCAGTGTAGCTGTACCTTGCAGAAAGCACCGCTTCACGAGGGTGAAGCGGTGCTTTCGTCACGCCGGTGTGGGGCCGCTGGCCCGTACCGAGGTCAGTTCTGCGGAAGCGGGGTGAAACCCACGTGACGTTTGGTCTCGGTCCCGGTTTCCACGTATCCGATCTTCTCGGACGGGATGACCGTAGTGGTGCCCTTGGAGTCCTTGAGGACCAGCGGGCGACCTGAACTCAGTGCCTCGGTCACCTGGGTCTCGACCTCCTGGGCGGTCAGGTCTGCATTGACCGACAGTTCACGGCCCACGTTCTGGATACCGATCTTGATCTCCACGTCGATTTACCTCCTACTTGGTTCGAAGGGCGCAGCTCGCCGTACGAGGACCACACCTGTCATTGTGAGTCAGTCTAGGAGCCGGTTACTGCCAGTCCTCATCGAGGATGCTGATTCCGCCCCAGGCTAAACGGAAGACTTGTTGCTGAGCCTCCTGCCGGGTGGCACTCTCAGGGTGCTGTGCCCAATAAACCGCCGCCGTTTGCACCATCTGCACCAGACCGCGGGCGAGCATCGCGGCCTGGGTGTGGGGGATCCCCACGTTGGGGCCGAGTACGGAGGCAATGATCCCGGCCAGACCGTCGTAGAAGTTGTTGAGCTTGTCCGCGACCTCCGGGAACGCCAGCAGGTCAGCGCTGAACACCAAGCGGTGGGCCTGAGGCTGGTGTTCCACGAATTCGAAGTGCGTGTCGATCATGGACTCCACGCGGGTCCGGTTCACGTCGCTGGAGGCCAGCGAGTGATCCAACTTGGCGGACAGGTCCACCAACGTGTACTCCACGAGTGCTAGGTACAGTTCCCGCTTACCCGGGAAATGCTGGTACAGAACGGGTTTGGAGACACCGGCTGCGGCGGCGATGTCATCCATGGACGTGGTGTGATAACCGCCGTCCGCAAAGACATTCAAGGCGGTATTAAGCAGTTGGTCCCGGCGGTCTTCCTTGGCCATTCGCGGCGCACGGGAATAGTTGGAGGTACCGGTCACCGTTTGATCCGGTTGGCTTTTCGGTTGCAGATTCATTGTGGTCCTCCTCGCGGCGGGAGCACCCCGCCATATTGTTAGCCGACCGCGCGATCCTGCGCAGTAGTCGAGGGGGATTGTTCCGCGGGGGGATTCTGGCGGGATTCTTGGTGGGCGGGGGCACCCACCTCGATTCCGTACAGCGCTTCCAATCCGGTGATGTATTCATCGGCGCGGCCCTGTGAGGCCAGTTGCCGTGCTCGCACGGTGGGGGTGTGCAGCAGCGAGCGGACCATGCGGCGCAAGGCCATTTCGATCTGGTCTTCCGCGCCGGTACAGCCGTGGTGGGAACGAACTTTTTCCATTTCTGCGTCCAGAACGGCCATGGTGTGCTTTCGCAACGCGACGATCGCGTCGTCCATGGCACGGGCGTTCTGCGCAGCTTCGAACTTCTGGGCGGCCTGATTAACGATGTCACTTGCGGCTGCCACGGATTCTCCGGTCTCCTCGGGTGCCGCCACTCGTACGGACTCCAGGGTGATGAGCTCGACCTGCGGCAGATCGGCAATGGCCGGGTCGAAGTCCCGGGTCAGGGCCAGATCCACCACGGTGCGGGGGCCCTCCGGGAACGACGATGCAGACATGGGCGAGGATCCCCCGGAGCAACCGATGATCACGTCCGCTCGGCGGAGTGCGGCGGGTAGGTCGGCGTCGGACACGGGGCTGCCTCCGCGTTGATCGGTGAACTGTTCGGCGCGTCCTGAACCCGAGTAGACCTCAATATCGGCGCAGCCCCTGTCGCGCAGTGCTGCCATGGTGGCACCGGCATATGCACCGGTGCCGAAGACCAGGGCACGGCGTTCCGGCCACGTACGGGCGGTGATGTCATCGGCGAGATCCAGGGCCACGGACACGATCGAGCGGCCACGTTCACCGAGTTCGGTGCGGGAACCCACTTCGCGGGCGGTGCGGGCGGCGGATTCGAACAACTGGACCAGATGGCCGGAGACCGTTCCGGACTGCTGGGCCTGGTTCAGAGCGCGGCGCACCTGCCCGGTGATCTCGCGTTCGCCCACCACCGCGGACTCCAGACCGGAGACCACGGTGAACAGATGTTGGGGGACTTCCACTCCGGTAAATGCGTCCATGGTTTCCAGCACGAATCGCTCGTCCAACCCGGCGCGCTGAGCAATGCGCTCCACGAGCTCCTGCTGGGCGCGAGCCACTTGTGCAGACGGGTCACCGTGCTGATCGGTCTTGAGCTCGCCGTAGAGCTCCAGACGGTTGCATGTGGACAGGGTTACGGCGCCGTTCAGTGCGCCTTCGGAGACCGCTTCTTCAGCCACGCCCAGGGCACCGGTACTGAGCCGTGCGACCGTGTTGAGGTCGACGGAGCGATGCGAGGCGACAAGACAGAAAAGGACCACAATCCAGCCATTCTAGACGAATTCTTCTGGTGTACTCAGCATAACCATGCCGCACGCGGCTTGCCCGGACGCGGACAGGTCGTCAATAAAACTCCCATGTTTCCTTGGCACAATGGGAGGCACTATGGCTTCCCAGGATTTTCGCGCCGCCGCGCCCAGCGACCCCGCACACCGAACCGACACCACCGAGCAGCAGTCTTGGGATCAGCGCATCGCCGCTCTGAGCTCGGACCATCCGCTCAAGCGTGATGAGATCGCCAACTCCGCGTTGATCCGCACGTTGCGCGGGTTGGACGCTCCTCATACTCCGGTGTGGTTCATGCGCCAGGCGGGGCGCTCCCTCCCCGAATACCGTGAGGCACGCGTGGGCACCGGCATGCTGGAAGCCTGCCTGACCCCTGAACTCGCTGCCGAAATCACCGTGCAGCCGGTCCGTCGTCACAAGGTGGACGCGGGCATCTTCTTCTCGGACATCGTGGTCCCCATGAAGCTCGCCGGCGTGGGTGTAGACATCGTGGCCGGGCGCGGGCCCGTGCTGGACGAACCGGTCCGAACCGCCGCCGACGTCGCTGCCTTGCCTGAACTTCCCGACGCCGCTCTGGACCCCATCCGCGAGGCCGTTTCCCGAACCGTCGACCTCCTGGGCGACACTCCTCTCATCGGTTTCGCCGGTGCACCGTTCACGATTGCCGCCTACGCCGTGGAGGGTGGTCCTTCGCGCGACCACTTGCGCCCGCGCACCATGATGCACGCGGACCCGCAGGCATGGGACGCCCTGGCCCAGTGGGCCGCCCGGACCTCCGGTGCCTTCCTGCGGGCGCAGGTCGAGGCCGGTGCCTCTGCCGTGCAGCTCTTCGACTCCTGGGCGGGATCCCTCTCCCTCGCGGACTACCTCGAGCACGTGCAGCGTCATTCGGCGGATGCCTTGGCAGCGGTGGCGGACCTCGGTGTGCCGCGCATTCACTTCGGCACCGGCACGGGCGAGTTGTTGGCCGCCATGCGTGACGCCGGAGCGGATGCCGTGGGTGTCGATTACCGCATCCCCTTGGACACTGCCGTGGAGCGGGTCGGAACGCGTACGGTGGTACAAGGCAACATCGACCCCGCGTTACTGGCTGCCCCTCGGTCGGTGCTGCACGAACACACTCGCGACGTTCTGCGCCGCGGTCAGAGTGCACTCGCACACGTGGTGAACCTGGGTCACGGTGTCCCTCCGGAGACCGACCCGGAGGTACTGACCGACCTGGTGGCCTTCATTCACAAGGAGACGCAGTGACAACTTCGCCCGGTGCAACGCAGACCGGAACCCCGCGCAAGGTCCGCACGGCCTTGGTCGTGGGCGGTGGCGTTGCTGGTTTGACGGCGGCGCGCGATCTCTCCGCTGCCGGATTGCGCGTCACGTTGGTCGAGGCCGACGATCACTTCGGTGGTGCCGTGGGAGCTCACGAGGTCGCGGGGCTGGTACTGGACTCCGGGGCGGAGTCCTTCGCGACCCGTTCCGACGCCGTTCCTCGTCTGTTAGAAGACCTGAACCTCAGCGACCGGGTGGTCAGCCCCAATCCGGCCGGCTCGTGGTTGTATCTGCCCGAGGGTGCCATGCCCGCACCCAATACCGGCGTGTTGGGAATCCCGGCCGACCCCGCGGCGTCGTCGTTGCGACCCGCCCTGGGCCGCTCCGGCATTGCTCGGGCTCGCATGGACCGGGTGCTGCCCGCTTCCGTGGGAGCGGGGGAAAAGTCGCTGGGCGCCCTGGTGCGCGCACGTCTGGGCACTCGCGTGCTTGATCGTTTGGTCACCCCGTTCGTGTCCGGTGTGTATTCGACCCACCCGGATGAACTCGACGTCGACGCCGTGGCCCCCGGCCTGCGCACCGGTCTCCGCGAGCACGGCAGCCTGTGCAAGGCCGCGGGAGCCCTGCGCGCCAAGAGTCCGGCCGGCGCCAACGTGGCCAGCCTGGACGGCGGCATGAACCAGCTCAGTGAACGGCTGGTGCGCGATGTGGAGGCCCGCGGGGTAAAGATCGTGACCGACTACGACGTGATCGCGCTGGACCGTGATCCGCGCCGCCCCGGGTGGATGGTCATCCAGCGGCAACCGGCCAACGGTGACAAGACCGCGGTGGCCCGCGGGGAACTGCTGGTCATGGCCGCTGACGGCCCCACCACGGTGCGGTTGCTGGGCGGTCACCTGCCCGATTCGCAGCGCTATTCTCCCAAGCCCGGACCACGGGTGGCCCTGGCCACTCTGGTGCTGGACTGCCCGGACCTCGATAGCGCGCCCCGTGGCACCGGCCTGCTGGTCAGCTCGGACGTGGAGGAGGTCCGCGCCAAGGCACTGACGCACTCGAGCGCCAAGTGGGCGTGGGTCCAGCGTGAAGCAGGGGAGCACCGCCACGTGCTGCGCCTGTCCTACGGGCGCGCGGACAGCGGCGAGGACACGGTGTCGCCCGAGGTCGCGCTGCCGGACGGACACCTCATCTCTTTGGCTCTCGGTGACGCGCGCACCCTGATGGGCGTGCACATCGGACCGGAACAATTGATCGGTGCGGACGTGGTGCGCTGGCACACCGCGCTTCCCCGCACGGACGTTGGACACAGCAAACGGGTCGACGAATTCCGCCGGGCCATCAAGGACGTCCCGAACGTGATCGCCGTGGGAGCGTGGCTCTCCGGCACCGGACTGGCCGCGGTGGTGGCCGACACACGGCAGCAGGTCGTAAAACTGCTGCGCAACCACGGGTACGAGCAACCCGCACAGCTTGACTGAGCTTTCAGCCATGACACGAGCATCGAAAGGACGCACACGATGAGCGAGCACGCACACGCAGCACAGCAATCCGCCGTGGAGACGGAAGAGACGACCGAGGAGAAGCTGTACTGGGCTGTTTACACTGTGCTGGAGCGCACCGGGGACCGCACCCCGGAGGTCGATTCCGAGGCGAATGAGGCAGAATTCGACCGCCTGGTCCAGGAACTGGCCGGTGACAACGTGACCGTGCGCGGCGTGTACGACGTGTCCGGTATGCGCGACAACGCCGACCTCATGGTGTGGCTGACCGGTGACGAACCCGATGTCCTGCAGGAGGCCGTGCGCAAGATCCGTCGCCAGCCGCTGCTGGGTGGCACGCGCCAGGTCTGGAACGCCATGGGCGTGCACCGTGACGCGGAATTCACGCGCAACCACGCGCCGTCGTACGCGCGCGGGATCGCACCGGAGAAGTGGGTGTGCGTCTACCCGTTCGTGCGTTCCTACGAGTGGTACTACATGAACCCCGAGCGCCGCGCCGAAATGCTCAAGAACCACGGCATGAAGGCCCGCAACTACCCCCAGGTGCTGGCCAACACCATTGCGTGCTTCGGTCTCAACGACTTCGAGTGGCTGCTTGCTCTGGAGGCCCCCGAGCTCGTGGACCTGGTGGACGTGATGCGCGAGTTCCGTAACACCGAGGCGCGACTGCACGTGCGCGAGGAGATCCCGTTCTACACGGGACGCCGGATCGAAACCGCCGAGATCGCCGAGGTGCTGCGCTAAGCATGGCACCCCTCGATCAACAGGCCACCAATCCACTCAGTGCCGCGCGCGCCGCGGAACCCCGTCACTTCGACGCCGTGATCCTCTCGTCCTTCGGTGGACCGGAGGGTCAGGACGACGTGATTCCGTTCCTGCGCAACGTCACTCGCGGTCGCGGCATCCCGGATGAGCGTCTGGAAGAAGTGGCCACCCACTATCGCGCCAACGGCGGCGTGAGCCCCATCAACGCCCAGAACCGCGCGCTGCGTGACGCGTTGGAGGCGGAACTGCGCCGCCGCGGCGTGGACGTGCCCCTGCTGTGGGCCAACCGCAACTGGGACCCGTACGTGGCCGACGTGCTCACCGAGTGCAACGAGCGCGGGTACAAGGACCTATTGGTCCTGGCCACGAGCGCGTTCTCCGGGTATTCCAGCTGCCGCCAGTACCGCGAGGACTACGGCATGGGGCTGGAAGAACTCGGTCTGGCGGACACATTGCACGTGGAGAAGGTGCGCCCGTACTTCGACGAGGTCGGGTTCCTGACCCCCTCGGTGGAAGGTCTGCGAGACGCCCTGGCCAAGCTGCGCGAACGCACGGCGGAGGGTCCCTTGGAGGTGCTCTTCACGACCCACTCGGTTCCTGACACCGATGCCTATGCTTCAGGTTCTGAACGCATCGAGTTCGAGGAGAATTCCGCGTACGTGGCCCAGCACCTAGCGGCCTCGCGGTGGATCGTGGATCAACTCGGAGACGCGATGAACGGCGTGAACTGGCAGCTGGTCTACCAGTCCCGTTCCGGCCCGCCGCAGATCCCGTGGCTCGAACCGGACATCTGCGACGTGATCGAGACCCTGCCCGAATCCGGTGTTCAGGGCGTGGCCGTGGTGCCCGTGGGCTTCGTGTCCGATCACATGGAGGTCATCTGGGACCTCGACACCGAAGCCAAGGATGCCGCGGCTGAGGCCGGTATCGAATTCGAACGCGTGGCCACCGCCGGCACTCACCCCGCTTTCGTGGGGGCGCTCGCGGACACCATCGAACAGCGGCTCGGGATCGAGACGGCTCCGCCGCGTGTATCGGCGTGCGGGCAGGGAACCTGGTTCGACAACTGCCCCGCGGACTGCTGCAAGAAGATCCTGCGTGGCCAGACCGAGCCTCGACCCACCGTGGCCCAGACTCCGTTGGATCAACCCATTGCCGTGGCCATGGACGAGCAGGGTGAGGTGATTTACCGGTGACCGTAGGAACCTTCAAGGTCGGCACGCGTGGTTCCCAGCTGGCCATGACACAAACCGGGTACGCCGCAGACGCGGTGGGCGCGGCAGCCGGCATGACACCTGAGCTGATCACTGTGCGCACCGAGGGTGATGTGCTCACCGGACCGCTGTCCCAGATGGGCGGCACCGGGGTCTTCGCGACCGCCCTGCGTGCTCGACTGCTCGACCGCGATGTGGACCTGGCGGTGCACTCGCTCAAGGACCTACCGACCGCACCGGTTCAGGGCCTGGTCATTGCGGCCCTGCCCGAACGTGAGGACCCCCGCGATGCTTTATGCGCTCGTGACGGTCTCACCCTGGACGAACTTCCGCAGGGTGCGGCCGTGGGGACGGGGTCTCCGCGTCGCGTGGCGCAATTGCGTGCGCTGCGCCCCGATCTGAAGATCGTGGACATTCGCGGCAACGTGGGAACCCGTCTCAACCGGGTGGCCCCGGGTGACCTGGATGCGGTGGTGTTGGCGGCGTCGGGCCTGAAGCGATTGGGTCTGGAAGGTCGGATCACCGAATATTTGGACCCCGAGCGAATGCTGCCGGCGCCGGGACAGGGAGCCTTGGCCCTCGAGGTCTCGAGCGACCTTGCCGAGGACTCTCCGCTCGCCCGCGGCCTGGCCGCCGTCGACGACCTGCCCACGCGCTTGGCCGTCACTGCCGAACGCTCCGTGCTGGCCCGGCTCGAGGCCGGTTGCGCCGCGCCCGTGGGAACCTACGGTCGCATGGTGGACGGTGATCTCCACCTGGACGTGGTGGTCGCCAACCCGGATGGCACCGAGGTCATGCGCCGTTCCGAAGCCACCGACGAACTCTCCGTGGAGGCCGCCGAGGCTCTGGGCGTGCGCATCGCGGATGAACTACTGGCCGACGGCGCCGATCGATTGGCGCGGTTGACCCTGTGATATCCCGCGTGTTGGTCACCCGCGGTCCCGCCGTGTCCCGTGAACTCACGGGGTTGTTGCGGAACCGCGGGTACGACGTGCGCTTGTCACCGATGCTCGAAGCGCAACTTCCCGAGGACACCGCCCCGTTGCGGTCCATCCTGGACGCGGCCACGCACCCGCTTGCTCCCACGTGGCTGACCGTCACGTCCGCCAATACTGTGTTGGCATTGGCCGGGGTGGCGGCACAGACAAACTGGGGTGCGGCCCTGGAGCGAGCGCGCGAGAGCACACCCAAGCTGTCCGTCGCGGCGGTGGGCCGTGCCACGGCGTCGGCCTTGCACGAGGCCGGGGTCGGGGTGGACTTCACACCCGCTCAGGAACAGAGCGCGGCAGGGATGCTGGCCGAATGGCCCGTATCGTCTGCTGCGGCGGGGGAGCGCGCGTTGGTGCCCGCTTCCGAACTGGCATCACCGACCCTTGCCGACGGACTAGCGGAGCGCGGTTACGAGGTCTCGACCGCGGTGGCTTATCGCATGGTTCCCGCACCGGCCGCATCGCCTTTGAGCGCGGACATCCCGTTAGCGGACGATCCGCCAGTGATGGCCGCCGACGCCGCTCGCGACCAGTGCGCGCGCGGCGAGTTCCGAGCGGTCGTGGCCACGGCGCCGTCGCGCGTGGCTGCGCTGTTGGACGGCCAACCGCGACCGCCCGACGACACGAAATGGGTGGCCATCGGAGAACCCACCGCCGCAGCGTTGCGGCACCGCGGCCTCGCTCCCACGGTGGCCGACGATCCGAGTCCGGTGGCTCTGGCGGCCGCCGTGGACCGCGCCCTGAAAGATTTGCTCAAGACCACACGTTCAACCGAGGAGAAAACATCGTGAGCTCACACGCACCGCTGTACGACTTGGTGTCACGCCCGCGCAGGCTCCGCACCAACCCGGCAATGCGCCGCTTTGCCGCGGAGAACCGTGTGCACCCGGCCGAACTGATCCTGCCGGCGTTCGTGAAGGAAGGCATCTCCAAGCCCGTGGAGATCCAGTCCATGCCCGGCGTGGTTCAGCACACCGTGGACTCGCTCAAGCAGGCAGCTGCCGAGGCCGTGGAGTTGGGACTGGGCGGCATCATGCTGTTCGGCATTCCCGAGACCCGCGACGCCGTGGGGTCCGCCTCGCTCGAGGAAGACGGGATTCTGAATCACGCCATCGCCCAGGTTCGAGCGGAGGTGGGTGACGACATCGTGGTCATGTCCGACCTGTGCCTGGATGAATTCACCGACCACGGTCACTGCGGTGTGCTGGACGATGACGGCGTGGTCGACAATGACGAGACCCTGCGCATCTACGCCGAAATGGGTGTGGCTCAGGCGCAGGCCGGTGCTCACATGGTGGGCCCGTCCGGGATGATGGACGGCCAAGTGGGTGTGATTCGCGCCGCGTTGGATTCCGCCGGTTACCAGGACGTCTCGGTGTTGGCCTACTCCGCCAAGTACAACTCGGCGTTCTACGGACCGTTCCGTGAGGCCGTGGATTCAGCGCTCACCGGCGACCGGAAGACCTACCAGATGGACCCGTCCAACCGTCGCGAGGCCCTGCACGAGCTGCAGCTGGACCTGGACGAGGGCGCGGACATGGTCATGGTCAAGCCGGCCATGAGCTACCTGGACATCCTGCGGGATGTGGCCGAGGTGTCCCCGGTGCCCGTGTCCGCGTACCAGATCTCCGGTGAGTACGCGATGGTTGAGGCCGCCGCGGGTAACGGCTGGATCGACCGCGATGCCGCGGTCAAGGAGTCAGTGCTGTCCATCAAACGTGCGGGAGCCAATTCAATTTTGACGTACTACGCCGCCGAACTGGCGCGCTGGTACCGCCAGGACAACGGGAACTAAATCAGACTGCCGCCGCGCGTGCCCCCAACCGGCCGCGGCACACACGACCGGGGAGATCCCCGGTGGAAGGAACCAAGTGATCTCATGAGTGTCTCCCAAGAATTGTTCGATCGTGCTCAACGCGTGATGCCCGGTGGCGTGAACTCCCCGGTGCGCGCCTTCAACTCCGTGGGCGGAACCCCGCCGTTCATCTCCGCGGCCAAGGGTCCGTACCTGACCGACGTGGACGGCCGTGAATACGTGGACCTTGTCGGCTCGTGGGGTCCGGCGCTGCTGGGCCACGCCCACCCCGTGGTCTTGGAGTCCGTGCACGAGGCTGTGGAGCGCGGTCTGTCCTTCGGCGCTACGACCCGCGGTGAAACCGAACTGGCCGAGCTGCTGGTCGACCGTGTGGGCCCGGTGGAGGAGATCCGTATGGTCTCCACCGGCACCGAGGCCACCATGACGGCACTGCGCCTGGCCCGCGGTTTCACCGGCCGTGATCTGGTCATCAAGTTCGCCGGCTGCTACCACGGCCACGTGGACTCGCTGCTGGCCGAGGCCGGTTCCGGCGTGGCCACCCTGGCCCTGCCGGGCTCGGCGGGCGTCACCGAAGCGACGTCGTCCCAGACGCTGGTGCTGCCGTACAACGACGTGGCCGCACTGGAACAGGCCTTCGCGGATCACCCGGGCGAGATCGCCGCTGTGATCACGGAGGCGGCGCCCTGCAACATGGGCGTGGTGACCCCGGAGAACAACTTCAACGCAGAGATCCGCCGCGTGACCCAGGAGCAGGGTGCGCTCATGATCCTGGACGAGGTGCTCACCGGATTCCGCGTGCACGAGGCCGGTTACTGGGGCCTCAGCAACGAGGCCGAGGGTGGCTGGGCCCCCGACCTGTTCACGTTCGGCAAGGTGATCGGCGGCGGTCTGCCCACCGCGGCTCTCGGTGGCCGCGCGGACGTCATGAATTACCTGGCGCCGACCGGGCCCGTCTATCAGGCGGGCACGCTGTCCGGTAACCCGATTGCCATGGCGGCAGGCCTGGCCACGCTCAAGTGCGCCGACCGCATCGCCTACCAGACAATTGATCGCCGCTCCGAGCAGCTGCGTGACGCCGTGCGCTCGGCACTGGACACCGCTGGCGTGAACTACTCGATCCAGGAAGCGGGCAACCTCTTCTCGATCGCGTTCGGCACCCGGGACACCGGCGTGCACAACTACGCGGACGCCAAGGCACAGGAGAGCTTCCGCTACACCCCGTTCTTCCACGCGATGCTGGACGCGGGCGTGTACCTGCCGCCCTCGGTCTTCGAGGCATGGTTCCTGTCCGCAGCCCACGACGATTCCGCCATGGACCGGATCATCTCCGCGCTGCCCGCAGCCGCTCAGGCCGCGGCGGAGGCGCTGCCCGAGCAGGGCTGATTCGCTCCCTACCGGGTGCGAGCCATTCGGTGCCGGTTTACTGCACGGTAGGCGGGTTTACCTCGCAGTAAACCGTCATCAGGTGGTGAGTTGCTCGCGCACCCACGCCGACGGCGCCGCGTCCCATTGCTGGGGTGCGGCGCCGTCGTTCTTTGTCTGTGCGTGCGGTCGGTCAGCCGCGCGGGTGGACCGGCCAGGTGCCGTCCACCACGGCGTCCGGGTCGCGGCGTCGGAAGTATTCCTGCAACGACGCCGCCTGTTCAGCGGCCCAGCCGATCTGCGCGTGGTGCAGTTCGCTCGCCGTGGCCTGTAGCTCGGGGAATTTCTCCGCCATTGCCGCGGCCAGACGTTCGGTCGCGAGGGCATCTGCTGCCGAGGTGTGCGCGGCATCCAGAACCACGCCGTACTCCTCGCACAGCGCCCCCAGCGTGCGCTTGCCCTTGCGGAACCGGTGCACCTGCTTGTTCAGGATGAACGGATCGAGCACGGGGAACGGCTGCGCCCCGGGGAGTTCGTGACGCTCACATTCCCGCGCGAGCACGGTCAGGTCGTACGCGGCATTGAACGCGAGTACCGGAGTGTTCTGCGCCCACAGTTCAGTCAGCACGGCGGCCAGTTCGGTGACGACGTCGCTCGCGGCCTGCCCTTCCGCCCGCGCCTTTTCGGTGCTGATGCCATGCACAGCAGCGGCGGCTTCCGGTATTTCCACCCCGGGATCGGCGAGCCATTCCCATTCGCGGATGACGGTGCCGTCGGGGGCGACCAGCACGACCGACGCAGTGACGATGCGGGCGGTCTGGGGATCGCGCCCGGTGGTCTCCAGATCGAAGCACGCGCGGGGGAGCGCGGTCCAGGGCGCAGCGGCAGGTTCCACGGGCGGGGTGGGTGTTCCGGTATCGGGCCCGGGTTCGACGTCGAAGAGTGCGTCTTGGGCGGGATCTTCCGTGGTTCTCAGTGAATCAGTGGGCTGTGCGGGCTCGGGAACGTCGAAGAGGGCCGGCTGATCTTGCGGTGAGTACTGCTGCGGGGAAGGCATGGTGTTCACGCTACCGGCTGTGTCCGACAGTGTCGTTATGCGTGTCCGCCGGGCGTGATGTGATGGGAGCATGCAGACGCAGCATGAGACCCCCTGGCGGATCCTTCCGCCGCGCACCGTCACGGGGAGCGGCCGTTCGTTCACGCCGGATGCCCACCAGCGAGCCGTGATCGAGCTGGAACCGGGACACGGTCCGGTGCTGGTGTTGGGAGCGCCGGGCACGGGGCGAACGAGCACGGTCGTGGAGTTCGTGGTGCGTCGCTTGGCCGCAGGGGCGGATCCTCAGTCCATGCTGGTGCTCGCGCCTTCGCGAACTCAGGCTGCCGAGCTGCGCGATGCCATCAGTGAGCGTGCGGCGGCCACGATCAGTACACCTCTCGTGCGGGCCTGGCAGGCCTACGCATTCGACCTGCTGCGCCGAGCCCACGCGCAAGGTCTGCTCCCGGGGGTTTCTGAGCCCCCGGTGCTGTTGTCCGGACCCGAGCAGGACGCATTCATTGCGGACATGATGCGCGGGCACACCGCGGGGCACGGCACCGGTATGGTGTGGCCTGCAGACCTGGACCGCGCGTTGCAGACCCGTGGTTTCAGAGGACAATTGCGCGAACTCTTCGACCGCATGAACGAGTACCGCATGCCACCGGAACGGTTGGCCAGTTGGGCAGAGCCACTGGGTCACCCGGAATGGCGCACGGCGGCGGCGTTCCGCGCTGAGTACCAGCAGGTACGTGCCCTGCGCATGCCCAATGCTTTCGATCCGTCCGAACTTGTGGACCGCGCGGCGCGGGTGCTGGAGGAGAATCCCGGGTTCCTCGAGGAAGAGCGTGATCGCCTAGCGGTGGTTTTGGTAGACGATCTCCAAGAGGCCACACCGTCCGTCCACCGGCTGGTCAGCGTGCTGACGCGAGGCGCGGATGCGATCTACACGGCCAACCCGGACACCACGGTGCAGGGATTTCGAGGTGCCCGCCCCGATTTGTTGCGCACCCTGCAGGACCGGGTAGGTACGGAGCGGAACCCTCTGCGCCGGATGTCCCTGGACCACACTCACCGCCTTCCACAGAGCGTCAATCAGGCATGGCAGCGCGTTGCCCGTGCGATTTCGGTGGTGGCCGGGGCGCGGAGCAACCGAGCCCCGGAATCGTCTTCGGAGAACGCCGGTTCGGTACGGGCCGTGGTGTTCGACTCTCCCACGGCACAGGCACGCTGGTGCGCCGATCACTTCCTGCGGCTCCACGTTCTGGAGGGCGTGCCGTACCGGGAGATGGCGGTGATCGTGCGCAGCGGTTCGCAGTTGTCGTCGCTGACCCGCCAGTTGTCCTCGCTCGGGGTGCCCACCACGTCATCGGCTGCGGAAACTCCCTTGCGCGAGGAACCCGCCGTGATTCCGTTGCTCAATGCGTTGCGGCTGTTGCTGGATTCACAAGGAAAACCTGCGGACCCTGATACGGCTCAACCTGCCGAGGCTACGACCGACGACGAACAGCCGCGCTTGCTGACCGCAGAGGCCGCGGTCGCTTTGCTGACCTCCCGCATGGGAGGAGCGTCACCCATGGATGTGCGACGTATCCGACAGCGGCTGCGCGTCTATGAACTGAGCACCGGCGGCGGGCGCACGAGTGACACTCTGTTGGTCGAGGCATTGACTGACGGCGTTCTCCTGGAGGCAGCCGGAATCCGTTCCGGACCAGCTCATCGGATCGCGGACATGTTGCAAGCGGGGCAGGAGGCCTTGGCGACACCCGGCGCGACTGCCGAATCCGTGTTGTGGGCGTTGTGGGATGCCTCGGGCGTCGCGGAAGTGTGGCGGCGTCGTGCCATTTCAGGCGGCGCGGAATCGGTACGAGCCGATCGTGACCTGGACGCTGTGGTCGGGCTCTTCGAGTCCGCCGAACGCTTCGTGGATCAGGTTCCCGGAGCCACGGCACAGGCCTTCATGGACTACATGGAGCACCAGGAACTACCCATGGACACTCTGGCCGCTCGCGCACCGGCTGAAGACAACGTGTCGATCCTGACCCCGGCAGGATCCGCGGGTCGCCAGTGGGCCCACGTGGTTGTGGCCGGAGTGCAGCAGGGCGTGTGGCCCAACACCACCCTGCGCGGTCAGCTGCTCGGGACCGATGTGCTGACCGATGCCTTGGACTTCGGGGTGGAGCAAGCTGCACGCATCGGGCCATTGGACCGGCTGCGACAAGTGCGGTTCGACGAACTGCGCCAGTTCGCCACGGCGGTTTCGCGTGCGAGCTCATCACTGGTGGTCTCTGCGGTCTCCAACCAGGACGAACAACCCTCCGAACTCTTGGACCTGGTCGCCTCCGGCTGGGGTGGAGAGGACTCGGGTATCGAACCGGAATACCTGGATGCACCCGTGCCTCTGACTCTGCGCCAGCTGACGGGATCGCTTCGGCGTGCCGTGTTCGATTCCGAGCAGGCCCCCGAGCTCGGGGAAGCCGCGGCGCGACTGCTGCACGAATTCAGCTCACTCTCTGAACCCGTCCGAGGGGCTGACCCGCAGGAATGGTGGGGGTGGGGGGCGCTGAGCAGTGATGAGCCGTTGTTCGCCCCAGAAGCTCCCATTCCGGTGTCCCCGTCGAAGATCGAAACCATCCATCGCTCTCCGTTGGACTGGTTCGTGAGCGAGGCCAAGGCCGAGGAAGTCACCGACTTCAGCCGCAGCCTGGGAACTCTCGTGCACGACATCGCCGAAACCATGCCGGACGCTCCGAGCACCGAACTGATCGCGGAGCTGCGGCGTCGTTGGCCCAGCCTGGGTATGCCGCCGGGCTGGATCACCGATACCGAACAGGAACGCGCGGAGACCATGCTGCGCAAGTTCGCGGAGTACGTGATCAACGCGCGCAAGGATGACGGACGAGAGCTGGTGGGGGTCGAGGGGAGCTTCCATGTGCTTGTGCGAGGTGAAGCCCGGGATGCTTTGCTTCGCGGCCGTGTAGACCGGCTCGAGGTCGATGCTGATGGTCGTCATGTGGTGGTCGACCTGAAGACGGGCAAGTCTCAACCGGCGGGCAAGAAGATCGAGAACCACCCCCAACTGGGCGCCTACCAGGTGGCCCTGCAGGCAGGGGCGGGTGAGCAGATGCGGCGCGAAGTCGAGGTCAGGGAACGGGCCGTGGCCGCCGGCGAGGACCCGGATGCCGCCGTGCGAGAGGCCGGTTCCGAACCCATCGAGCTGCCCCAAGGGACCGTGATTGCTCAGCCCGGCGGGGCGCTACTGGTCCAACTGGGGACGAGCACCAAGAAGGTGGGAACCCAACACCAACAGCCCCTGGATCCGGAGCATCAGTGGGCCAGGGAGCTCATTACCCGTGCCGCGGACCTGGTCTCGGGAGCACGGTTCGAAGCCCGGCACGATTCGGAACACGGGTCCAATTTTGGATTGCGATGCACCCTGCCCTGGGTGTGTCCGTTGTGCGCAGAAGGTCGACAGGTGAGCGAACGATGACCACCCCCCAGTACTCTCCCTTCGATATTGCCGAGGCCCTGGGAGATTTTCCTCCCACGCAGCAGCAAGCCGAAGTCATTTCCGCGCCGCTGACCCCGCGCCTCGTGGTGGCCGGCGCGGGGTCCGGAAAAACGACCACTATGTCCGATCGCGTGGCGTGGCTGGTGGCCAATCGGCTCGTGGAACCGGAGCAGATTCTGGGTGTGACCTTCACCCGCAAGGCCGCCGGTGAATTGGCCGAGCGGATTCAAGGAAAACTGCGGGGACTGCGCCGCGCGGGTCTGTTGGGTCCACAAGCCCAGCTGACCAGCGCTCCGGACCTGTCATCCCTGGCGCCCGAACCCGGTGAATCGGACGAACCCGCGGTGCCGCAGGAACCCACCGTGAGTACGTACCACTCCTACGCCAATTCACTCGTGCGCAGCTACGGTCTCCGGTTGGGGGTAGAAGCTGACACCGTGCTCATGGGGCAAGCGCAGGCGTGGCAGCTGGCGCACCGCCTCGTGGAGAGCTGGGACGGACCACTGCCGGAGGACATGCCCGCAGTCTCAACGCTCACCACTGGATTGATGAGCCTGGCATCGGAGTCCTCCGAACACCTGGTCTCGCCGCATCGCGTGGGGGAGTGGGCTCATGAGTTCCGTATGAGCTGCGCGGATGTCCCACCCGTTGGCAGGAAGAAGAGTGTGGGCAAACCGATCCAGGATGCTCTCAAGCGCCTGGAAACAACCGAGCTTCTGGCGCAGCTTGTTGAACGGTTCCAACGGGTCAAGACGATCGAATCCGCGCTGGACTACGGTGATTTGTTGGCGCTGGCGGCCGAGATCGTGCGCATTGATCCGCGCGCGTGCGCCACCGAACGTGACCGGTTCAAGGTGGTGCTGCTGGACGAGTTCCAGGACACCTCGCACGCCCAGTTGAAACTGTTCTCCGGACTCTTCGGCGACGGCCACTGCGTGATGGCCGTGGGTGATCCGCAGCAGTCCATCTACGGATTCCGCGGGGCGTCCTCGGGGCAGCTGTTCAGCTTTGTTGAGAACTTCCCACGTAGTAACGGAGGCTCGGAAGAGTCGGCGGCGTTCGCGGATTCCAGTTTCCTCACGGTGGCCTGGCGGAACTGCCAGTCCGTCCTGGACGCGGCCAACCGTATCGCCGCACCCCTGCGGACCCCGCCTTCTTGGAATCGTTCCGCATCGACTGTGAACGTGCCGCCGCTCGACCCTTCGCCCCACGCCACGGTTGGAACCGTTCGGGCCAGTCGGTATGTCACGGATTCGGAGGAAGCGCAGGCCACGGCTCGGGCGATTGCGGAACAGCGGCGCGCTCACGAGGGGCAGCCACTCGACGAGATGCCGACCATGGCCGTCCTGTGCCGCAAACGGGCTCAGTTCGAACCGATCCGCCTGGAACTCGAGGCCCTGGACGTGCCCTACGAGGTGGTCGGATTGGGCGGGTTGCTCAGCACCCCTGAAGTTGCTGACATCGTGGCCACCCTCTACGTGCTCACCGATCCCGGACGTTCCGACGCGCTGGCGCGGTTGCTGGCAGGTTCTCGCTGGCGGATTGGCCCCAAGGATCTCGCGGCACTGGGGGATTGGGCGGGACACCTCGAACAGTCACGCTCTCGCGCCGCCGCCGCGCAACGGACCGAACTCTCGGCGGAAGAACTTTCCGATGAACCGACGGAGGAACCCGCCGAGACCGTGGTCGAAGGCGACATTACCGACCGGGCGAGCTTGATCGAGGCGATTGAGACTTTGCCGTCAGAGTCGTGGGTGTCCCACCGCGGACGTTCCATCAGTTCGCAAGCGCTGAGCAGGATGCAAAAACTGCAGTCGGAACTCAGGCATTTGCGATCGGTTCTCGGTGATGAGCTCACCTCCGTGATTCACGAGGTGGAGACCACCCTCGGGCTGGACGTGGAGCTGGCCGCAAGCCCCGGCATGTCTCCGGCCCAGGCGCGCAAGAACGTGGACAGTTTCTACGACCAGGCGGTGCAATTCAGCGCAACCACCCGCACTCACGATGTCGCGACGTTCCTTGCATGGCTCGAAGCCGCGGCCCATGAGGAGAACGGCCTGGAACTACCGCCGGAGGAGACTCGGCACGATGCCGTTCAGTTGCTCACGGTGCACGCGGCCAAGGGACTGGAATGGGACCACGTCTACGTGCCGGGCATGAACCACGGGGACTTCCCGTCCAAGCGAAAGTCCGCCTGGACCGGGGACTCCGCGAAATTGCCCTGGCCCCTGCGCGGTGATGCCCAGCAACTACCGCAGTGGAATGCCGATCCCACGGACGTGGAAACGCTCAAGGAATCCTTCGAACTCTTCCTGGAAGATGCCGGTCTTCACGACGAGGCCGAAGAACGTCGACTGGCTTATGTAGCCTGCACACGGGCCAAGACATTGCTCGAACTCTCGTGCTCGGTCTTCCGCGGCACCGCCAAAGCCGCGCACGATCCGTCGGTCTTCTTGGATGAAGTGCGCGCCATGACAGAGGAATCCCATCCGGGAATCGAGCTGGGGGAGTGGGCGGAAGTCGAGCCGGGCACCGACAACCCCCAGGCGGACACGGTACTGAGCGCACTGTGGCCCTACGACCCCCTCGAAGGACCGGAAATCATCCGGAAAGAGCGGTCCGTGGACGGCCAGGAAAAGGTCACGGTCTCGGCACCCGTGCACAGTGGGCGACGTGAACGGATGGATCGTGCGGCCCACGCGGTGCAGGCCGGTGGCTTCGACACCACCAGGGAGCTCACCGCGGAGCAACTCGACACCGGCGAGCACGGCGAAACGATCAAGCGCTGGAGGCGGGAAGCAGAGCTACTCATTGCCAAACGCGATGCTGTGGAACAACGCAATACGGTGCACATGCCCTCGCATGTGTCCGCGTCCGCTCTCGTGGCGATGGACACCAACCCGGAAGCCTTCATCATGGGGCTGCGTCGTCCTATGCCCGCACGACCCGGTTCAGCCGCGCGCGCAGGCACCACATTCCACACGTGGGTTGAGAACTTCTTCGGGGACTCGGCGATCTTCGATATGGATGAACTGCCGGGTGCCGATGACTACGTGGACGAAGAACTCGACCTGCCCGCGCTCGCCGAAACCTTCCGTCAGAGCCAATGGGCCAACCGACAGCCCTACGCGATCGAGCTACCCGTGGAAACGCCGGTGGGATCGGTGACGGTGCGCGGCCGGATCGACGCCGTCTTCCGCACGGACTCGGGTGGTTGGGACCTCATCGACTGGAAGACGGGACGAGTGCCTCATGGCCAGGACTTGAAGCGGAAATCAGGTCAGTTGGCGCTTTACCGACTCGCGTTCGCCCGGTTGCACGGCCTGGACCTTTCGGACGTCTCGGCCGCGTTCTACTACGTGACAGAGGACAGGGAAGTCCGCCCGCACGATCTCGCGACCGAAATAGAGCTTGAGGCCATTGTCGAGTCGATGTATCAGGTGCACGGCCAGTGACTAGCACGTATCAGGTGAGTCCTCGCATAAGTCGGTCCAGTGCTTCGAGGTATTCGCTGAAGGCGGCCCGGCCGTCACGAGTCAGGCTCATTCGAGTCACTGGCGTCCGGCCAGCGAATTCCTTGGTGATGACGAGGTAGCCGGAGTCCTCGAGAATCCCGGCATGTTTGGACATGAGCGAATAGCTCACTCCGAGTGCTTCACGCAAGGTTTGGTAGTCGGCGGAATCCACGGAATTCAATGCCGCTACGAGAGACAGCCGAACCGGGGAATGAATGACATCGTTCAGGGACTCACGTGCCTCGGCGAAGTTCATTGCCGTCCCTTGGCAATGAGCTGCGCACCTATCAGGGCGAGTGGCATGACAGCGATGATTGCAACTGTGGTGGTGACGGTCCAGGATGTGCCGTGAACCTGTGGCACTGTCCAGAACCAGCCGCCAATCACGGCGACCAAAGTGGCAAAGGCACCTGCCACAAGTAAGCGGAGTTGATGGCCAACGGGGTGAACTCCCCGGGCCGGAGCTATTCCGCTGATCACGGTGACGAGCAGAACCAAGAAACCGATCTGCGAGAGAAGCCGAATGATGCCTCCCCATTCCCAAGAGTGGGCCTGGAAGGACACTACGAGTAGAGCTCCGGCGCCTGCAGCCACGGTAAGGACGAGCCACCCTTCTTTGCGAGTGACGCCCAGCGGAGTCCTGCTGCGGGCTTCGCTGGCTGCGCGTGAATAGCGTCCGTTGGTTTGTGACAGATCAGGCTCCATGCATCCCAGGGTGGTCTTAACTTTACGATCCGTCAACCGCTTCACGCTTCGTGAAAAAGCTAGGCGCAGTCAGGCGATTGTGTCCTTTACTGGTCTTCTACGACTCTCGAGGGACAGCCGTAGAACCTTTGGAAGCTGGGGGCTCAGATGCTTCATCTTCCTCCGGCCCTTGAGACCCAGCCGACTTCACCGTGGGCGCCTCCGGGATCACCCCGGGCGCCGGGGATCCGGTGCGCTCCACATCCAGGGTGAGAATGTTGAGCATGCGTTCGGCGTCCTTGACCATGGACTCCACACCGCGGTCCACGCCGCGCACGAGCCACTCGGCCAACGCGAACTCCGCGGCCAGGTGGGCGCGGCGCAACAGATGCCGGTCGGGCGGTTGCACGGCCGCCACGGAGTAGGCCTCGAGCACCGTGTCCGCGAAATCCGAGTCAGTCATTCCCACGAGCCAGGCGAAGTCCACGGCGGGGTCGCCCACATGCAGATCGCTCCACCCGGTCAGGGCGCCCAGGGCACCCTCGTGGACGATCACGTTGTCCTCGTGGAGGTCGCCGTGCACCACTCGGGTTGAAAACCGCCACAGGGTGGTGTCTTCCAGGGCATGTTCCCATCGGCGCAACAGTTGGCCGGGGATCCGCCCGGTCGCGGCAGCTCGGTCTAAGTCATGCAGCATACGGCTGCGACACTGGTCGGCGCTGTAGGCGGGCAGATCGGCGTCCATGACCAGGGCCCGGGGCAAAGAATGAATGGCCGCGAGTGCCCGACCGACCTGCACGGCCAGGGGAGCACGAGGTTCTGCACTGGGTGCGGGGGCTCGCGACGGTGCCACGGGGTTCTCGTTCTGCCGTGTCATTTCCGCGAGTGTGAGGGTAGTGCCGGGCAGGTGTGAGTATACGAAAGTGCGCAGCCCCGACTGCTCGACCGATCCCACGACGCTGGGCAGATTGAACGGGAGGTGGGCACGCACCGACGGCGTAAAGGCGCCCAGTACCAAGTGTTCGGTCTCCAACCTGATGCTGGCTTCCGCGTTGAGCGGGCTGCGGACACGCCACCGCTTGTTCTGCGCATCCTTGACCACGCAGGACCGGAAATCCGAGTTGTCATCGGGAGAAGGACCGGTCGCTACCGGGGCAATACCGGGCACGGCGGCGGCGGCAATGGCTGCGAGCAATTCGGGGGTCGTTCTCACCTCATCCACCCTACCGGGAGTGTGCTGAGCGCGGGCGCAACGGTTACCCACAGCCACCTGCGACCTTCCGGGGCGCGCGGACTACAGTGGACGGGTGACTTCTACCGACCCCATCACCTGGACGCACGACCGCTCGGTTCCCGGGCTGAACCCCGCGGACCTGCCGTTCGCGGCGTCGTCGTTCGACCGCGATGCCGTGGACCGCGAGCAACATGACCTGCGCGCCGCCGCGGCCACTGATCCGGCTGCGCGTGTGCTGGTCATGGTGGGTGGCGACGCACCCGTGCGTGGCGGGCACCTGGTCCTTGAGGCGTTCGACGGCGCTCCGGCCGCGAGCGAAGACCCGGCCCACCCGGACGTGTACCTGGGCAGACTGCGCGGGGACGGGGCACCGGTGGTGCTGCGCAGCTTCCCGGCGGGTACAGACCTTCCTGACCAGGATGAGGTCCTGCGGGCGGGTTTGCGCGTACTCGGCACCGAACTCGAGGCGGAAGAAACGTCGCTTCTGGTCACCGCCCAATCGGTGGCGCTGTGGCATCGCGATCATCCCCGTTGCCCCCGGTGCGGCACGGTGACCGAGGTGATCCGGTCCGGCTGGGCGCGCGAATGCCCCGAGGACCAGTCCCTGCATTTTCCCCGCACGGACCCCGCGGTGATCGTGGCCATCACGGACGGCAACGAGGACCCGGAGCAGGAACGCATTCTCCTGGGGCGTTCGTCGCTGTGGGCCAGCAATCGGTTCTCCACGCTTGCCGGATTCGTGGAACCGGGCGAATCGGCCGAACAAGCGGTGGTGCGCGAGATCTTCGAAGAAGCGGGCATCGTGGTGGGATCGGTGCATTATCAAGGCTCCCAGCCGTGGCCGTTCCCGCGTTCGCTCATGTTGGGCTTCCGCGCCGTCGCACAGACCATCGACTTCACCCCGGACGGCCAGGAGATCCTTGATCTGCGTTGGTTCACACGGTCAGAACTCAAAGCCGCCGCGACCGAACAGTCGATTGTGCTGCCGGGCCGAATTTCCATCGCCCATGCTCTGATCGTGAGCTGGCTGGGCGAACCGCTACCGGAAGGCAACTGAGCCATTGGCGAGTGACGCATCGGCCGAAGAAAGAATCCTGGGCGGACTGGATCCCGAACAGCGCGTGGTGGCCACCACCCTGCAGGGCCCCGTGTGCGTGCGGGCCGGGGCGGGCACGGGTAAGACGCGCGCCATCACTCACCGCATTGCGTGGGGTATCGCCTCCGGTGTCTACACCCCGCAGAAAACTCTGGCCCTCACGTTCACCGCGCGCGCGGCCAACGAGATGCGGCAACGATTGCGCCAGTTGGGTGCCCCCGGAGTGCAGGCGCGGACCTTCCACTCCGCCGCGCTGCGACAACTGCAGTACTTCTGGCCGCAGGCCGTGGGCGGACCGCCGCCCGGATTGGTCAATCACAAGGCACGCTTGCTGACCGAGGCCGCCCAGTCCATGCGCCTCACCACCGATCGAGCCACTGTGCGAGACGTGGCCGGAGAGATCGAGTGGGCCAAGGTCTCCATGCTCACCCCTGACACCTACGCCGCCGCGGCCGAGAAGCGCAGCATGCCCATGGGCTACGACGTGCGCACCATGCAACGCCTCTACCAGTCCTACGAGGACCTCAAGGCTGATCGGCACCTGATCGACTTCGAGGATGTCTTACTCATCACCGTGGGCATCCTTGAAGAAGACGAGCGGATCGCCGCGGCCGTCCACTCGCAGTATCGCCAGTTCGTGGTGGATGAGTACCAGGACGTGTCGCCGCTGCAGCAGCGGTTGCTCAATGCGTGGCTCGGCCAACGCGACGACGTGTGTGTGGTGGGAGACGCCTCGCAGACGATCTACTCGTTCACCGGTGCCACCTCACGACACCTGCTGGAGTTCCCGTCGCGCCATCCGAACGCGAGGGTGGTCGAGCTGATCCGCGACTACCGATCAACGCCACAGGTGGTCAACACCGCTAACCAGCTGCTCGCCGCACGTCGCCCAGCTGCCGGCTCCACCCCCGGAACCTGGGCCACCCCACTGCAATTGATCTCCCAGCGCCCGGCAGGCCCCGAACCGTCCTGGAACGAGTATCCGGACGACGAGGCCGAGGCCGCCGGAGTTGCCACGCGCATCCAGGACCTCATTGACGACGGCGTTCCCGCCCGGGAGATCGCCGTCCTGTTCCGCACCAACGGACAATCCCAAGCCTTCGAGGCCGCGCTCGCGGACGCGAACATCGGCTTCCAGCTGCGCGGTACGGAGCGATTCTTCAACCGTCCTGAGATTCGGCAGTCACTCGTGCAGATCCGGTCCGCAGCCAAGACCCTGGGGGACGAGCCCGTTCAGGTGCCACAACAGGTCAGGGACATGCTCAGCTCCCTGGGGTACTCGGTCCGCGCACCCCGTTCGGACAGCGCGACCCGCGCCCGCTGGGAGTCACTGTCCGCTCTGGTGTCCCTGGCGGACTCCATGGCGCATCGCGCGGCCGAGGAGGACGAGAAGTTCACACTCCAGCAGTTCTCGGACGAGTTGGAACGGCGAGCCACCGCCCAAGAGGCGCCCGTGATGGACGGCGTGACACTGGCCTCGATGCACTCCGCCAAGGGCCTGGAATGGGACGCCGTGTTCCTCGCGGGGCTGTCCGAGGGGCTCATGCCCATTTCCTTCGCCGACACCGCAGACGGTGTGGATGAAGAACGACGGCTCCTCTACGTGGGCATCACTCGAGCCCGTGAGCACCTGGTGCTGTCATGGTCGCTGTCGCGCACCCCGGGCGGGCGTCCGACCCGGTCGCGCTCGCGGTTCCTGGACGCGATCCTGCCCGCGGCGGCGTCGAACGTTGCCCAGCGCAACAGCCGCGCGCGAAGGTGATCGCGCTCAACCGTCCAACGCGCACAGACAGTCGGTTCGCGGTGCCAACGTGGTCCGGTGAAGGCCGTATCGAAGGGTGATAGTCGTCTGAGGCTCGGAGTTCGACAGGTCCTGAGGCTCCAAGGCTCGCCCCAGTAACTCGACGGCGATCTCGGATGCGGTGATCATGCGCGTGAGGGTGGTCTGCACGGGGGAATGCAGGGTGGTTACCGCTTCAGGGTCCCGAGGCGGCTGGTCGCGCAGTACTTTACGGGCATCACGTACGGCATTCACGAGGCACTCTCTGCAGGGTCGTCGGTACCAGGGGGACACGGGCCAGGTCAGTGACACGGACCCGTCCGTGACCGCGGTGACCGTGGGCAGATGCGCGTCCGGCGAGGTGGCCAATTCCAGCACGCTGAGATCTTGAGGTAGTGGACCGGAGACGGTCACGCCGCGCAGCATCACGGCCGTGGGAATGACGGATGAGCAGAACAACTCCGGAGCGCTCAAGGGGACGCAGCGTGGCCACCGATTTCGCAAGAGCTTGCGGAGCGCGTATTCCCGCGGTGAACCCGCCAGCGCGAGCGGATACGGTCCGGTGGCCGTGTCCTGTGACGTCACCGGGCCCGGATCCGTCACGTTGATCAAACACACCCCCGCGTCCGCCAGGAGTAGCGCAGTGGTCGCGGCCACCGGATCCAGGCCGGCGAACAACACATGCATCTCATCCGGGTGTGTGGCGTGAGAGGTAGCGGACTGACTCGATGCATCGGTCGATGACGAGGCGAATGTGGGGCTCATGGGCTGCTCCGAGGCTCGGGATCCGGATGGTTGTCTCAGACTGCCGTTTCGCGGGCGGCTGCGCAGCAGAAATCCCGTCATCCACAGTTCGGGTGCCCTCCTGACACTCCCTCCGGACCTACTGCTCCGGGCAGTCCTCCTGAGGGAGCCGCCGTTTGACGACGGCCACGAGGCAGACCGACCGTTCGCGATTGGTCACCGACCGCCCCGGAGTGGTGAACTACAGACCATGTCCCCGTTCCGCTCACCCCGCAACGCCCAAACGCGCCACACCGAGCCGCAGCAACCATCCGAATTGCCTGAAGTGATCGTGCAGCGCAGCGCTCGCCGCAAAAAGACGGTGAGTGCCCACTTCAGTGGTGAATCGGTGATCCTGGCTGTTCCCCAGTCGGCCACCCGCCGCGAGGTCGAACAGTGGAAAAGCACCCTGGTGCCCAAGATCGTCGCCAAGCGGGACCGGGCTCAGAAAAATGCCCGGCGGCGCGGGACGGACGAGGCTCTCTGGCACATGGCCCAGGAACTCTCAGCCACCTATCTGGACGGCCAGGCTCGTCCCACGGAGGTGAAATGGTCGTCGCGACAGAACACCCGCTGGGGTTCGGCAACGCCCAGTACCGGCGTCATCAGGATCTCCACGCGGTTGGCCACCGTGCCGGACTGGGTGTTGGAGACCGTGGTGCTGCACGAACTGGTGCATTTGTTGGAGGCTCACCACAACGATCGCTTCTGGTCGCTGGCTCGCAGGCACCCCAAAGCGAACGACGCCGCCCAGTTCCTGGACGGCGTCGCGTGGGCGGATGCCAACCCCCGAGGGGGAACGGCAGCCGCGGATTAGGACTTGGGGGAGTCTCCGGGCTCTTCCGGTGAGTCATCACCGTTGTCGGAGGAACCCTCGCTACCGGCAGAACCAGTGGTTCCCTCGGAATCGTTGCCCTGAGATTCGGGAGTGGGACCCTTGCCGGAGTCTTCGTAACCGCCGGCCAACAGCTTGGCCAGTGCGGCGTCCATCTCGTCGTCGCTGGCGGTCAGCAAACCGCGGCGCTGCTCGAAGCCCTCCGGATCGTCGAGATCCTCGTTGGTGGGCAGCAACTCGGCGGATTCCCAGAGCCCGTCTCGTTCTTCGATGCCACGCTTGCTTTCAACGTGCTCCCAGAACGCTGCGGCTTCGCGCATGCGACGCGGACGAAGCTCGAGACCCACGAGCGAACCGAAGGTGCGCTCGGCAGGACCACCCTCGGCGCGACGTCGGGACATCATCTCGGTCAGTGCGGCCGCGGACGGGATATTGGCCGTCGAAGCAACCGTCACCCGGGTGACCCAACCTTCGATGAGCGCCAGGACGGTCTCGAGACGCGCCAGGGTAGCTTCCTGATCGGGCGTCATCTGCGGGCTGAACACGCCGGAGGCCAGGGCATCCTGAATGCCGGAGGGATCCATGGGATCCAGGTCCTGCGCGATGGTCTCGATGCGGTCCATGTCGATGTGGATGCCTGCCGCGAACTTGGTGATCAAGCCCAGGACGTGATCGCGCAACCACGGTGCGCCGTGGAACAAGCGCACGTGCGCGGCCTCGCGGATGCCCAGGTACAGCATCACGTCGGAGGCGGGCAGGTCCAGGCCCTCACTGAATTCGACGATGTTGGACGGGACCAACGCGGAACGGTCCTTGGACAGTGGCAGCCCCACATCCGTGGAGGACACGACTTCGCAGGACAACGCACCCACGGCCTGGCCCAATTGCATACCGAACAGCATGGAACCCGCGCCGGAGAGCATTCCGGAGAGATCCGCTCCGCCCATGGCCTGGGACAGTTCAGGCGGCAACTGCTTGGTCATGGCCTCGGACATGGCCTTGGACACGGAAGCGGCCACGGGTGTGGTCATTTCCTTCCACGTCTCAGCAGTCGCCTCGATCCATTCCGCACGGGACCAGGCGGTGGGCAGAGTGGTGGGTTCGGCGAACGCCGTGTTGGGCGTGAGCCACAGCTCGGCCAGCTTCATGGCGTCATCCACGGCGCCCTTCTGCTTTCCGGTCACCGAAGGATCGCCCTTCTGCGACGCCACCTGCCGGGCATGATTACGCGCCAGCTCCCAGTTCACGGGCTCATCGGTTCCACCGGAACTCATCATGGACTGGATCTGCTGGAACATCATGGACATCGCCTGCGGGTTCATGGGCATGCCACCGGGCGCGTTATCGCCCGACATTCCCTGGGACCCGAGCAGACGTTCGAACATCTCCTGGAACGGATCCTTGGGGTTGTCGCCGTTCTCGTCACGAGGAGGGTTCGAACTCATGGGTACCGCCAATCTGGTGGGGAAAAATGGATTCCGTTAAGCCTATCGGCAGGCCACTGGGAGTACCACCGGCACGGGCCCCCAGTTCGCTGCCAGCTCAGGGACCCGGCCCGGTTCACCGTGGTCTGGGCTACCCACCGCCGACGACGTCGCCAAGCCGGCCGACGACGTCGCCAAGCCGGCCGAGCGACGTCGTCACCCGGGCATGGTGGTCGGGTCGCGAAGGGGGCTGTTCCCAGGGGAGGCAAGTACGCTATGACGGTCCTGACAATGGGTGAGAGGAGCGCGCGTGCCCGGTAGTAACGGCACCACGCGATGGTCGCGATGGCGCAAGAAGCAGTCCTTGGAATCGGTCGGTCTGATGGGCACCGCAGCCCTACTGATCGCCGGTGTGGTGCTGCCCGCGCCGTTCGTGGTCGAATCCTCAGGACCCACGTTCAACACGGTGGGTCAGTACGAGGACCGGCAACTGGTGCGCATCGAGGGAGCGGAAACCTATCCCAGCGACGGCAAACTGGACCTGACCACCGTGTACGTCAAGGGTGGGCCGGCAGGCCACGTCAACGCCCTCAACGTGCTGGGGGCGTGGTTCAACCCCTCGGACAGCGTGCTCCCGCAGGACGCCGTGTACGACCCGACTCTCACGGGACAGGAAGTGGACGATTCCAACGCCGCTGCCATGCAGACTTCACAAGAGGACTCCGTGGCCGCAGCCCTGGGCTACCTGGACAAGCCCTACAAGACCACGCTCCAGGTGCACGCGAGTATCCCGGATACCCCGGCGGACGGTGTTCTCGAACCGGGGGACACCCTGCTGGCCATCGACTCGGAACCCATCACCGAGCTGGACCAGTTGCGTGACGGACTGGACAAAGCAGGGGAAAAGGGCGTGGATCTGACGGTGAAACGCGGTGACAAAACCGTGACCCGTCATCTGGACCTCACCCGCGGTGAAGACACGGGACGGTGGCAACTGGGTGTCTACCTGACACCCAAGTACGACTTCCCGTTGACCGTCGATTTCGAACTCGATCAGGTGGGTGGGCCCAGCGCGGGCATGATGTTCGCACTGGGTGTGATCGAGGAACTCACCCCGGGATCCATGGTCGGCTCCGAACATGTGGCCGGCACCGGAACCATCACGCCCCAGGGGGAGGTGGGTCCCATCGGCGGCATCCGACAAAAATTGGAAGGCTCGGCAGAAGCCGGAGCCCGCTACTTCTTGGCCCCGAGCGGCAACTGCAACGAGGTGAAGGGGTATGTTCCGGACGGCTTGGATGTGATCGAGGTGGAGACCCTCGGCGAAGCCGTCAACGCGGTCGAACAGGCTGCCGCGGGCAACATCTCGAGCCTCCCCAGCTGCGGAACCCGATGACACCCCCGGGGAGTGTAATTGCAAGCCCCGGGGCCACCCCGCAGAATAGTCTTGACCTTTAACAATTGACAGATCACTTTCATTCAGCGCAGGAAGCTCAGAGGTAATCAGTGACCGCCGGATCTGCTGCCCCACGTCCATCCAGTACCTCCTCGGGAGGCCGCCAAAAACGCGGAGCACTGATCCCCACGGTGATCGCAGTGGTCATTCTGATCGCCGCATTCGTGGGCTTCACGCAGGTTTACACCAATATCCTCTGGTACGACCAGCTCGGGTACCTGCGCGTGTTCGTCACGCAGAACCTCACGGTGATCAGCCTGTTCATCGCGTCCGCGCTGATCGTGGCCGGCCTGATGTTCCTGAGCCTGTGGCTCGCTTACAGGTCGCGCCCCAAGCAGGGTGCGGCTCAGACCACCGACACCATGCGCAAGTACCAGCAGGCGCTGGATCCCGTGCGCAAGATCGTGATGATCGCGGTGCCGTTGATCTTCGGTCTGTTCGCTGCCTCCACGATCGCCACCCAGTGGCAGACCGTGGCGCTGTTCTTCAACCAGGAACCCTTCGGTCAGACCGACCCTCAGTTCAACATGGACCTGAGCTTCTACGTCTTCACTCTGCCGTTCCTGCGATTGATACTCGGCTTCCTGGTGACGGCGTTGCTGCTGGCCGGTGTGGCCGGTCTGCTCATGCACTACGTGTACGGCGGCATCCGCCTACACGAGCGGGGCATTGATTCTACCCGCGCCGCTCGCGTTCAGCTGGGTTCCATCGCCGCCGCTTTCCTGGCACTGCAGGCCGTCAACTTCTGGCTGGACCGTTACTCCACTCTGACCTCCAACTCGGGTAAGTGGACCGGTGCGCTCTACACGGACGTCGAAGCAGTCATTCCCACCAAGGGCATCTTGGCCATTGCAGCTCTGCTGGTGGCCATTCTTTTTGTGGTCGCAGGTTTCATCGGTCGTTGGAAGCTCCCGCTGATCGGTGCCGCCATGCTGGTGGTCGTGGCCGTGGTGGCCGGTGGCCTGTACCCCTGGGCCATCCAGCGCTTCCAGGTGACCCCCACCGAGCAGGCGCTGGAGAACGAGTACATCCAGCGCAACATCAACATGACCCGGCAGGCGTACGGCCTGGATAACACCGAGGTCATGCCCTATGACGCCACCACCCAGACTGAACAGGGTGCGTTGCGCGAGGACACCGAGACCACCTCGAACATCCGTCTGCTGGACCCCAACGTGGTCTCTTCCGCGTTTGCCCAGCTGCAGCAGTTCCGTCCGTACTATCAGTTCCCGGACATGCTCAACGTGGACCGCTACGAGATCGACGGTGAAGTTCAGGACACCGTGATCTCCACCCGCGAGCTCAACCCGGATCAGATCGACGGCTGGTACAACCAGGCCGTGGTCTACACGCACGGTTACGGTGTGGTCGCCGCGTACGGTTCGCAGGTTCAGGCGGACGGCAAGCCCGAATTCATGCAGTCCGGTATCCCGTCCACGGGCGAGATCTCGGACAGCTACGAGCCGCGCATCTACTTCGGTGAGAATTCCCCGCAGTACTCGATCGTGGGTGGTTCCGAGGACGACGAGCCGCTCGAGCTCGATCGCCCCCAGACCAACGACGACGACGCCGGCGACGCCAAGACCACCTTCGCCGGTAACGGCGGACCCGGCGTGGGCAACTGGTTCAACCGTTTGTCCTACTCGATCAAGTTCCAGTCCACGGACATGCTGCTCTCGGATGCCGTGCGACCCGAGTCCCAGATCCTCTACGATCGCAATCCGCGTGAGCGCGTGGAGAAGGTAGCTCCGTACCTCACCGTGGACGGCAACCCGTACCCGGCGATCGTGGACGACAAGGTCGTGTGGATCGTGGACGCCTACACCACGGCCACGTCGTACCCGTACTCCACGCCGTCCGTGCTGCAGGATGCCACGCAGGACACCCAGACAGCCCAGGGCGCAGCGGCAACCTTGCCCCCGGAGCGCGTGAACTACATCCGTAACTCGGTCAAGGCCACCGTGAACGCCTACGACGGTTCCGTGGAGCTGTACGCCTGGGACGACCAGGACCCCGTTCTGAAGTCCTGGCAGAAGGTGTTCCCGGAAACCATCAAGCCGTACTCGGACATGTCTGCGGACCTCATGGCTCACGTGCGTTACCCCGAGGACATGTTCAAGGTCCAGCGGGAGCTGCTCAACCGCTACCACGTGACCGAGGCCAACAGCTTCTACGCATCGGACGACGTGTGGTCGGTTCCCAACGACCCGACCCAGCAGAACCGCGACGTCGCGCAGCCGCCGTACTACCTGTCGATGCGCATGCCGGGTGAGGACAAGGCCAACTTCTCCTTGACCACCTCGTTCATTCCGCAGCAGAACGAAACGGGCAACACCCGTAACGTGATGTACGGCTATCTGTCCGCCAACGCGGATGCCGGTACCGGCGAGGACGGCGTGAAGTCCGAGGACTACGGCAAGCTGCGGCTGCTTGAGCTGCCGCGTTCCTCCGTGGTGCCCGGCCCCGGCCAGGCGCAGAACGTGTTCAACTCGGACACCGATGTCTCGACGGAGCTGAACCTGCTGCGTCAGGGTGCCTCCGAGGTCATCAACGGCAACTTGCTGACCCTGCCCGCCGGCGGCGGCATGCTCTACGTGCAGCCGGTCTACGTGCAGTCCTCCGGCGATGCCGCGTACCCCACGCTGCGTCGTGTGCTGGTCGGCTTCGGTGAGAACGTGGGCTTCGCCCCGACCCTGGACGAAGCTCTCGATGAGGTCTTCGGTGGCGATTCCGGTGCCACCACTGCCAGTGGCGCGGGCGTGAGCGAAGCGGAAGCTCGCGAGGCCCAGGGCGATGCCGCCGAGGGCGGTGCCACCGGCAACGAGCAGGACGGGGCATCCCCGAGCCCGTCGCCTTCGGACGCAGAATCCGAGCCCGCACCGGCACCCCGTTCCACTTCTCTGCAGCAGGCCCTGGACAACGCGAACCAGGCCATGCAGGACGCGGACGAGGCTCGCCGTGACGGTAACTGGGCCGAATACGGTGAGGCTCAGGAACGCCTCCAGCAGTCGCTCAACGAGGCCATGGAGCAGGACGGCGCCACGGAGTAACCTCACTCACACGAGCGATGCACTCCGAGACGAACGAGGGCGGTCAACCACACGGTTGGCCGCCCTCGGCCGTTGCCCAAACCGTGTTTCACCTGCTCGGATTCTCCTGCCGAGGTGGCATGGTCGGAGTTGGGGTACTCCAGAACCCCGCGTTCACCCGGTGGACACCGTCGATTTGCACGGGGTGGAACAGGCACGTATAGTTTTATTCATCGCCGCGGGGTGGAGCAGTTCGGTAGCTCGCTGGGCTCATAACCCAGAGGTCGCAAGTTCAAATCTTGCCCCCGCAACTCGATTGAGAATCCCCGGTCAGCACAGCTGGCCGGGGATTTTTCCATGCCCGGGCTTCCTAGCCATGTTTGCACCCTGAACCCGCCTTTCTCCTACGCCCTGAGGGCCCTTGGAACCCTGGGTTGCATCTCAGGTGTCGTTAGAGCCCTTACGCCGCTGCACGAAGGCTCTAACGGCACACCAGTCGTGTCGGAGGGTTCTAACTGCCCGCGGCATGAGCGCATCCACTCGAGCATGTGAACGGCCCCGCACCGAAGTGCGGGGCCGTTACTCGTGACGGTGCGCTAGCGGCGTCGTCGTCGTCGGGAGGTGCCGAAGATGGAGCGGGTAATTTCCCGCCCCAGTGCGGTACCGGCTGAACGCATCATGGAACGCACCGCGGGGTTGTCCATGACGGAACCCAGGAAACCGCCGTCGCTCTTCTCCGAGCCCCGTGATTCACGCGGAGCATCCTCGCGGGGGAGGGCATCGGGGAGGCCCTGTGAACGGTCACCGGAATCGGCCCGCGAATCCGGCGCCTGATCGGGGGCGGGCTCCATGCGCGCCCGCAACAGTTCGTAGGCGGACTCGCGGTCCACGGCCTCCGAGTACTTGGCGGTGAGCGGTGACGCCGAGATGACCCCGTCCACCGTGGTGGCGGACGCCGGGGACATCAGCGACTGCGGGGCACGCATGCGGGTCCACGCGACCGGGGTGGGCGCGCCGTTCTCGGACAGCACCGTGACCACGGCCTCGCCGGTACCCAATTGGGTCAGCAGCTCTTCCAGGTCGTACGAGCTCTTGGGATAGGTGCGCGCAGCTGCCTTGAGAGCCTTGGCATCGTCCGGGGTGAACGCGCGCAAGGCGTGCTGCACACGGTTACCCAATTGAGCCAGTACGCCGGCCGGAACGTCCTTGGGGGACTGGGTCACGAAGAAGATGCCCACGCCCTTGGAACGAATCAGTCGGACGGTCTGCTCGATCGAGGCCAGGAACTCCTTGGACGCGTCGGTGAACAGCAGGTGCGCCTCATCGAAGAAGAACACCAGCTTGGGCTTGTCCGCGTCACCGACCTCCGGCAGATCCTGGAACAGGTCCGCGAGTAACCACATGAGGAACGTGGAGAACAGCTGAGGCCGGTCCTGGACGTCCGCCAGCTCGAGGCATGAAATAATGCCCCGGCCATCCTGGGTGGTGCGCAGTAGTTCAGCGGTGTCGAATTCCGGCTCACCGAAGAAGACGTCTGCGCCCTGGTTCGCAAACGTGGTCAGCTCACGCAGGATCACACCCGCGGTCTGCTTGGACAGCCCTCCGATGGACTTCAGTTCGTCCTTGCCCTCGTCTGAGGTCAGGAACATGATCACTTCGCGCAGGTCCTTGAGATCCAGCAGAGCCAGGCCGTGCGCGTCCGCGTAGTGGAAGACCAATCCCAAGGAGGATTCCTGCGTGGCGTTGAGACCCAGGACCTTGGACAGCATAGTGGGGCCGAAAGACGTGACCGTTGCACGAATCGGTACTCCCTTGCCCTGGCCACCCAGGGACAGGAACTCCACGGGGTTGGCCGTGGGTGTCCACTCCTGGCCCACCGAGGTCGCGCGCTCGGCGACCTTGGGGTTATCCGCGCCGGGTTCGGCCAGCCCGCTCAGATCGCCCTTGATGTCCGCGAGGAACACGGGAACACCCTGTGCCGAAAGTTGCTCGGCCATGGCCTGCAGCGTCTTGGTCTTGCCGGTACCCGTGGCTCCTGCCACCAGCCCGTGCCGGTTGAGCGTGGACAGCGGCACTCGGACGGGAGCGTCGGCGTGGGCCGACGCCCCGTCCAGAGCCGCGCCGAGCTCCAGCGCGGCGGCATCGAACGTGTATCCGGGCCGAATGGCATCGAGTTGCGCCACGGCACCGGGCAATGCCTGTCCTACCACTTAGATCTCCTCGGAGGAGACGATCTTTTCGCCGTCCTTATTGCCCTGTCCGGCCTTCAACGCTGCTAGGCGGGCCTCAATCTCGGTCTGCTGGCCCATGTCTTCCAACGCCTCAAACTGGCGGTCCAGTGACGAGTCGGCCAATTCCTGCTGCCCGGCCACGCGTGCCTCTTCACGACGGATCTTCTCCTCGAAGCGGGAGACCTCGCTCGTGGGATCCATGATGTCGAAGGACTTCAAGGAATCCTGGACCTGAGACTGGGCCTGGACGGTCTTCTGACGGGCATTGAGCTCGTCACGCTTGGCGGAGAGCTCCTGGAGCTTGCCGCGCATGGTGTTCAGGCCGTTCTTGAGCTTGTCCACCACCTCGGTCTGCGAGGCGATCTGCGGCTCGGCGGCCTTGGCTTCGGTTTCGGACTGGATCTGGCGCTGCAGGGCGACCTTGGCGAGATTGTCGAATTTCTCCGCTTCGCTGGCCTTACCGGCGGAACGGAATTCTTCCGCCTTGTTGGACGCGGCGAGGGCTTTGGAGCCCCACTGCTGGGCCTCCTGGAGGTCCTCCGCGTGGTCCTTCTCGAGCAGGCGCAGGTTGCCGATGGTCTGCGCCACGGCGGCCTCTGCTTCGCGGATGTTCTCCGTGTAGTCGCGCACCATCTGATCCAGCATCTTCTGCGGATCCTCGGCGGAGTCGATCAAGGAATTGATGTTGGCCTTGGCCAGCTGGGCAATGCGCCCGAAGATTGACTGCTTCATCATGGTGTTCTCCCTTGTTGTCGAAAACATTGTCTGATCTGGACTTTCTAGTTCAGCGTGCAGGACCGCGGGCGGTCTGCGGAACAGCTAGCGTCAGAAATTCTCGGACAGCTGACATAGTCGGCTAGAAGTTACCGCCGATGTCGAAACCCCCTCCGCCGCCGCCGAAGCCACCGCCGAAGCCGCCACCGCCCATGCTGCCGCCGCCGAAACCTCCGCCGCCGAAGCCGCCCCCGCCGAGCATGCCGCCCAGCAGGATGCCGCCGAGCATTGCGCCGCCCATTCCGTTGCTGCGCCGTCCCATACCGCCGTAGCCGCCGTATCCGGCGGGGTAGCTGAACTGGTCGACGTCGCTCTGGGCCGCGCGCTGGGCGGCATCTGCCAGGCGAATCGCTTGGTTCGCCTCGTTGAGAGCGCGCACGGGGTCCGAGTTCTGCAGTTGCTGGGCCAGGTCCAGGTGTCGTTCGGCTTCCGAGAGCTGGGTGCGGGCCTGTGACCCCACACCACCGCGACGCGCCCAGATGTACTCACCGGCCGTGGTGAGGCTGGCTTGGGCGCTGACGAGAGTGTGGGCGAGGGTTTCCCGGGCGGAGCGGGCGCGGTCGTTCTCGGTGCGCACTGCGGCCAGTCCCTTGTCGAGCTCGTCCTTCGCCTCGGCCAAACGACGCGCGGAACCCACGGGGTCGTAGCGACCTGAGGACATGTTCTGGGTGATCGTGCGCAACACGGACCGCATGCCCGCGGCCGCACCTGCCAGCTCGGGGCGGGAACCCTGTTCAACGAGTCCCTCCGCCTCGGCCACGTCGCGCTGGGCGATGCTGACGGCGTCCTTGAGTGATTCCTCCGCGCGGTTCAGGTCCCGTTGGGCATGTTCCACGGAGGTCACCAGGCCCTGCGCCTGACCGACGGCTTCCTCAGCGGCTCGAATGTCGAGCACGGCCTCGGAGAGGTTGTTGGCCCCCAGCGCTGTATGCGCTTCCTCGATCGCAGTCTCGGCGAATTCGAGGCGGTCACGCGCCTGCTCACCGTTGTCGCGCACGGGAGCGAGAGCGGCGTCGTCGTAGTGGGCGGCCAAGGACACGAGAAGCTTCTCGGCCTCGGACAGGCGAGGTTGAGTGCTCCGCAGTTCGGTTTCCACTGCCTGCAACGCCTCGGGAGCGCGGGTCTCGAGCTGGCGAAGGTCCGCGAAGTTGCGTTCCTGCTCAGCCAACGGCGCACGGGCCTTCTGGGTGCGGTCGATGATCTCGCCCAGCCACGCGCGCTGATCGGCCTCGGTGTCCGGGATGTGGTCTTCAAGCTTCTGCTGCAACTCGAAGGATGCCCGCATGTGTTCCTTGGCCTGTGCCAGGGCGGCCACGAACGGCTTGGTCTGTTCAGTGCCGTATTGCAACTGCGCGAACTGCAGTTCCTGTTCGGAATGCTGAATGGCGTTGTCCGCCTCGACCAGGCTTGCACCGGCGCGCTTGCGCAGCTCGGGCAGCGGGATCAGAGGCTGCTGCGGGGGAGCGTTACGGCGCCCGGCGGGCACGTTGCCCTGCCCTGTGTGGTTCCGACCACGACGCCGTTTGTTCATGAGCGCTGCCACGCCCACACCGGCCGCGGCGATTCCGCCCAGAACGACGATGCCGCCGATCACGCCGCCCGCGCCGTCGATGCTGACACCGCCCAATTTGCTGTTGATACCGTCCACGGCACCCAAGGCGGCGGCTTCCCAGTCGTTGCTGCGTAAGGCGGGGACCACGTTGTTGTTGTAGATGTCCTGGGCCTGTGACTGGCTCAAGGGACTGTTGGGAGGGGCGTAAAAGCGGGCCTGGCGAGTGTCTGTGGCCACCGCCAGCACGGCGTCGTTGGAGCCGAAGCCGTTTTCCTGAGTGAAACTCCGGACCCAGCCGGATGGATCCGAGGGCTCCGTAAAGCGGTCCACCATCACCACGTAGAGGGTGATGTTGTGTTCGTTCGCCACCTCATTGATTCCCTGCTGGAGCTGGGACTCGTTGTTCAACACATTGGATGAGTCCACAATGCGTGTGCCGGGCTCCACCGCAGCCGGTGGCTCAGCCAACGCCGGTTGTGCGGAGACCGCCAAGGCGATGCACGCACCCGCGGTCGCGATGGTCAGACGAAGTGAGCTTGGACGGCTCATGATCCTCATTTCTTCGGGCGACAGCTACGGAGAACACTACTCAGCATGCCGAACAGTGACGCGGTCTCTTCGCTGAAAGCCTACGCCGCGGCCCCGTGCGCGTCACGTGACCAGAGACCATGGGGAGGACATTCAGGAAGTCATCACGGAGATCCCAGACCATTCAGCCACGACTCAGTGCCGGGCACCATACTGGGGTTCAGAAATCGCCGGGCCAGTACCGGCACACGTTGTGAGGAGCACACATGAACGACCCGCACGAGCCGCGCCCCGGCAGCGACCCTCAGCGTTCCGTCCCGCAGTACGGCGAATACACGGGGGGAGCCGAGCGGACCCCCAACGGTTATCAGAGCCAGCGCGACGGCGCTTGGGAGAACCAGTACACGGAGCCGCTCCCGCACGCAGGGGACGCCTCCCAGGGACACTACGGTGGGCAGGACTACGGACCGGGGCCGTACGGCGGCCACGGTGCGGCCACAGCCGAAGCCCCGGCGCGCAAGAAGTTCTCGGGCGGGGCCATGATCGCGGGTATGTTGCTGGCGGGTCTGGTCGGTGCCGGCACAGCTGTGGGAGCGGACGCCATCAACGACAACGGGTCCGGGGTGAGCAGTACGGGCAACACATCACCCGTGATCGTCAACGACACCGAGTCCGTCAACTCGACCACCGCGGCCACCCAGAAAGCTTCTCCGTCCGTGGTGACCATTTCCGCCACGGGTAACAACGAACAGGGCAGTGGCTCCGGCGTGGTGATCGACGACCAAGGTCACATCGTGACCAACACCCACGTGGTTACTCTGGACGGCACCGCTTCCAACGCCACCATCCAGGTGCAGGCCTCGGACGGGTCCGTGCGTTCGGCTGAGATCGTCGGGACCGACCCGCAATCCGATCTGGCCGTGCTCAAGGTCGACCCGCAGGGTCTGACTCCCGCGGAGTTCGCGGATTCCGATCAGCTCAACGTGGGTGACACGGCCATCGCCATCGGGGCACCGCTGGGCCTGTCCGGAACCGTGACGGACGGCATCGTCTCGACCCTCAACCGCACCATTTCCGTGGCCTCGTCCGCGGCGCCCGACACGCCGAGTGAATCGCAGGAGAGCCCCGGCGGTCCGCAGGACTTCTTCTTCAACTTCCCGGACAACGGTCAGTCCGGTTCGCAGCAGGCTCAGTCCTCTGTGTACCTGAATGTGATCCAGACCGACGCCGCCATCAACCCGGGCAACTCGGGCGGCCCGTTGATCGATTCGGACGGCAAGGTCATCGGCATCAACGTGGCCATCGCCTCGGCGGCAGGATCGTCGAACACCGCAGCGGGAAGTATCGGCGTGGGCTTCTCCATCCCGTCCAACACGGCCAAGCGTGTCGCCCAGGAAATCATCGACAAAGGCGAGGCCACCCACGGTTACTTGGGTGCGTCCGTCTCCGCCAATGCGGAGTCCTCCGGTGGTGGCTCGACCCAGTTCTCCAACGGCGCGTTGGTGCGTAGCGTCGAGTCCGGTTCACCCGCCGACGACGCCGGGTTGCGCGCGGATGACGTGGTCACCGAATTCAACGGCAAGCGGATCGAGGATGCCGACGCCCTGACCGCCACGGTGCGCGAACTCGCCGCCGGTTCCGAGGCCGAGATGACCTTTATTCGCAACGGCAACGAGGAAAAGGTCACCGTCACGGTATCCGACGCCGCCGAGCAGGGCTGATCACACGCCGTCGGGAAAACCCAGCTGACGCCAGGCTTCGTACATCGCGATCGAGGCCGAGTTGGCCAGGTTCAGCGAGCGGCGCCCTGGGAGCATGGGGATGCGTACGCGTTCGGTGACGTGTGGGTCGTGCAGTACCTCGTCCGGCAGCCCCGTGGATTCTCGGCCGAACAGCAGGACGTCCCCGTCGCGATAGCTCACGTCGGTGTGGCGCACGTCCGAATGTGAGGTGAAGGCGAAGATCCGTGCATCGCCGAGTTTCTCCCACGCATCCTCGATGGTGGGGTGGACATCCATCACGGCCAGATCGTGGTAGTCCAGACCCGCCCGGCGCAGGTGCGCGTCACTGAAGTTGAAACCCAGTGGTTCGACCAGGTGCAACCGGGCCCCGGTACACGCGGCCAGACGAATGGCGTTACCGGTGTTGCCCGGGATCTCCGGGGTGTGAAAAAGGATGTGCAGCATACGGGCGATTCTAGGTGCGCGGGCGCCGTCGTCAGTGGCAGCGATTGCCCGTGGCCCAATGTGGCTTTTGGAGGTGACCGTCACAGCCAGGTGGTCGCAACGGATCTAGAATGGCGCGCATGTCCGAACACGTCTACATGGATCACGCCGCCACCACCGACATGCTGCCCGAAGCCCTGGAGGCTTACACGGAGCAGGTCCGTCGCGGTGGAAATCCGGCGTCCCTGCATTCGGGTGGTAGGTCCGCGCGAATGGCGCTGGAAATCGGACGTGAACAGGTCGCCCTGGGTATGGGCGCGGAGCCCGTGGAAATCATTTTGACCTCCGGCGGGACCGAGGCGGACAACATGGGCATCCTGGGTCTGTACCGTGCTCGTCGTGCCGCCGATCCCGCGCGCACCGTGGTGGTGCTGAGTCCCGTGGAACACCACGCGGTCACAGAAACCGCTCAGTGGCTCGAGAAGCACGAGGGCGCGCAGCTCGAATGGCTCCCCGTGGATGAGACCGGTCGAGTGGCACCTGAAACCCTGCGGGAAACTCTCGATCGCGTGGCCGATCGTGTCGCTCTGGTCACGGTCATGTGGGCCAACAACGAGGTGGGCACGGTGCAGCCCATCGCTGAGCTCGGCGAGATCTGCTCAGCCGTGGACGTTCCCCTGCACGTGGACGCGGTGCAGGCCTTCGGCTCCATTCCCGTAGACGCGCACCTGACAGGGATCAGCACACTTGCGGTCTCCGCTCACAAGCTGGGCGGCCCGGTGGGCGTGGGCGCGCTGTACGCCCCGCGCACCGTGAAGCTCGAGCCCTCCAGCTACGGCGGGGGACAGGAACGCGACGTCCGCTCGGGCACCGTCAACGCAGCGGGCGCCGCCGCGTTCGGTGCCGCGGTGGAATCCGTGCTCGCCGATCAGCCGACCGAGATCATTCGACTGGCAGGTCTGCGGGACCGTCTGATCGCGGGGATCCGCCGCGAAGTTCCCGACGCCGTGCTGCGCGGTGCCGTCCCCGGCGCACCCGAGCGCGAGGCCGAGGAACCCACGCGGTTGCCGGGCAACGCCCACTTCACGTTCCCCGGGTGCGAAGGGGATTCCATCCTGTTCCTCTTCGACGCCGCAGGGGTGTCCACGTCCACAGGCTCGGCATGCAACGCAGGGGTTCCCCGGCCCTCCCACGTGCTGCTGGCCATGGGAGTGGACGAGCAGACCGCACGCGGTGCGCAGCGGTTCACGCTGGGCCACGGAAGCACCGATGAGGACGTGGACACCGTGATCGCCGCGGTGGCCGAGGTCTACACTCGGGCCAAGGCCGCGGGACTGTCCGGACACGTACCCACCACGGGCGCACGCTGAACGACTCGGACCGGTTCGGGGAATAGACAGCCCCCGTGCGCCGTTGATTAAAAGATTTCTACAGGCTCTTTTCACCAAATTTTCTGGAGGCAGTTCCGTGCGGGTTTTGGCAGCGATGAGTGGTGGAGTGGACTCCGCCGTGGCCGCAGCGCGCGCCGTGGAAGCGGGGCACCAGGTCACCGGCGTGCACCTGGCCCTCTCCCGGACCCCGGGCACACTGCGCACCGGCGCTCGCGGTTGCTGCACGATCGAGGACTCACGTGACGCCTGGCGCGCCGCAGAAAAGCTCGGCATTCCCTATTACGTGTGGGATTTCTCCGAGCGCTTCCAGGAAGACGTCGTGGAGGACTTCATTTCCGAGTACGCCGCCGGACGCACCCCTAACCCGTGCATGCGCTGCAACGAGAAGATCAAGTTCGCTGCCCTCCTGGAGAAGGCCCTGGCCCTCGGCTTCGATGCGGTCTGCACCGGTCACTACGCCAAGGTCATCGAGGACGAGAACGGCAACAAGGAACTACACCGCGCTGCGGATTGGGCCAAGGACCAGTCCTACGTGCTGGGCGTCCTGACCGCTGAGCAGTTGGACCACGCGATCTTCCCACTGGCCGAAACGCCCTCCAAAGCGGAAGTCCGCGCGGAAGCCGAGGCCCGTGGCCTGTCGGTGGCGAACAAGCCCGACTCCCACGACATCTGCTTCATCCCGGACGGTGACACCCGCGGCTGGCTCGAGGATCATATGGAGCTGAACCCCGGTCGGATCGTGGATTCGGAGGGTGAGGAACTCGGCGAACATCGCGGCGCACAGGCCTACACCGTGGGTCAGCGCAAGGGGCTGCGGATCGGTACCCCCGCGCCGGACGGCAAGCCCCGTTTCGTGCTCGAGATCCGGCCCAAGACGAACGAAGTGGTCGTGGGACCGGAGGCCCTGCTCGCCATCGACGTGATGGAAGGCATCCGCCCCTCGTGGGCCGGCCTACCGCCGGTCGAGGTGCAGAACATGGCAGAAGATGACGAAACCAGTGAGCGTTTCGACGTGCAGGTCCAAGTGCGAGCCCACGGGGATCCCGCGGATGCCGTGGCGTGGTTGACCCGCACCGATGGTGAGGAACGACTCAACGTGCGACTGCGCGAGGCACAGCGCGGCGTAGCTCCCGGACAGACCATGGTCGTGTACCAGGGCACCCGTGTGCTCGGACAGGCAACCATCGACGCCGCATACGCCGATCGTGCGACCGCGGCGGTCGGCGCCCACTAAAGTGGCAGCATGACCAGCGCCTCTGATCACTCCCACCAGCCCGTCACCGACCACGCGATCGTGGATCCCAACGCCTCGAGTCTCACGGGCCAGGCGTCCCAGGATGCCCTGGCAGAGTTGCGGAGCATGCGCGGCACGATCGACAACATCGACGCCGCGCTGGTGCATCTGCTGGCCGAGCGGTTCAAAGCCACCCAGCGAGTGGGTGTGCTCAAAGCCAAGAATGATTTTCCGCCCGCCGATCCCGAACGCGAGAAGGCACAGATTCAGCGACTGCGCGCTTTGGCTGAGGCCGCACACCTGGATCCTGAATTCGCGGAGAAGTTCCTCAACTTCATCATCAGCGAGGTCATCCGGCATCACGAGGCGATCTCCGAAGACCACCAGCGCTCCGACGCATCGTGAGCTTCCGGGAATCCTCGACCACGGCCACGAATGCGGGGGCCGCGGCCGTGACCGCCACGTTCACCGAATCCCTGCGCGGCACGGACATGGTGGAAACCTTCACCGTGATCCGAGGCGAACTGGGTGCTCCTCACCTGTCCGTGTTGCCCGTCCTGGGTGAACGCGGACCCCAAGCGGAGCCGCTGGCCCGCACGTGCGCGATGCTCGATTCCCTGTACGCGGATCGGCAACCGCACGGCTGGCGCATCACATCGGTCCCGGGCAAGGACTCACGGGCCGCCCGTCAACTACTTCACAGTGACCTCAACATCATGGCGGACGTGATCGGTCACGAGTCCGACGGTGACCGCGGTCCCGTGCTCACGTCCATCGTGGGTCCGATCAGCCTGGCCGCCGGGGTGCACGTCCACAACGGTGAGAAACTCCAGTCGGATCACGGCGCGCGGCGTGAGCTACTGCAGTCCTGGTGCTCGGGGGTCAGCGAGTTCATCGCCGACATGGCGCGCAACACGGAAGGCCGCGGCGTCGTCGTACACCTGGACGAACGTGACCTCCAAAAGGTACTCGACGGCGCGATCCCCACCGCGAGCGGCTACCGCACCCTGCGCGCGATCGGGCGGCAGGAAGTGCGCAACGCACTCACCGACGCTGTGGCTGCTTGTCGC
Organism: Actinomycetes bacterium; assembly: GCA_023426375.1. Lineage (GTDB taxonomy): Bacteria > Actinomycetota > Actinomycetes > Actinomycetales > Micrococcaceae > Kocuria. Next base: position 17,337 of record JAFAAV010000126.1, on the reverse strand, counting down.
GACGCCGGCGCGGTCGAGGTCGCGATCAGCACGGGTCGGGCCGAGGCTCGGTGGGCGCGGGACATCGGCGCCGACGCCGCGGTAGTGGCCCCGCCGTCGGGTCCGGTCCAGCAGTGGGAGCCTCTGGCGGCCCTCGTGGAGACCGGACAGAAACTGTGGTTCCCGGTGGTTTCCGTCTCCGGGAGGCCTGCGATCCGGGACATCGTGGACGTTATTGCACGCCCCTGGCGCGAGCTGGGGATGGCTGCGGAGACGCTCTTGGGCTCGCGGGTACTGCCTGCGCACGAGCTGGGTCAGTTGACACCTCCGGAACTTGCGGGGGCGTTGAACCGTTGCACGGCCGTGGCGGGCGCGCTGACGGACACCAGCAACGAGGGTTGAGCACCACCTAGGCCGTAGACTTCTCGGCAGAGTAGGACAGCGGCCGCCCAGCTCGGCCACGGTAGAAAGATGAGGGCACATTCAGCACATGAACGCACGAATTCTGGTAGTCGACGACGACGCCGCGTTGGCCGAGATGATCGGCATTGTCCTGTCCTCGGAGGGTTTCGAACCCATTTTCTGCTATGACGGCTCCGCCGCGGAAGAAACGTTCAGGTCTACTGACCCCGACCTCGTGTTGCTGGATCTCATGCTGCCCGGAATGGACGGCATTCAGGTGTGCCAGACCATCCGACAGACCTCGGACATTCCCATCGTGATGCTCACCGCCAAGTCGGACACCGCTGACGTGGTTCGCGGTCTCGAAGCGGGTGCGGACGATTACGTTCCCAAGCCCTTCAAGCCCGCCGAACTGGTGGCCCGTGTCAAGGCGCGGCTGCGTCCCATCGAACGCGGCGCCACCCAGGAGATCACTCTGGGGGACGTGGTCATCGACGTGACCGGCCACTCCGTCACCCGCGACGGCGAGTCGATTTCCTTGACTCCCTTGGAGTTCGACCTGCTGACCACCCTGGCCAAGTCACCCAATCAGGTGTTCAGCCGTGATGAGTTGTTGCGCGATGTCTGGGGTTACCCGCACGCCGCGGACAATCGGTTGGTCAACGTGCACGTGCAGCGGCTGCGTTCCAAGGTAGAGCGTGACCCGGAGAATCCCGAACTGGTTCTCACCGTTCGAGGCATCGGCTACAAGGCCGGGGGCCATTCACATCGATGACGGCCGATAGCCGGGAGCAGAGCTCCACGCGATTCAATCCCAGGTTGTTGCGAAGGCTCCGCCTGGGACGTCGCATCCTGTCCCGGCGGTGGCACCAGTCCCTGCAGTTCCGCGCCATTCTGGTGGCGTTGACCTTGACGCTGCTCGCGTTCTTCGCCACGGGCAGCTTCATGTCCCACCAGATTGCGGACCGGTTGTTCTCCGATCGACTCAACCAGGTGTTGGCCGAGGCACGCACGGACATCGCGGACGTGCAGGCCAGTTTCGACGCCTCGGACGCTTCCGACCGCACCGAGGTGCAAGCCCTCATCGATTCCACCATGGGTGCGCTGAGCATGGACTCGGAAGAGGCCGGCAGACACTGGATCCTGATTCCTTTCGACCGTGGTGCCGGGCAATCCTTCGTGGGTGTGCAGACCCAGAGCCCGTGGATGACCTCGGCGTCCGTGCCGCAACAGCTCCAACAACGCGTGGCCGAAGGAGACGGCACGTACTGGCAACCGGCCTCCGTGCGCATGCAGGAAGGTGGGGCCGAGCAGCCGGTCATCGTGATCGGTGACATGGTCCAGCTGAATCAGAACGCCCGTTACGGCGTGTTCTTCGTCTACGATTTCGCGGACCCGCAGATCACGCTGAACTCCATTCACGCGGTGCTGCTGCTGTCCATGCTGGCGCTATTGTTGCTGGTCGGAACCATCGTCTGGTACGTGACCCGTGAAGTGGTCCGTCCGGTTTCCAGCACCGCCAAGGTCTCTGAGCAACTCTCGGAGGGTGATCTGGACGTGCGCATGGAAGTGCGCGGCTCCAACGAGGTCGCCAGACTGAGTCGGTCCTTCAACCGTATGGCGGACAATCTGCAGGAGCAGATCACTCAGCTGGAACAACTGTCCACCATGCAACAGACGTTCGTGTCCGATGTGTCTCACGAACTGCGCACTCCGCTGACCACCGTGAAAATGGCCGCGGAAGTGCTCTACAACGCCCGCGAAGAGTTCGATCCGGTGAACCGGCGCTCGGCGGAACTGCTGCATCACCAGGTGGATCGTTTCGATTCCATGCTCTCGGACCTGTTGGAGATCTCACGCTTCGATGCCGGTGCGGCCAGGTTGGACATTGCGTCCACCGATATCTTCTCCGTGATCTACGACGTGGTGGAGGCTGCCGGGCCCTTGGTCCTCAAGTGCGGTTCCACGCTGACCGTTCGTTCCCAGCTCGCGCGTTGTGTGGCCCAGATGGATCAGCGGCGCATCGACCGGATCATCAGGAACCTGGTGTCCAACGCGCTGGAGCACGGTGAAGGCAAACCGGTGGAAATCTACGTGGCGTCCAACGACAACGCCGTGGCAGTGGCAGTACGCGACTATGGCATCGGCATGGAGGAAGACCAGACCGCCAGGGTGTTCAATCGCTTCTGGCGAGCGGACCCCGCCCGTGCTCGCACCGTGGGAGGTACCGGTTTGGGCCTGTCCATCGCGCAGGAGGACACCCGATTGCACCGCGGTCAGCTGGATGTATGGGCACGCCCGGGGGAGGGCGCGTGCTTCCGTTTGACGCTTCCACTGATTCGCACCCAACCGTTGGACCCGGAGCTTCCGAATCCCTTGCCCATGCCGCCCGCTCCCGTACTGGCCGACTCCACCGCCCACGTGACCGACACCGGCTCCCTGGCACTCACGGCCCAGGCTGACCCCTACGCGCTCTCCACCGGTTCCCACGCGATCCAGCCGGGAGAACGGACCCTCACCGCGGCGTTAGGGCAACCCGACGCCGCGGCCGGATCCACCCCCGTGAGTGATCAGCCAGGAACGGAGGCCCCATGACACGCGAGCGGAGCGCTCAACGAACGCGGCGACGTCGGCAAAGGGCAGCTGCCTGCGCGCTGGCCGCAGCCTTGGCCCTGACCAGTTGCGGGGCCATGCCCCGCTCGGGTCCGGTGCACAAAGTGGTCGAGCCCACGACCGAGGCCGAGGAACAACCCACGCAGTACTCACCGGCCACGCCCCAGATGGGCGCGAGCGCGCAGGAGATCGTGGAAGGATTTCTCGCCGCTGGTGTGGGAGCCCAGGACGACTACGCGGTGGCACGTCAGTACCTGACTCCCCAGCTGGCCAATACCTGGAAGCCCGACTCTCGTGTGCTGGTCCACACGGGTGACCCCAGCACGGTGCCGCGCCTCAACGACGGCCAGTACCGAACCAGCCTGGAGGTCAGCGCGGAGCGTTCGGCCAACGGCGTGTTGGAGCAACAACCCGAGGGCACCACGCGCGTACTCGATTTCACGCTGACCTCCGTGGACGGGCAGTGGCGTATCTCCGAGGCCCCGGACGGTGTGATCGTGCCATTCGGCGATTTCCCCGAAATTTTCAAGGCCTACACCCTGTACTTCTTCGACGACGAGTTCGGCCGTCTGGTTCCCGATTCTCGGTGGTTCGCGGAACGCTCCACGGTTCCCACCGCCATGGTGCGCGAGCTACTCGCCGGCCCGGCTGCGCATCTGGACGGCGCAGTGACGTCGGCGCTGCCAGGGGGAGCCAGCCTGGCGCGTTCGGCCGTCCCCGTGTCCGACTCCACTGCCTCCGTGGACCTGAACCTCGCTGAATTCGATCCCGCGGACGTGGAACAGGGCAAGCGTATGGAACAACAGCTGGAGGCCACGCTCCAGAGCGTGCCCACCGTTGACTCCGTGGAACTCAACATCAACGGTGCCCCGGTGGAGACCTCCGGCAGCGACATGGAGGAACCGGTGCGCGAAGTCACCGTGCCAAATCGCCAGATCGGGATTTCGAATAATCAACTGGCCTTCTACCAGGGCGGTCAGACCGAGCTCATTGACGACGTCCCACTGCCCGAGAACTCGAGCATCGTGCGGCCCGGTATGGACCAGGCGATGCAACACTTCGGGTGGATCGATGACGCCAGCGCTACATTGTTCACCGTTGTGCGGGGGGAAGCCCCCGTACAACGCTGGACGGGCCGGGATCTCACCCGCCCGAGCTTCGACATCCAAGGTTGGGTTTGGGGCGCCAGCACGGACGGTGTGGTGCAGGCGGCCCGGGCCGATTCCGATGCAGACGCGGTGACGGTGTCCGCAGAGTGGCTCGACAACGAAAACATCGCCGCATTGCGGATCTCCCGTGAAGGTAATCGCGCGCTCATCGTCACCACGGATCGGGAGCGGGAGACCTCCAACGTATGGCTCGCGGGTATCGTGCGTGACGACGCGGGGCGCCCCACCGAGCTCAACCAGGGAAACCTGGTGGCTGCTGACGTGGACGTGGACACGGTGCAGTGGATCAGCGGTAGCGAGTTTGTCACCACTGCATTGGGCGAGAGCGACAACTCCCAACCGCGCCTGTACAACGTGTCCGGTACCAGCGAAGCGCTCCCATCCCTGGTGGGTGTGACGTCGCTGGCCGGGGGCAACGGGCCCACGGCGATCTATGGTGCAGCGGACGGCAACCTGTACATGCTCACAGGAAATTCATGGGCGCAACAGAGCGACAACGTCACGGACACTGCGTTCGCCGGGTGAATCACGCAGGGCCGTTGATTTCGTCCGGGTCGCCTCACCTCGGTGAGCTTTCGGAGGGGCTGGGTATGTTGTGGAGTGCTGGCCGCACGGCCACCCCGCTGCACACAGCTCCTTGGCCGTAGCCGCAGCTGCGGGTCAGTTGATTGGCTGACGGCATGAGAAAACAACCCCCTCGTGTCACGCGTGCGCTGGACCGAGCAGGCGCGCTCCTGTGGAATTGGGCCGCAGCGGCGTCGGACGTAGTCCTGCCCGTGAGTTGCGCCGTGTGTGGAGCCCCTGGTGTCACGTTGTGCCGGGGATGTCGGTTGCTGTTGCGTCGGTCCACGGTGCGTCCGCGGGCAGTGCCCGCTCCTCGGGCTCTGACGTCCGCGGATGTGACCGTGTGGGCGGCCGGCCCGTACGAGCACGAATTGGCGTCGTGTCTGCTCTCCTTCAAGAACGGCGGTCGGACAGATCTGGCTCCGACACTGGGCACGGTGCTGACCGGTGTGCTTTTGCGTGCTGCGCAGGAGGCCGGACCGACCGGCGCCCCTATTCTGTGGGTTCCCGTCCCCACATCGTCACGCGCCCGATGGAAACGCTGGTTCGACCCGGTCCGAGAGATCTTGGCCCGGGCCTCGCTCCCGCCCGGCACTCGAATGCACACGGGCTTACACCACGTCCACCGGTCACCCCTCGGAACGCGTTCTCAGAAATCCCTGGACGTCGCTCATCGAGCCCGCGCCATCCGAGGCAGTATGCGCGCCATAGGTGTCAGGGGAGCCACGTGTGTCGTGGTCGATGACGTCATGACTTCGGGGGCAACGGCGGCGGAGGCGGTCACAGTCCTGCGCGAGGCGGGCGCGTACGTGCCTGGAATCGCAGTTCTGGCATCCGTTCGGGCCGGGTGTTCACCCGGGGCTGATTCGACCGTGGTGGACTCGAATGTCAGTGAATTTCCCCACAGTTTGAACTAACGTTGGGTTACGGGAACGGAACAAATGTTTCCCGTGTGGGAGCAGCACTATCCCGCGTCATCCTCAAGATTTGGAGGGTCTCATGGAACTGAACGTCCAAGGACGAAACGTTGCGGTGCCGGAGCGATTCAAAGAATACGCGGAGAAGAAGAGCGAGCGCTTTGCGCAGCTCGGTGACAAGGTGCAGACCATCGAGGTCAAGGTCACCAAAGACAACGGAGTATCGGGACACCAAGGCATTCGCGTGGAAATCACGGTGATCGGTCGCGGTCCCGTGGTGCGTGCGGAGGCACGCAGCGACGACAAGTTCGCCGCTTTCGACGAGGCCTACGCCAAGCTGATCGAACAGCTGCGTAGGGCCCGTGACCGTCGCAAAATCCACCGCGGGGGACACCAGCGCCCCATTGCGGTGCACGAAGCCACCAGCTCGCTGCCGGTACTTCCCAGCGAGGGACTACCGACCCCGGCCAGCGAAGAAGAACTCTCCGCCGCCGAGGACGAGGCTTTCAGCGACGAATACGCGCTGAGCGATACCCCCACCCCGGTAGAAATTCGCCGCAAGCGTTTCCCCGCTGACGAGCTCAGCGTGGACGAGGCCGTGGACCAGATGGAACTGGTCGGACACGACTTCTTCCTGTTCGTGGACAAGGAGACCCAGGAACCCTCTGCGGTATACCGCCGCAAGGGCTGGGAGTACGGCGTAATCAGCCTCAGCAAGGATGGCACGGCTGCTGAAGAGCAAGCCCGCGCCTACCAGCCTCAGGCCAGCGTCTGAGAAGTTCAGTAAGATCTGACGGTCCAACCGTCATCACCGGGCCCCGCGGCTTCCAGCCAGTGCGGGGCCCGGTGTTTTGTCGCACTATCCCGAGATCACCCAGCCGGACTCACGTACACTGATCGGCGGTGCATCACCGTCCACAACTGAGGAGCGAACACACGTGGCGTCATTCCTGGAAAAAGTCCTTCGGACCGGGGATAAGCAGGTCCTGAAGCGACTGAGGTCCTACACGGACGCCGTGAACAGTCTCGAAGAGAGCTTCAAGGAACTCAGCGATGCCGAACTGCGCGCTGAAACTGACGCGTTCAAAGCGCGTATCGAAGACGGCGAATCCTTGGACCGTTTGCTCCCGGAGGCCTTCGCCGCGGTGCGTGAAGCGGCGTCGCGAACCTTGGGCCAGCGGCACTATGACGTGCAGCTCATGGGCGGCGCGGCACTGCACCTGGGCAACATCGCCGAAATGAAGACCGGTGAGGGTAAGACCCTGGTGGCCACCGCACCCGCCTACCTCAACGCTCTGAGCGGCAAGGGCGTGCACGTGGTCACCGTTAACGACTACCTGGCCGAGTACCAGGCCAACCTGATGGGCCGTGTGTACCGATTCCTGGGTCTGGAAACCGGTGTGATCCTGGCAGGACAGGATCCGGCGACGCGCCGTGAGCAGTACGCCGCGGACATCACCTACGGCACCAATAACGAATTCGGTTTCGACTACCTGCGCGACAACATGGCCTGGAGCGCGGATGAACTGGTCCAGCGCGGCCATCACTTCACCATCGTGGACGAGGTGGACTCGATCCTCATCGACGAGGCCCGTACCCCGCTCATCATTTCCGGTCCCGCCTCCGGCGAAGCCAACCGCTGGTACAAGGAATTCGCCAAGATGGTCACCAACCTCAAGGCTGACACCGACTACGAGGTGGACGAGAAGAAGCGCACCGTGGGTGTGCTCGAACCGGGCATCGAGAAGATTGAGGACTACCTGGGGATCGACAACCTGTACGAATCCCAGAACACCCCGCTGATCGGCTTCCTCAACAACGCAATCAAGGCCAAGGAACTGTTCCACGCGAACAAGGACTACATCGTGGCCCAGGGCGAGGTGCGCATCGTGGACGAGCACACCGGTCGCGTGCTTGCCGGGCGCCGTTACAACGAAGGCATCCACCAGGCCATCGAGGCCAAGGAGGGTGTGGAGATCAAGGCCGAGAACCAGACCATGGCCACGATCACCCTGCAGAATTACTTCCGCCTCTACGACAAACTCTCCGGCATGACCGGTACGGCCCAGACCGAGGCCGCCGAGTTCATGAACACCTACGAGATCGGTGTGGTGCCCATTCCGCCCAACAAGGGAATGGCCCGTATCGATCAGCGCGACCTGGTCTACAAGAACGAAGCCACCAAGTACGCCGCCGTGGTGCGCGACATCGAGGAACGCCACGCCACGGGCCAGCCGGTGCTCGTGGGCACCGCGTCCGTGGAGAAGTCCGAGTACCTTTCCAAGCTGCTGGCCAAGCGAGGTGTGCGGCATGAGGTTCTGAACGCCAAGAACCACGCACGCGAGGCCGCGATCGTCGCCCAAGCCGGGCGTAAGGGCTCCGTGACCGTGGCCACCAACATGGCCGGTCGCGGTACCGACATCATGCTGGGCGGTAACGCAGAATTCGATGCCGTGGAAGCCATGGAACAGAAGGGTCTGGACCCGGAGCGGGACGCTGAGAAGTACGAGGCCGAGTGGCCCGCCGTACTCGAGCACTACGAGAAGGCCACCAAGGCCGAGCACGAAGAAGTCATCGAGCTGGGCGGACTGTACGTCCTGGGCACCGAGCGTCACGAATCCCGCCGGATCGACGATCAGTTGCGTGGCCGTTCGGGCCGTCAGGGAGACCCGGGCGAATCCCGTTTCTACTTGTCGCTCGCGGACGACCTCATGCGCCTGTTCAACCCCGCCGTTGCCCAGCGACTCATGGCGGTTGCTCCCGACGACGTACCGGTCACCGGCCGCATGATCACTTCCGGCATTGCCAACGCGCAGAACCAGGTGGAGGGTCGTAACGCCGAGCAGCGCAAGAACGTGCTCAAGTACGACGACGTTCTCAACCGGCAGCGCGAAGTGGTCTACCGCGACCGCCGTCGCATCCTCATGGGCGACGATATCGCTGAGCAGATCCAACAGTTCGTGGACGAGGTCATCACCACCGCGATCGAGGATCGCACCAGCGTGGGGCACTCCGAAGACTGGGACCTGGACGGGCTGTGGGAGGCGCTGCGCGAGCTGTACCCCATCACCTTGACCCAGCAGGAAATCATTGACGAGGCCGGCGGACGCCAGCACCTGACCGCCGATTTCCTGACCGAGCAGATCCTCTCCGACGCCAAGCTCGTCTACCAGGAACGCGAGGACGAACTCGGCTCCGAGGCCATGCGCAACCTGGAACGCCGAGTACTGCTCTCGGTCATCGGTCGCCGGTGGCCCGAGCATCTCTACGAGATGGACTACCTCAAGGAAGGCATCGGTCTGCGCGCCATGGCCCAGCGTGACCCGTTGGTCGAGTACCAGCGCGAGGGTCACCAGATGTTCAAGGGTCTGATGGACACGATCCGCGAAGAAACCGTGGTCACCATGTACCACCTGGAAGTTCGGCGTCAGCGGACCGGCCTGGACGGCGGTGAAGTGGAGATGGCTCGCCCCCAGCGGCCGGCCTTCCTGCAGTACTCAGCGCCCAACGGGGACGGCGAGCCAATGGCCCGTCTGGAATCCAAGGACAATCACCAGGCACCGGTTGGTGAGGGTGCCCAGGCTGCGAAGGCCGCCGAGGGCACTGATACCGCCACGGACAATGTCGAACCGACCGAGAACCGAGCTCGACGCCGTGCACGTAAGAGTGGCAGCTCCAAGAAGGGTTCTCGCAAGTAGATCCGGTCGTCTTTCCCAATGACTACGGGCGGCACACATGGAGTGTGCCGCCCGTAGTCATGCTGTTCCGGTCCACCGCGGTTGGTGCGACGGTACGCGGCTGTGGCTCACCCGACTTCCAAGTGCACCACGCGCCATTGACGGTTGATACGTTCGATCCTCAGCGCCACGGCCCGAGCTCGCATCGATTCTTCGATGATCACGGCGGCCTCGTAGCACTCCGGGGCGGGGGAGCAGACCCTGACCCTGCGCACGCGCGGGGCTTTGTGGACTTCGAAGAGCGAAGCCCGGTCCCGGTATTGTTCCTGAACCAGGCGGAGCATGGCGGCGCGTTGTTCGAAGCGTTCCACGACATCCGCAGTGGTCCACCGAGCGAGCTGGGTTGCGGGGCGGGTGCCGCCCAGGATCTCTACGGCGGCCTGAGCGATGCTTCGGGCCATGGCCGTGACGCGTTCCACGTCGTTCTTGTGGGTGAGGCCCGCGCGAGACCTGTCCGCCCGCCACGTGTACCCGCCCGAAGGAGGTTGGGGAGCAGAAACTGATGCGACGACACTCATGAGGTGGCTCCTTCGTTGGGCAGTGCACTGGAGTGGACTTCGAGCAGGTGGGGTGGGACTCGCAATTGCTCCCCGGGGCGGATCAGGTCGCCACCGTGTTGGAGATCGTTGTGTTCCAGCCACGTGACTGTTTGTGCCGCGATCTGCGCGGGAGTGGCCCGGGGCCCCAGGAACTGGGTCGTGATGTCCCAGAGGGTGTCACCCTGTACTACGGTCAGGGTCGAATCGGTCACGCGGTTCGGGGCGGGGAGGGCTTCGGGCGCAACCTGAGGCGCCGCGTCGTCGGCGGACCCGGGGAAATCCGCTGCACCGGTGAAACCGTCCGGAAGCGCCGGAGCCGCTGGGGACATCGGAGGATTGAGTGTTCCAGGATGGACAGCTCCGGACTGCGGGTGCTCGGTATCCGGCTCCGGAGTGGTGCCAGGTGATGGGGAGGAGGGCTGATCTGGTGGGCCCTCCACGGATGCTGCCGGCTCCCTTTCGTCGATCTGGCTGGCGTGCGACTCGGAATCCGACCAGAAGGGATTGACGGGCTCGGTCGCGTGCGCAGCACTGACGGTCACCAAATGAATGCCGACTACGGCACCCACCGTACGGGCGATGATCCGGGGCGTGAGGCGCGTGGTGAAACGTTCCACCCCACTCCATTGAAATCTGCGTGCGGTAGCGGCGCACATGAGCATGAGCACGCCGCCGAACCACCAGGCCGCCAGGAGAACTCCTGCAACGGCGGCTGTGAGGGCCACCGCGAGATCCGCGTTGAATGCCGTGAGGCCCTTGCGGTACTGCTCCAGGAGGGCCCATCCCAGTGTGATGAGTACGCCGGACATCAGCGGGATGATCCAGGTGGCGAGTGCGAACTCCACGCGTGGTGCCGCGGCGTCACTCTCAAGATGTTGAGCTTGTTTCATCGCTCTGGACCTCTAATCATGTCGTTTGATGTCATTTGATGATGTTTAGATCATTCAGCTCAAAGTGATGAACGTCAACCATTGATGAGAGTTCATGTAAGTGCGGCGTCACATTCGCTCGTCGTCGGGCGTGATGTACTGACACGACAGGGCGGCCGGGGTCGGAGGCGGCCGGAACGACATCACCAGGGGGAGACCGTGCGCTGGGACGAACTCTTCGCGGACATGGAAGCGCAATTGGCGCAGGCCGAGCAGCGCAGCGTGGAGCTGGAGGCCGCGGAGACGGCCAGGGCAGAGCTGTCGCGGCTCACCTTGGCCGAGCGACTTTCGGCCCACCGGAATCACACGGTGCGGCTGTTACCTGCCCACGGGGATGTGCTCGAGGGGCAGCTCGCCGACATCGGTGCGGGCTGGGCGCTCATTCGGGAGCGGTATTTCCAACATGTGGTCCCGTTGCATTCCGTGGTGTGGTGGGAGGGGCTGTACCGACGATTCGACATGGCCGATGAGCGAGCGGTTTTGCGGAAATTGGGTATGGGACACGTGCTCCGGGCGCTCGCGGCATCGAGAACCCATGTCCGAGTACTGCTCCTGGATCCGTCGTCCCGCGGTGACATCGAGGGCACCTTGGACGCGGTGGGTCATGACTTCTTCGACCTGGCCCTGCACCCCGATGACCAGTTTCGACGCCGCCACGCAGTCAAGGCGGTGCGCACAGTACCGTTCGGCTCGGTCGCGTTGATTTCCTCGCCGGACAGTGCTTGAGCGCTGTCTGAATCAGCCGATCGAGCCTTCACGTACAGCCTGCTCGGTGCGCTCATAACCCTTCTGGATGTATTCCTCGAGCTTCTGTGTCTCGACCCGCCATTGGCCGCGTCCACCCACCTGAATGGCGGGCAGTTCTCCCGAACGAACCATGGCCCGCGCCTGGGCCACGGAGATCGAAAGGATCTCGGAGACATCCGACAGCGTGAGAAAACGTTGCTGCGCCATGGATGGATTCGCCTCATTCCGGGTGATTTGATGCAGTTTGATATCGTCCAGTGTCCCACGGATGACTGAGAAGTGACACGTTGTGCACAGGAACCCCGCGCGCTGATCGTATGAGAGCTCAAGATGTCCACATGTTTCGCAACTCGATTTCCTCCGGTGCGATTCACAGTGCACACTCATGAATGATTCGGTGGGGGCCGGATCCACTCCGGGGGAAGGGAACATTCCATGTCCAGCGATTCGCAGCATGAGACGACTACGGCTCAGCGGTTCAAGAAACCGACGTGGCGAGACCCTCGACTGGTGGTGGGACTACTACTGGTGCTCACATCCATTGCGGCGGTGGTCCTTCTCATTTCAGCGCTGAATCGCACGGAGCCCTACTACGTGGCCGCCCATGATCTTTCTGTGGGGCAGCGCATCACGGACGATGACCTCGTTCCCATGGATGTGCGACTTCAGGACGCCTCACAGCAGTACGTGTCGGCGGAGACTGACCTCAAGGACAACGATGTCCTGGTGCAGCGAGTTCCCAAGGGACAGCTGGTTCCCACCCATGCGGTGGGTACGGCCGACGAACTGGATCGCAGTCCGGTGGGCATCGCATTGGAGACCCCTTTGCCCGCAGAGGCGAGGGCCGGGGCGCGCGTGGACGTGTGGGTGGCTGATCAGAAGCCCTCCGGGCGTGGATACGAGAGCCCCCGCAAACTGGTTCCCGGTGCGGAAATCTCCAAGATCGACACCACGAATTCGGCCCTCGGAAGTTCCACCGGTACAACGGTGCATGTGCTGGCCACACCAGCCCAGATCGAACCGCTGGTTGATGCCCTGGGCAACAGTGCCAAAGTGACGCTGGTGCTCAATCCCACGGGCGGTGACTCGTGAGCATCTCCGTGGTGACCCTGGGCACGGGGACATGGCCGCTGGTCGACCAGATCGAGAGACAACACGGCTCCGTCACCGTGGTGCGCCGGTGCCTGGACCTCTCCGAACTGCTCGCGTGCGCCCACACGGGCATGGCGCGGGTGGCGCTCCTGGCCGAGGGAGCGGAGGAGCTGACGGCAAGCCTGCTGGAACAGTTGTCCCTCAGCTCGGTTCGGGTGCTCGTGCTGGCCGGTCACGATGAAATCCGTCTGGCGGCACTGGGCGTGACCATCGTGCCGGAGGGAGCCACGGGGGAAGACGTCACTGATCTCATTGAGCAGGTCGTGGATTCTCCGGATCCTGTGCCTTCGCACCGCGGGCACTCCCACACTGACGGAAACCCACGAGCCGCAGCGGAATCCGACAAGGGTTCAGAGCCCACGAAGACCACCGAACTGCAGGAGCCCCATGCGAGCGGAGACGCGTCCAAGCAGTCCGAATCCCGGGAAGCCGGCAGGATCATCACCGTCTGGGGTCCCATGGGAGCTCCGGGGCGAACGATCACGGCTCTGAACGTCGCGGCGGAACTCGCGTTGACCGGATCCAAGGTTTTGCTGGTCGATGCGGATACCTATGCGGCGTCTGTTGCCGCGAGTCTGGGGATGCTCGAAGAAGCGGCAGGGTTGGCCCAAGCGTGCCGACTGGCTGATCAGGGCAGATTGGATCCCGCGGGACTACAACGCTGCGCCACTCGGGTGTCGGTCGCGGGGGCCACCATGGACGTCCTGACGGGACTCACGCGACATGATCGGTGGCCCGAGGTCCGTGCCGCGGCACTCGAAACTGTTCTGCTCCAGGCGAGGAATGCGTATCAAGCGGTGGTGGTCGACACGTCCTTCAGTCTCGAATCGGACGAGGAGATCAGTGTTGACATGATCGCGCCGCGGCGAAACGCGGCCACGCTCAGTGCCTGCGCGATGGCTGACACGCTGCTCGTTCTGGGTTCTGCCGACGCGCTGGGAATTCCACGACTGGTCAAGACGCTCCCGGATCTCGCCGAGGTGGCACCCATGGAACGCCTGCTGGTGGTCATCAACAAACTTCGCAAGGCCTCGGTGGGGCGTTCGGGGGCGGAATCGGTGGCTGAAGCGTGGGCCCGTTTCTCGCCGGGCCATGGCATTGACGCGACCCTCGACTGGGATCCCGGAGCGTGCGACGAGGCACTGCTGGCCGGTGCGGTGTTGGCAGAGTCTGCGGCAAAAAGTAGTTTGAGGCAGCAGATCGCGCAACTGGCCACTCGTGCGCTCAGGCCCGAGGGCGACGTCGTCGAGGACTCCGCGCCGGTCGGTAGGGCACCGGGGACTAGGCTGGGACAACGAATGGGCGCGTGGTTGCGCCGTTGATGTTCCCCTGAGAGTGAGTGACCCGCCGTGGCGTTTACGGACCCCCTTCGTTCCATTGATGATTTTGATGCGGGTGATGCCGAATGGTTGCACCTGCTGGTGGGGGACTGGCAGCTCGTGGCGGACCTGGGGTTCGCGGATCTGCTGTTGAGTTTTCCGACCCGGGTCATTTCCGCGGAGGACAGCCCCACGGGCTCTGCCATTCCGGCTCCGGACAGTGATTTCACCGTGTTGGCGCACGCGCGCCCCACAACCGGGCCCACGGTCTTCCACAAAGACATGGTGGGGGAATCCATTCCGGCGTCCGACGCCGCTCCCTTGCGTTCCGCGTGGGTCGATCAGCGCATCGAGCGGTTCAAACTCACGGCGAGCGAGATCCAACCGGCGGAGTCGATCCTGGTGGTTCCACTGGTGCGCAATCAACGCACCATCGCGGTGGTCAGTATGACCCTTGACCCTCATTTCGGACGTCCGATCTCGCAAATGGAGACCGTGTACCGGGAAACTGCTCAGGACTTGTTGCGTATGGCCAACGAAGGAACCTGGCCCGATTTCGCGGTGCGTAGCGACTCACGCAGGGGTGCGCCCCGTGTGGGTGACGGCATGATGCGATTGGATGCCCACGGTCGGGTGGCGTTCTGTTCACCCAACGGACTGTCCACCTTTCGCAGGTTGGGTCACGAGGGCGACGTGACCGGGGAGAACCTGGTCGCCATTGCGCGGGGGCTCGATGTCCGGGGTAACGGGGTGGACGAGACGATCGCGCCCGTGCTTGCCGGAACCATGCCGTGGCGCGGTGAACTCGAGGCCGGGAACGTGTCCGTGACCCTCCGGGCCATTCCCTTGCGCCAGGGACCTTCGCGAACCGGGGCTCTTCTGTTGTGTCGGGACGTGACCGAGCTGCGGCGTCGAGATCTGCAACTGGTCTCCAAGGATGCCACCATTCGCGAGATCCATCACCGGGTGAAGAACAACTTGCAGACGGTGTCGGCTCTGCTGCGGCTGCAGTCGCGGCGCATGACCTCGGACGAGGCCAAACACGGTTTGCAGCAGGCCATGCGCAGGGTGAGTTCCATTGCCCGCGTCCATGAATCGCTGTCCCATGACATCTCGGAGGATGTCGACTTCGACGAGCTGATCAGGCACCAGGTCAAGCTTGCAGTGGAGACGGCCTCGTCCACGCAGACGGTGCGCACCGAGGTGCACGGGGAGTTCGGGATGTTGCCCTCCAAGTGCGCCACGTCCATGGCCCTGGTCATCAACGAGGTCACGGCCAATGCTGTTCAGCACGGACTCAAGGACCGGGACGGAACCGTGTCCATGGTGGTGGACCGGTTGCCGGACGTCCTCAATGACGCCGGCGACGTTCGCCGCGTCATTGAGGTGACCGTGAGCGACGATGGCTGGGGCATGGGAGACACCGTGATCGAAGAATCAGGAGCCAGTGCCTTCCGGCAAGCCGGAGAGGGCGAGGGATTGGGCATGCAGATCGTCCGCACTCTCGTGGCGAGTGAACTGGATGGCAAGATCCGGTGGCAACCCCGTGAGGGTGGCGGCACGAGCGTGGTAATCCAGGCGCAGTTCGCGGTCTGAACTGGCTGTCAGCGGCCCGACGGGTAGATGAGCGGAGAGTGACCTGCCACTCCGGTGGATCGAAGACCCCGGGTACGGCAAAGCCCTCGCGACGATAAAAGTCGCGAGGGCTTTGCAGAAATCTGCGGGCTACTGACCTCAGGAAGCGCGGCGAGCGCGAGCTGCGCGGCGCTTGAGAGCGCGGCGTTCGTCCTCACTCATACCGCCCCACACTCCGGCATCCTGTCCGGATTCGAGGGCCCACTGCAGGCAGGTGTCCATGACCTCGCACGTGCGGCACACGGCTTTGGCCTCCTCGATCTGTAACAGAGCGGGGCCGGTGTTTCCCACGGGGAAAAATAGTTCTGGGTCCTTCTCCAGGCATGCTGCGCGACTACGCCAATCCATGATCTGCGGCGACGCTCCTTTCACAATGTCAGGTGTGCACGAAAACACGGCATCACCATCGAACGCGGGCTGAGCGCGACGGGAGAGTGTTCGGGGGGAGTACACACAGAAAAGGCCCGCGGTGGCCGGGCCTCAAAAGATGATCTGTCCAATACTTTCTCACGTGAACAACTCGTGAACAAGGGTCTGAGCGGTATATCACACCGAAAGTTTTCCCTGATCAACTGAGCGATCATGACCGTTCGAGATCGACATTAGAGTTGGGGGTGCCCGGCACGCCCTCACGAAAGGCCCTTTCATGGTCCCCGCCTCTCAGCAGAAGTCCCCAGCACGCCCGTGGACGGTGTGGCTGATCGGCGCGATCGTCGGCGTGGAAGCTCTGGCGTTGGCGTACGTAGGTGTCCGGTTCGTCATCTCCTTGTTTTCCGAGCACCTCATTCCCACGGCGGGCATCATTTTCGGTGCAGTGGTCATGTTGGGGGCCGCCGCTTGGCTGGGGTCCGCAGCGTGGGGCACGGTCAAGGGTCTCCGCTGGCCGCGCGCGGCCATCCTCGTGTCCCAGGCTTTCCTGGTGATCGTCGGTATCTCCCTGACCCAGGTGGGTGCTCGAGCCATCGGTGTGGCGTGTGTGGCGGCTGCGATCATCACGCTCATGGCTCTGTTCAATCGGGGGACCGTCGCGTGGATGGGGGAGTCCACCCGTCACCCGTCCCGCTGAGGGGTTTGCACCAGTTCCGCACAACCGCGGTGGATCCAGTAGCCCCGCCCGGGCGGGCCACCCATGGGCATACCGGTCAATGTGGCGCCGAACAGGTCCCCGTCGAAGGCCCTCCTGGGCCTGAGTAGCAACGCGTCCGCCACATGACGCCACTGCATGAGCGGAGGGAAAATTGCCGGTAGCCCGTCGTTCAACCGCAGGGACACGATGAGTCGAAGATCGTTCCGGGCGCCGACGCCGCTCGTTCCGACACCCGGTTGCCACAACGCACCCAGGCGCTGGATGACTTGGGTACCCAGTGAATCGGCGTCGTCGATGATGACGGTCGCACCGGAAGCGGCACCAGCAAACAGGCGCTCCACGCTGTCCACCGAGTCCGGATGACAGTGGACCACAGGGTGAGACTCGAACGGTTCCTTGACCGAAGCCAGATATGTACTGCGACCCGAGCGAGAGGGCCCCACGACCAACAGTGTGGATCCCGGGCCCCAGGTGCTGGAGAGGGGTACGTGGCTCGCTCCCAATCCGACGAGGAGACCTGGCCCGTGGACATCCGGTGCGGACCACCG
>JAFAAV010000027.1 GCA_023426375.1 Actinomycetes bacterium | reverse complement strand
CACCGGGATTCCGGCCTGTCCTTCGCGCAGTGCACGGCCTTCACACTCGACGAGTATGTGGGGCTGCAACCGTACGACTCACGCTCCTACAGAGCGACCATTCGCGACGAGTTCATCGATCACGTGGATCTGCCCGCGAGCGCCCTGCACTCCCCCGACGCCGCCGATCCGGACCCCAGGGCACTGCGCCAGGCCGCGGCAGCCTACGAAGAAACCATCCGCTTGGCCGGCGGGATCGACGTGCAGTTGTTAGGCATCGGCGCCAACGGGCACATCGGCTTCAATGAGCCGTCCTCGTCACTGGCCTCGCGCACCCGTATCAAGGCGCTGACGCAGCAGACCCGCATGGACAACGCCCGGTTCTTCGGGGAGGACGAGACGGTCCCCAAACTCTGTTTGACCCAGGGGCTCGGAACCATCCTGGACAGCCGTCACGCCGTGCTCGTGGCACAGGGAGAGAAAAAGGCCGACGCCGTCGCGGCAGCTGTGGAGGGTCCGGTCTCGGCATCGTGTCCGGCCTCGGTGCTGCAGTTGCACCCGCACGCCACCGTGATCCTGGACGCCGCCGCGGCGAGCCGACTGGAGAACGTGGACTACTATCGCCACGTCCAGTCGCTCAACGACGAACTGGGGCTACTGCCCTAGTTCATATGGCCGCAGGAACCACGCGGGAAACACTTGCGGTGAGCTGGTTACCACCCTCGCACGGGCCGGAACTCTGAATCGAAAGCAGCAAGTGTGATCCGTCCACGCCCGGGAACGCGACCGCCGCGGGGCGCTGGGCCCCGCGGCGTCGTCGTATCCGAAAGCCGAACTACGAATCTCGCAAGACGCGATAGCCCTTGCGCGGGTCGTATCCGTGGATCTCACGGGTGTCCAGCACAGCCATGAAGTCCAGGACGTCCGGGGAGATGACCTGACCCGGAACCAGGACCGGGAAACCGGGCGGGTAGGGCGTCACGAAACCAGCCGAGACGGGCTTCTCCCCGTTGGCTACTCGCTCGCGAAGCTCCTCGTGGGCGATGTGCTCCACCGACTTGCGGCGCTGACCCTTGAAGAAGGCGGCTCGCATGTCCCCGTCCGGTAACTCCTCGTCCGTCGCGTATCCGGAGGCGAAAGAGCTGAAGTCCGGCAGCGGCGGCATGGGGGTCTCATCGACCTTCGCGGCGATCTCGGGATCGAGCTGGGAGCTCTCGTCCTCGAACCGCTGGGCGAGCTTCACGAGCACCTCCACCAGATAGGCAATGGCGCTGCGCGAGGTGCCGATGTTGGTCATGAACAGCACGGTGTTCCGGCTGGTCTTGTTGACCTGGATGCCGTAGCGGTCCATGAGCAGATCGTGTTTGAACGTGTCACCGTCCACGCCGGTCCGGCTGATCTCAATGGTGATGCGGCTGGGATCAACCACGAACTCATCCGTGGTCCAAGCCTTCCACATGCTGGCCAGCCCGTCACGCAACGGCATGGGACGGCCCACTTCACGGTTCTCCCGGGGCACCAGGTCGTGGGCGGTGAGCACACGGAAAGTGCGGCGCAGTAGCGGGTGCCGTGCAATGGCCTGGGAGAGGCTCGTGGCCAGGTCCAGCTGTCGCTGCACGAGTTCATAGCCCTCGAGCTCCACCTGGCGGCGTCCAATGTCCAGGGACGTGAGGATCTGGTAGTTGGGCGAGGTGGAGGTGTGCGTCATGTACGCCTCGTGGAACGGTTCCTCGGCCTCTCGCACCCACTCGTCGTCGTAGACGTGGATCATGGAACCCTGCCGCAGTGCAGTGAGGGTCTTGTGCGTGGACTGGGTTGCGTACACGCGGATCTTGGCGTCCGGAGCGGGAACCAGACGCTCCTCCAACCACACCTCATCCGGTGCGGGGTTGCCTTGGTCGTCGAACAATCGTTTCTGCTGTTCGGCGTAGGCAATCTGGTGCGCCCTGGTACCCATCCGTTCCTTGAGGTGCGCGGCCGCCCACATGGCAGTGCGACGTCGCGTGATGGGGTGGAAGGTCGCGAACGCGAACCAGGCCTCGTCCCACAGGAAAACCAGGTCGGGCTTGATGGCCAAGCACTCGGCCATGACCCGCTCGGGATCGTAGACGATGCCGTCGAACGTGCAGTTGGTCAGCGTGACCAGCTGGACCTCGTCCAAGCGCCCCTGCGCACGGTAGTCCAACAGCAACTGTTTGATGCGGGACAGCGGCACCGCACCGTAGAACGCGAACTCGTTGCGCGGGTAGGCCTCCAGGTAGGCCGGGCGCGCGCCCGTGAGGACCACCGCGTGGTGGTGCGACTTGTGGCAGTTGCGGTCCACGAGCACCACGTCATTGGGTGACAACAGCGCCTGGTGCACGATCTTGTTGGCGGTCGAGGTTCCGTTGGTCACGAAGAACGTGTGCTTGGCCCCGTACGCGCGGGCCGCCAGTTCCTGGGCCTTCTTCAGGGTGCGCACCGGTGCCAGCAACGAATCCAGCCCGCCGGAGGTAGCTGAGGTCTCTGCCAGCAACAAGTTGAGCCCGTAGAAGTCCACGAGGTCCTTGATCCATTTGGACCCCACCACGGAACCGCCGCGGGCGATCGGTAGCGCGTGGAAGACACCCACCGGGCGGCGAGCATGCTCCTGCACCGCGGAGAAGAAAGGAGTGTCGTACAAGTGGGACACCCTGCGCAGTAGCGTGAGGTGCAGTTCGAGCTTGTCCTCACGACGGAACACACGGCGGAAGCGGTGGGTCAACGCGCCGGAGAGCCCCTCGATATGTGCGCCTGCCATGAGGTAGAGGTCCATCTCGGGGCGCAGCGCGGCCAGGGTGTCGGCCAGGCGGAGCACTCGTTGGATCGACGCCAGCGGCGTGCGAGCAGACGCCGATTCCGGGCTCACCAGGTCGCGGGCCATCTGAATCGAGTTCTTGAGATCGCGGCTCAGCGGCTGCCGGGAGCGCTCGCTGAATCCGGGGCGGACCACGCACGCGAGAATGTTGGGGTTGGTCAGGACGGCTGCCACGGCATCGTCCGCGGAGGGAACGATCACGTACTCGTAAATGAAGTCATCAGCGGATGAGCGAAGCCGCAGGCCCTCGGCACGCAGTCCGTCACGATCCGCCGGGGTGCTCTCGTCCACGATCAGCACTTCGAAGCGGGGACGCGGATCGGTGTCGACCGGCAGGTCCGCGTTCTCCGAATCATCCACGAACTCGTCCCGCGCAGAGTCCGGAACGGTGTCACCGCGGAGCCGATTGACGACCCGCCCGATCCGCTCGAGGGCCATGTGGTAATCGCCCTGTTCGAGCATCTCCCGGATGGAAGCGACGTAACGCTGGCCGAAACCGGCCCAGTACATCTCGACGGTTTCCAATGAGCGCAGTGAACGCTGGAGTTCACTGTCCGCGGCGAGGGCTTCTTTGTCCTCATTGCCGAGCGCGATCCGCTTCATCGCGAACCGCAGGTACTCCCATGCGTCACTGCGCAGCCGCCACGTGCTGGCGGGCATTCCGGGGTCCGGTTCAAGGATTCCAGTGGCACTCCCCCGACGATTGTTCTGACCTTGGTGGTCCGTGGCCGGTGTATCCATGGAATTCCTCCGCTTGCTCCATCGCCTGCGCCGAACTGTTGAACGTTCATCCTATGTCCGGCCCGGCAGGAGCTACCGGAACATAACAGTTTGCGACCGCGACCCAGTCTCAACCGCCGTCCACGACAGGCCGCGCGCCTCAGCCCGCGAACTTCGAGGCGGGCAAACCCGGAACGGTAACGCGCGTCGAATACAAGGACCCGGCGGTGGGCTGCACATCGTTCGGCAGGTTCTCGCGCGAGGTGGTGATGTACAGGGTCCGCAGATCCTGCCCGCCCAGCGTGCACGCCGTGGTCTGCTTGGCACCCACGCTCACCACGGTGTCCAGGGTTCCGTCCGGGAGGTAGCGGTGGACCTGGCCGGCGCCGTTGAGCGCGGTCCACACGGCACCTTCCGAATCCACGGTCAGCCCGTCCGGGTTGGCGGACACGCTGCCGGGCTCGTACTCTTCGTCAGCGTCCCAGGCGCCGGCCGCGGCGTCGTCGTCGACAACCGGCTTCACGAAGGTGCGGCGGTTGTGCAATCCGTTCGCGGCGGACCAGTCGAAGACCGAGACCTCGCCGGTGGGGGTGTCGTTGTAATAGGCGAGCGCGCCGTCCGGGGACCACGCGATGCCGTTGGAGATAGTGACGTTCTCGAGCACCGCTTCCCACTGCAGGTCCGGTGAGACCCGGTAGAGCGTGGCCGAACCTTCGGACTGGTCGTAGGCCATGGAGCCGATGTAGAAGGTGCCGTCCGGGGCGATCCCTCCCTCGTTCATGCGGATCTCCGGCGACTCCCACAGAGTGATTTCGCGCTCGGGATTGCCCGCGGCGTCCGTGAGGAGCACCCCTCGTTCAACGGCGATGATCTGGCCGCCATTGACGCGCGGACGCATGCACGCTGCCACGGAGCCCACGTGCTGACGGCGCGGCTGCTCGTCACGACCGAACGTAAGAATGTCCCCGGCGAGCATGTCGACCCACGCCAGGCCACCCCATTCAGGGCTCCAGCACGGGCCCTCTCCGTGATAGACCCAGCTCGGTGTCAAACGCTGCGCACTGAGCCGATTCATCGCTCGGGCCTACGCAGCTGGTTGACGATCGGGACGGCGGTGGTGGGAATGCGATCACGATCGTAAGTGATCTCCGTGTACCCGTGCGGGGTGGGCTTGCCGTCCTTGTCCAGGTTCACGAACACGATCTTGTCGATACTCAGGATCAGCTCTCGCGTGATCATGTTCCGCACCTGCGCACGCATGGTCAGGGACGTGCGGCCGAACTTGGTGGCGGTCAGACCCATCTCGATGATGTCGCCCTGCACTGCGGAGGCCACGAACTCGATCTCCGACATGTACTTGGTCACCGCACGCTGATTGCCCAGCTGGACGATCGCGTAGATCGCGGCTTCCTCGTCGATCCACCGCAACAGCGACCCACCGAACAGGGTGCCGTTGGCATTGAGATCTTCGGGCTTGACCCACTTGCGGGTCCGGAATGTGATGTCCGTGTTCGGCTGCATGGGTTCAGCTTAGTAAGCTCGCGCGGCCCGGTCGCGGGTTTCGAGCGCCGGTCTTGGCCGACGACGCCGCTCGCGGCCCTCCTGCCGCACGCTCGCTGAGCGGTCAGCTCGACAGACGGGCGGTGTGATGGCAACTGGCCCGGGGCGCCGAAAAGCTTGGAGCGGCGTCGTCATGGGATCTCAGCCTTGGACCAACTGACGGATGGCCACCTTGTCGAGCTTGCCGGAACCGTTGCGGGGCACTTCTTCTACGGTGACGAGGTCCTTGGGCAACTTGTAGCGCGCCAGGCGATCGCTGCAGAACTGCCGCAGTTCCTCGATGGAAGGAACCTCGTGTCCGGGCTGCGGCTGGAGGACGGCCACGATGCGTTCTCCCCACTGTTCATCAGGAGCACCCACCACGGCGGCATCGGAGATGTCCGTGTGCTCGGCGAGGACACGTTCGATCTCCGCCGGGTACACGTTTTCGCCGCCGGTGATGATCATGTCCTTGAGACGATCCACGATGTAGTAATAGCCGTCCGGGTCCCGGTAGCCGATGTCCCCGGTGTGGAACCAGCCGTCCGTGAAGGCTGCGGCCGTGGCGCGCTCATCCTCCCAGTAGCCGCTCGTGACATTGGGGCCCCGCACCCACAGTTCGCCACGCGTATCCGGTTCGGAAATGGGCTCTCCCGTGCCGGGATCCATGATCTGCACCTCGGTATAGAGCATGGGCATGCCCGCCGAACCGGCCTTCTCGTAGGTGAGTTCGGTGGGCTGGTACGTGGCGAACGGAGCGGTCTCGGTCAGACCCCAGGCCTGCTGAACGGGGACGTTCTTGGACTCGAACAGTGAGATCACCACGGGCGGGACGGGCGCTCCAGCGCAGATGAGGGCGCGCAGGGAGTCGAGTTTAGATCCCTTGAACTCGGAGTCGTGGGTCAGCGCGAGCAGCATGGCCGGGACGAAGAACGCATTGTTCACTCCGTGGTTCTCGATGTCCGCGAGCACCTGGGACGGTACGAACCCGCGCCGGACCACCGTGGTGTTGCCGCGCACCAACGCACGCACCGTGAACGAGTTCAACGCACCAATGTGGAACAGCGGTGCCACGGCGTAGTTGATGTCCCGGCGGCGGGTGTCCACCAGCGAATCCACGTTGAAGGCGTTCCAGAAAATATTGCCGTGGCTCAGTCGCACGCCTTTGGGCTTGCCCGTGGTGCCGGAGGTGAACATGAGGATGGCCAGGGTGTCGTCGGTGGTTTCCGCCGGATCGCCGAGTTCGGCTTTACCCGCGCGCTGCACGAATCCGCTCAGCGGGATCCAGTGCTCCGCCACCTCAAGACTTTCGTTGAGGGGTGCGGCGGGATCGTCGTCGATCAGGATGGTCTCAGTCTCGAAAGGCCACCCCGCGCCTTCCTGCCCGGAGCCCTCGAGCGTACCCAGAGCGGCGTCGACAACCGGGACGTGCCCGGGTTCCACGATCATCACGCGAGGGGCGGAACGAACCAGGAGCTCGCCAACCTCGCGCGGGGCGAGACGGAAGTTGAGCGGTTCGAACACGCCGCCCAGCCACCACGTGGCGAACATAGTGCGCAGGAACATCTCGGAGTTCAGGCCCAGGTAGACCACGCGGTCACCTTCACTCACGCCCGACGCCGCCAAGCTCGCCGCGAGTTCGCGCACGTTGCCTGCGAACTCGTCGTAGCTGAAGGTTTGGCCCTCATAGATGACGGCCGCCAGGTCACGGCTGTAGCGCTGATTGAAGAGCAGACCGCGGACGGGGTTGATGTTGACGGGGTGTGACACGGGTGAGCTCCTAAAATAGAGGACAATCTCTATCGTTGAGAATCTCAACGAGTGATGTGGTTCACACTATCAATACCCATGACGTTCCGGAACCGGGTTTTGGTATCGGAACGGTATTGATTCGTGCCGTTACCGTGTGAGCGCCCTCGATCGCCGAGGGTGTTGCCTGCCGGCCGGGTGACACGGGTTGGCCGCCGCCCAGACCCTCCTTGTCGTCGATGACGGTTCCGCGCTCTAGGCCCCCGGCCACCTTGCGGGCTAGGCCGGGATAGCAGCGGTCACACAATGATCCGGAACCTTGATCCGCGGCCGATGACCGCCCGACGTCTCGCAGGGCACGGGCACGAGGGGTCTGGGCCGTTGGCGCGTACTCTTGGTGACATGCCCTCGTCCTCACGCCGCACGGGTTCTGCAGACGCAGCCGCTCCGCTCAGGCACCGCAGCTTCACCGGTGCCTGGCAGTTGCTGGGGGTGGCCGCGACCGCGCTGGCCGTGGGGATCGCCGAATTCTTCGCGTGGCTGACCGGGCCCTTGGGGTCCCCCCTGACCGCGGTGGGCGGAGTCGTGGTGGACTCTGTCCCCGCGCCCGTCAAGGACACCGTGATCGCCGTGTTCGGCACCGGTGACAAGATTTTCCTGTTTGTGATGATGGCCGTGGGGCTCGTGGTACTGGGATTGCTCGTCGGCTTCGCGGAGCGGAGACGGCGCCGCACGGGTATCGCGGTCCTCACCGCGCTGGGGCTGGTCGGACTGGTCGCCGTGATAACCCGAACGGGCACGGACGCGGTCAACGCCGTCCCCGTCGTTGTCGGCACCGGCGTCGGCCTCGCATTTCTCAGCTACGCGGGTGGCCGTGCGGCAGCGCCCGCGGCCGATGACCCGCTGGATCGCCGTAAATTCCTCCAGCTGTCCGCGGGAGCACTGACCCTGGGCGTGGTCGCGGGCGCGGTGGGGCGATGGGCGGCGTCGGCGGCCCGGAAAGTCCCCGACATGCGCGCCGCGCTGAGCATTCCGGCCCCGGTCGCTCGGGAGGCCATCCCCGCCGGGACCCAGGTGCCAGTCGCCGGCACCGAGCCGTGGTTGACCCCCGTCGAGGACTTTTACCGGATCGACACCGCACTGAGCGTCCCCCATCTCGACGTGAGCCAGTGGCGGCTGCGCATCCACGGGATGGTGGACCGGGAGATCGAGCTGACCTTCGACGACCTCATCGGGCGTCCGCTGCATGAACGCACGGTGACGCTCGCGTGCGTGTCCAATCAGGTGGGCGGTGACCTCGTGGGAAACGCCGTGTGGACCGGTGTGCCGTTGCGAGAAGTGCTCGCGGAGGCCGGAGTGAGCCCGGACGCGGACATGGTGCTCTCGACGTCCGAGGACGGTTTCACGGCCGGGACACCCCTGAGCGCCCTCATGGACGAAAACCGCACCGCCATGCTTGCCGTGACCATGAACGGAGAGCCGCTGCCCTTCGAGCACGGCTATCCGGTGCGCATGGTGGTTTCAGGTCTCTACGGGTACGTCTCCGCAACCAAATGGCTCGTGGATCTCGAGGTCACCCGCTTTGACCAGGCCGAAGGCTACTGGACACCCCGGGGTTGGTCCGCGGAGGGGCCCATCAAGATGTCCTCGCGTATCGATGTCCCCCGAGAAAACGCGAGCGTGGACCCCGACACAACCCTCGCGGGCAGCGCGTGGGCCCAGAACACGGGAATCACCGCGGTTCAGGTGCGCGTGGATGGCGGGGAATGGGTGGACTCAACGCTCGCCGCAGTGCCGTCCGAAGACACCTGGCGGCAGTGGTCCGTGCGCGTCACCGATCTTCCTGCCGGTTCCCACACCGCCCAGGTCAGAGCGGTGGACGCGGACGGTCAAGTGCAGACCTCGGAGCGGGCACGCCCCGACCCCAACGGTTCCTCGGGCTGGCACGAGCGGGTCTTCACCGTGCGCTCCTGACCACCCCCTCACCGGACGGTGACGCCGAGCACCGAGCACGTGACATCGATCCGTGCGCGAGGATGCGCGCCGGCCCGTGATCGGTCATGATGCAGGCATGACGGATTCCTCCACCTCTGCGAGCGGCGCACTGACCGAACTCGAACAGCAGCGACTGCAACGCAAGGTCCTGATCGTGCTCGCGACCGGTCAGGTCATGGGCGGCTTGGGCGTGGGCGCCACGCTGGCTCTCGGTGCGCTCCTGGTCGCGGAGGTGTCCGGGTCCAGTGCGCTGTCCGGCCTGGCTGCCACCATGAACACCCTGGGTGCCGCGATTCTGGCCATCCCGTTGGCCCGCCTCGCGCAACGGCGAGGGCGGCGGATCTCACTGACCACCGGAGCGTTAGTGGCGATCCTTGGTGCGGCCGTCATCATTACTGCCGCGGTGCTCGGGTCGCTTCCCTTGCTGTTGATCGGTATGGGGTTGCAGGGCGCGGGCATGGCATTGAACCTGCAATCCCGTTTCGCCGCCACGGACCTGGCCCTGAAGAAGACTCGCGCCCGGGATCTGTCATTGATCGTATGGTCCACCACAATTGGTTCCGTGGTGGGGCCCAACCTCTTCGAACCCAGTGAGCTCCTGGGCCGCACCCTTGGACTTCCCCAGTTCACCGGGGGGTTCCTCATCGCCATGGCCGCACAAATCCTCGGTGCCGCGGTCTATTTCCTGGGGCTGCGACCGGACCCCCTCAAGCTTGCCCTGGCCCAGGGAGCTTCGGTCAAGAATAAGCCCAGTCCCACCGGCGGTTTCGGGAGTCTGCGGTCCATTCCGGCCGCTCGCCGAGCCGTACTGATCGTGGCGCTCTCCCACGCCGTGATGGTGGCGGTGATGTCCATGACTCCGGTGCATCTGACCAGTCACGGTGCCACGCTGTCGCTCGTGGGCCTGACCATCAGCCTGCACGTGGCTGGCATGTATGCGCTGTCTCCAGTCTTTGGCTGGCTCGCGGACAAGATCGGCCGCGCACAGACAGTGCTTCTAGGGCAGGTGACCTTTGCCGTTTCCCTGCTACTGACCTTCTTCGGCGCGGAAAATCAGACGGTGGTTCTGGTAGCCCTGATCCTGTTGGGGCTGGGCTGGTCCGCTTCTACCGTGGCGGGCTCCACCATGGTCACCGAGTCCGTTGCCGTGCAGGACCGTCCCGGGCTGCAGGGCACCTCCGACCTGGTCATGAACTTGTGCGGCGCCGCCGGCGGTGCGCTGGCCGGGCCGATCCTGGCCATGGTCGGTTTCTCCGGGCTGGGGTTGGTGTACCTGGTCGCAGTGATTGTCGTAGCGGTTGCGGCCGTGAGGACCTTGCGCGCGCCGCGACCCGCTAACTGATCTGCCCCGCCATTTCATACCGCCTTACTGCAAGGTAGCGCGGGCTACTCTGCAGTAAGGCGGCATCAGATGGTTCGCCACCGAGCTCACGCCAGATAGAACCCGCCATCCGAGGTGAGTACCTGACCGACGATCCAGGCGCCGTCGTCCGTGGCGAGCCAGCTGATCAGTTTGGCGGGATCGGTCGGTTCACCGAAACGGCCGAATGGTTGAGCATCTAGCAATTCCTGGACACCCTCGAGTGAGCGATCCGTGGCGTCTGGCGTGAGGTAGCCGGTGTCGACAGGGCCGGGGTTCACGGTATTGAGCACGATGCCGAGCTCCAGAAGTTCCGCCGCGACCGTGGCAGTGACGCCCGCGAGCGCGGCCTTACTCGCGGCGTAGGCAACCTCCCCGCGCATCGGCCCGTGGCCCTGGCCCGACGTCATCCAGAACACGCGTCCTGTCGGCTTGGAGAATTTCTTACCGTGCCCGCGACCCAATCGATCACCCGGCCTCGCCGCTTCGCTGGGCCCATCGGTCTTGAGCAGCGCGAAGGCCCGCGTCAGCAACAGGGTGGAGCGAGTGTTGGTGCCCCAGAAGGCATCCAGAGCCTCGGGCGTCATATCCAGGATGGAGCCGTTCCCGCCACTCTTCGCTTGGTTGCACACCAGGATGTCCAGAGATCCGGTGAGCGCGTGCGCGGCGTCGACGAGCGGCTGGATCTGCTCCGTGTCCTGCAGGTCCGCGCTCATCTCGCCCAGCTCGGCACCTTCGGTGAGTTCGGCCCGCAATTCGCCGACGACGCCGCTCAGGTCGTCCGCGCCCCACGGCTGGTCCTCGTCGTGCGGGCTGTAGTGGTGAATGAAGAC
>JAFAAV010000023.1 GCA_023426375.1 Actinomycetes bacterium | reverse complement strand
GGACGCGATCATCGCGGACTTGGACACGCGGCGTCATGAATTCCACGTGGCTGTGGAGAACTGGGAACACGACTTCAACATCGGTTCCGTGGTGCGCACCGCCAACGCGTTCCTAGCGCGCGAGGTCCACATCGTCGGGCGACGCCGCTGGAATCGTCGCGGAGCCATGGTCACCGACCGCTATCAGCACGTTCGCCATCACCCCTCCGTGCCGGACTTCATTGAGTGGGCAAAGTCCGAGGGGTTGCCCGTGTTGGCCATCGACAACGTTCCGGGTTCGGAGCTGATCGAGACCTTCGACCTACCCAAGAAGTGCGTTCTGGTGTTCGGGCAGGAGGGCCCGGGGGTGTCCCCGGAGGTCATCGAGGCCGCGGATGCCGTTCTGGCCATCGAGCAGTTCGGCTCCACCCGTTCCATCAACGCCGGTGCCGCGGCGGCTGTGGCGATGCACGCGTGGATCCGTCGGCACGTGTTCGAGCAGCGGGTCAATTGACGCCATTCGACCCGGTCGATTGAACATCGGAAGGTTCATACCCCAGGGGGATACGCCCTTGGTTACTCCATAGTTAGTGTGTGTCACATCACATTCTGATAACGGAGGTTCCCGTGGCTCATTCACCCGGCTCTACTCGCTCAACCCTTCCCTGGAAAAGTACGCTCGCTGCGGTCGCGGGTGCTTGTCTGATGATGACCGCCATGGGTCCAGCCCACGCCGCGGATGACGGCCTGGCGGAGTTACCTCCGGCCGAGCAGGCTCAGGTGTTGGAGGAAGCCGGGGTCGATCAATCGGATCTGGAGCGCGACCGCGCGCTGAAGCAACTCTCCGAAACCACGGACACCGATTTCTACGCCACACCCGCACAGCTACCCGCCAATAACGGCGATCTGGTGCGCCAAGAGCCCGCCAAGTTCTATCTGGATCCGGTCAAGCTGATCCAGCCCAATGCCAAGGCCACCCGGATCATGTACCGCACCACCAGCAGCCACGGGCAGGCGGTGGGGACCACCGGCACGGTGTTGGCGTCCAACGCCGCGTGGCCCAAGAAGGGTCCGCGCCCGCTCGTCGTGTTCTCTCCCGGCACCCAGGGCATGGCCGACCGCTGCGCACCGTCGCGCCAGATGGCGCTCGGAATGGAGTACGAAGGCCTCTCCCTGACCGGCCTGATCAACGCCGGATACTCGGTGGTGGTCCCGGACTACATCGGTCTGGGCACCGAGGGCCCGCACACCTACATGAACCGCGTGGATCAGGCGCACGCCGTACTCGACGCCGGCCGCGCCGCCCAGCGCGCAGGCATTCCGGGCATTGCTGCCGAGACACCCGTGGCCATGGTGGGCTACTCGCAGGGTGGCGGGGCCACGGCGTCGGCGGCGGAAACCGCGCCCACGTACGCCCCGGAACTGAAGATCAAGACCGCGTGGGCGGGTGCGCCGCCGGCGGACCTGCCGGCCACCGGTAAGCACATTGATTCCACGCTGTTCTCGGGCCTGGCGTTCTACGTGATGGGCGCGGCCACTGAGGCAGGTGCGGATGCCCGCGGTGAACTCAACGAGGACGGCCTGGCGCGTTACGAGAAGGCCCAGGAGTCGTGCGTGATCAACGCGGTGCTGGACCACGCATTGGTGCCCACCAGCTCGCTCACCAAGGACGGCAGCACGTTCACCCAGCTCCTGGGTCAGCCCGAGCTGGCCGGTTACCTCGCCCAGCAGACGAACGGCACCGAGGGTAGGCGCCCGGCCGTTCCCGTGCGCATCGCCCACGGTCCCGCCGACGACGTCGTGCCCTACCGTGCCGGACGCGAGCTCGCCCAGCGCTGGTGCGCCGCCGGTACCAACGTCTCGTTCCAGACCCTGGTCACCCCCACCCACCTGGGCGGCTATCTCGAGGGCGTGCCGGCCATGTTGACCCACCTCGATGCCCGATTCAACGGCTTGCCGCAGGTGAGTTCGTGCTGGCGGTTGTGATCACAGTGATCAGCCGGAGCTCGTGAGCTCAGGCTAGGTCGAGTGCCGCGCGAGCGGTGTGGAGGGCGACCCGGGCATAGTCCGGGTCGCCCGTGCCGGCCGCGGTGGAGATGGCGCCCTCCATGAGTACGAACAGTGAACCGCCGGCCTCGGGCGATCCGCCGATCCGGTCCATGTAGGACCGCACGTGGCGATCGTGATCGCGGATGACCTCTTGAGCTTCCTCGCTCAGGCGTTCGCCGCGGGTGTTGGCGATGCCGCAGCCCACGAAATCCGGGGTGGCGAACCATTCGCCCAGCCACTCGAACAGCGCGGTGACGGCAGCTGCGCGAGCGGGGCCCTCCAGTGTGATGCCGTTCCGTGCGTCCGGAACTGCGGCGGCCACGGTTTCTTCCAAGGAGCGGGTCCACCCCGCGTGAGTCGACCGAAGATAGGCCGTGACCAGTGATTCTTTGGAGGGATAGCGGGCGTAGAGCGCTTTGAGACTCACGCCGGCCAACTGTCGAATGTCTTGAATCGAGACGTTGCCGATTCCGCGGCGATAAAACAGGTGGGCGGCTGCGCGGAGGATGGGGTCATCCGTGAGCTCGGCGTGGGCGGCAAGCGGGGCGAGGTCGGCTGTCTCGGTCACGGTTCTGAAGTGCCCCTTTGCGTGGAGAATGATGATTCTCTAGGCTAGCTGGAGAACGATCATTCTCCGAACGATTCTGTTCGGCCGAGAGAAGAAGGAACCCCGTGAACGCCAAGCCGTCCGTATCCGCCACCGGCACCTCCGAACAGGAGGTGCAAGAACCCCGCCATCTGGCCGTGGACGTTCTGGTCATCGGTTGGGGCAAGGGTGGCAAGACGTTCGCCGGGAAGATGGCCGCCGCCGGTAAGAACGTGGTCATGGTCGAACAGAGTGCCGCGATGTATGGCGGCACGTGCATCAACATCGGCTGCGTGCCCACCAAAACGCTGATCCACTCGGCTTCCGAGAAGCGCGCGGCGGACGGCGATCAGAAGTTCTTCGAGGATGCCGTCGACTACCGGGATTCCCTGATCGGCAAGCTCAACGACGTGAACTTCCACATGCTCGCGGACCATGACGCCGTGACCGTGGTGGACGGTCGCGCACGCTTTGTGGGTCCCCGCGAGGTCGAGGTCACCCCGTCCGCGGGTGGCCGTGGCCTGGCCGAACACTTGCGCATCACCGCCGTAACCGTGGTCATCAACACCGGAGCCACGCCTGTCATGCCGCCCATCGAGGGCATCGACCTGCCGGGCGTTTACGACTCCACCTCCATCCAGCACGCGGAGCCGTTCCCGCAGCGCCTGGCGATCATCGGCGGTGGTCCCATCGGCCTGGAGTTCGCCTCGATGTTCAGCAATTTCGGATCGCAGGTCACCGTGATCGCCCGCGGCGAGACGATCTTGCCGAACGAGGACGATGACGTGCGCGGCGTCGTCGTCGACGTGCTGACCAACGCGGGAATCACGCTACGAACGGACGCGTCTGCGGACGCGATCAAGGCGCGCGAGGGCGCGCTGGCCGTTGCCTTGTCCGGTGGCGAGTCCATCGAAGCCGACGCCGTTCTGGTCGCCACCGGGCGCAAGCCCGCCACCGAGGGGCTCAACTTGGCAGCGGCTGGCGTCGAGGTCGATGACAAGGGTGCGGTGGTCGTGGACGATCACCTGCGTACGACGGCCGAGGGCGTCTATGCCATGGGTGACGTACACGGCGGCCCGCAGCAGACCTACCTGTCCTTGGATGACAGCCGCGTGGTCATGAGCGCGTTGACCGGGGATGGCTCGCGGCGCGTGTCCTCGCGCGTGGCCGTGCCGACCACCACGTTCTTGACGCCGCCGCTGTCGGCTGTGGGTATGACCGAAGGTGAAGCTCGGGAGGCCGGGCGCTCCGTGAAGGTCGCGACGGCCATGGTGGCCGACATCAAGGCCATGCCCCGCCCCAAGGCCGTGCAGGATCCGCGCGGCGTGATCAAGTTTGTCGTCGATGCCGAAACCGACCAGGTGCTGGGCACCCGGTTGTTCCACGTGGATTCGCAGGAGGTCATCAACCTGGTGGCGCTGGCAATGCGCGCCGGGGTGACCGCGAGCGAACTGCGTGACGGTATCTGGACGCACCCCTCTTCCACTGAAGCCCTGAACGAGGTTCTGGGCCAGCTGGAGTAAGACCGGGCGCCCCCGCGGTCGGGCGGGGGCGTTCCTGCTTGAGTTCCGGATAGGGGTAGCTCTATCCGTATCTGACCGATCGGTCTACGATTAGACCATGCGGTCAAACAGTGTGCAGACGAGCTCGAATCCCACCTTCACCGAATCGGCTCGGCGGACTCAGATCATGAAGTGCGCCATCGAGGTGCTGGCGGAGTCCGGGTACTCGGGCGCTTCGCTCGCGGAAATTGCGCGGCGGGCCGGGATCAGCAAGAGCGTGGTGCTGTATTACTTCTCCGGCAAGGACGATCTGCTGTCCAGCGTGGTCTTCGACGTGTACGGGCGAGCCGGACAGGCCATCGCTGAGGCGCTGTCCCACGAGACGAGCCCCGGTGAAAAAATCGCGGCCTACGTGCGGACCAACCTGCACTTCCTGGAAGAACACGCGGCCGAAATCCGGGCCGTGGTGGAGATCGTCTCCAACGCTCGCGGGGCGGACGGCACTCACAGTTTTGTTCCTCAGGGGGAAGACCCGGTGCTGGCGCACCTCGAGGAACTTTTGCGCGAGGGGCAGGGCAGCGGGGACTTCAGAAAGTTCGATGCGCATTTCCTGGCCATCATCATCAGGAGCGCGATCGACACCGCGTCCGGGCGGTTGGTCGTTGACCCGTCGTTCGATCTGGCCGCTTACACCCGCGAACTTCTCTCCGTGGTGGAGCTCGCGACAGGCACTCGCCGAACCGAGGATTCATCATGAAACGCATTGCGAAACCACCGCCGGTAGAACGTGATTCTCCGGTTCCCGATCAGCCTCCGCCTGTTCCGGGCAAGCCGCCGCCTGAGCGACGCAAGAAAGCCCTGGCCGGAATGATTGGTATCGACCTGGTTCTACCTTTCGCCATCTACTACGGGTTGCGGTTGGCGGGCGCGGATCCGTGGTTGGCGCTCATGCTCGGTGCCGTGGGGCCGCTAATCCGCATCGCCGTCACCACCGTCCGCACCCGCCGGATCGACCGGCTGGGCGTCTTCACCCTCAGCATCCTGGCCATCGGAACGGCCGTGGGGATGTTCAGTGCGGACCCTCGACTGCTCCTGGCGCGGGAAAGTTGGCTCACCGCGCTCATCGGCCTCTGGATCTTGATCTCCCTGGCCGGCCGCCGCCCAGTCCTGTTCGAAGCCACCATTGCGGTTATGCCTGCCGACGCCGCCGCCCAGTGGGAGCACGACTGGGACACCAACCCGTTCTTCCGGAAAATCTTCCGCACCATGACCCTCGCCTGGGGGCTGGCCTTCATCCTGGACGCCGTAGCTCGCGTGATCATGGCCTACACGCTGCCCATTGACGTGGTGCCCATCGCGAGCATCGGCCTGCTGCTGGTCATGCTCTTCGCGATCGTTTACGGCACCAAGTTCTATGCGGGGCGGAAACTGGCCACAGACGGGCCGCGGCAGTCTTCCTCGGCTGAAACGAGAGGTGCGTTGTGAGCTCCCCTGGGAACCCGGCAACCACAACTACTTTTGCGCTCATCCCACCCGCAGCGAGCACGCCCTGGTACTGGCACCTGGTGGCCGATGAACTGCGCGCACGGGGGCACGGCGTGATCACCATGGAACTTCCGTGCGCCGATGACTCGGCCGGCCTTGAGACATACGCGGACATCTCAGTGCACGCCATTGGCGATGCCCGGGACGTGGTCATCGTCGCCCAGTCGTTAGGCGCCTACACGGGGACGCTCATTGCAGACCGGGTAAACGCCCAACTGCTCATCCTGCTGACGCCCATGATCCCCCTCCCGGGGGAGTCGCCGGGCGACTGGTGGGAGAACACTGGCTATGCACAGGCCCGGCAAGAGCAGGCCGTGCGGCTCGGATGGGCACCGGAGCAGGATGACGATCCACAGAATGTCTTCTTCCACGAGCTCTCCGATCACATGGTCGAAGAGGTTACGGCGCACGCGGTCGGCCAGTCAGGACGCCCGTTCCAGGACCCACTGCCGCTCGAGACGTGGCCTAACACCCCAGCTCGGGTGCTGATCTGCCGGGACGACAGGTTCTTTCCCGTAGATTTCCTCCGGAAACTCACCCGGGAACGTTTGCACATCGATCCGGACGAAATGGGTGGCGGGCACCCCGTCGCGCTCAGTAGGCCGGTGGAACTCGCGGACAAGCTCGAGGAGATCTGGCGGGATGAGTTGTAGTTGCGAAACTTCAGCCCGGTGGCGGATGTGCTGACCCGCTGTGACAGCGGATGATCGAAGTACGAGAACATCGATCAAAGGAGAACCCCGTGAGCCAGTTCGTCGTCATCGTCGAAGGTGATTTCCGCAGTAGCAACCTGAACTACAAGGTTCGCCGCTCGAACCCGCTGTCGCACGAAGAAGCCCAGGCGCTGTTCGACCGCGTGGTGCGCGGTGAGGAAGAAGACCTGTTGAAGCCCAAGAAGGACAGTTTGTTGGTCCGGACTGCGGAGAACCAGGTGTGCCGTTTCTGGACGTCGATGACGCGGAGCGAATCCATGGACCGGATCACGCTGGCGGAAGTGATTTCTCAGTGACTCCCACGAAAGTGTGAATCTCCCGTCCACTAGACTTGAGACCAGGCCCACAGGCCACGGCTCAACCGTGCATCGGGAATCCAGTAGAAGGAGCACTTCATGCCCATCGCAACCCCTGACGTTTACGCCGAGATGATCGACCGGGCCAAGGAAAAGGGCTTTGCCTACCCGGCCATCAACGTGACCTCCTCCCAGACCCTGAACGCCGCGATCCGTGGCTTCGCCGAGGCAGGTTCGGACGGCATCATTCAGGCATCCACCGGCGGTGCTGCCTACTGGTCCGGTTCCTCGGTCAAGGACATGGTGACCGGTTCGCTGGCCATGGCCGCGTTCGCTCGCGAGGTCGCCAAGAACTACGACGTCAACATTGCCCTGCACACCGACCACTGCCCCCAGGACAAGCTGGAAGGCTTCGTGCTGCCGCTGCTGGCCGAGTCCGAGAAGGCTGTGGCTCGCGGTGAGGACCCCATCTTCCAGTCGCACATGTGGGACGGTTCCGCGATCGAGCTGGATGAGAACCTCAAGATCGCTCAGGAGCTGTTGGAGCGCACCAACAAGGCCAAGATCATTCTCGAGGTCGAGATCGGCGCCGTCGGTGGCGAGGAAGACGGCGTGGTCGGCGAGATCAACGACACCCTCTACACCACCGTCGAGGACGGCATGAAGACCATCGAGGCCTTGGGTGCCGGCGAAAAGGGCCGCTACATCACCGCTCTGACCTTCGGTAACGTCCACGGCGTGTACAAGCCCGGCAACGTGAGCCTGCGTCCGGAACTGCTCAAGCAGATCCAGGACGAGGTCGGCGCCAAGATCGGCAAGGACCGTCCGTTCGACCTGGTCTTCCACGGCGGTTCCGGCTCCAGCGCCCAGGAAATCGCGGATGCGGTCTCCTACGGCGTGATCAAGATGAACGTGGACACGGACACCCAGTACTCGTTCACCCGCCCCGTCGCAGGCTTCATGTTCGACAACTACGACGGCGTCCTGAAGATCGACGGCGAGGTCGGCAACAAGAAGAAGTACGACCCCCGCGTGTGGGGCGCCGAGGCCGAGACCGGCATGGCCACCCGCGTGGTCGAGGCCTGCCAGAACCTCGGTTCCGCAGGTACCTCCATCAAGTAAGTTCTGTTTCACCACACCGGTGCCCCGCGCGTTCTCGCGCGGGGCACCGCGTCGTTTAAGACCGACGACGCCGCCGCGCGGCTTCATTGCCGCCGGTGATCCGAATCACTTGTTACGCTCCCTAAGCATGGGAATGAGCCACGCAGCCAACGAGACTCCTGACCGCAACCCCCGTGATCTGACGGTCAGTCCGGAACCATCACGCGCGTATCTGGAGCAGCTCGAACGGGACACCGAGCGCCGTAAGAACGAGCTGGAGCATCACCTGGCCGACCACGTGGGCGCCTCGAACGAACTGCACGAGCGCCTCGAATCCCTGGTCGACGATCAAGCCACCGACTTGCACCGTGTACTGCACGAACTGCACGAGAACCCCGAGACGGCGTTCCAGGAACGCTTTGCCGTGCAGCAGATTCTCGCCCATCTCAAGGCGCACGACATTCCCGCGGAAAACCCCGCCTTCGGGCTGGACACCGCCATCCACGCGGAGATCGCCTCCGAAGACTTTGATCCGCAGCGCCACCGCACCATCGCGATCATGTCCGAGTACGACGCCCTGCCCGGCATCGGCCACGGCTGCGGTCACAACGTGATTGCCGTGACCGGA
Organism: Actinomycetes bacterium; assembly: GCA_023426375.1. Lineage (GTDB taxonomy): Bacteria > Actinomycetota > Actinomycetes > Actinomycetales > Micrococcaceae > Kocuria. Next base: position 3,550 of record JAFAAV010000023.1, on the reverse strand, counting down.
CTGGGCGCGTTCGTCGCACTCGTCGAGCTCATCCGCGACAACCCTTCCGCGTTTTCCGGTCGGGTTGTCTATCTGGGCACCCCCGCGGAAGAGGGCGAGGGCGGCAAGGAGATCATGGCCCGGGCTGGCGCCTTGGAAGGCATCGACGCGGCCGCCATGGTGCACTCCTACGTCACGGATCTCGTGGATCAGGTCTGGCTCGGGCGCCGTCAGTGCACCGTGCACTACCGCGGTCGGGCGGCCCACGCGTCGTCGCACCCGTTCATGGGGCGCAACGCCCTCGACGCCGCCGTGCTCGCCTACCAGGGGCTGGGGCTGTTGAGGCAGCAGACCCCGCCGACCGATCGCATCCACGCGGTGCTGCCCGAGGGTGGGGAACGGCCGAACATCATCACCGAAACCGCCACGCTGCAGCTGTACGTGCGCTCCCAGCGCCCGGAGACGCTCAAGGCACTTTCGGAACGCGTCACCGAAATCCTGCAGGGCGCAGCGTTGATGGCCGGGGTGGGTGTGGAGGTCGACTGGGATTCCTCGCCGGCCACCCTGCCCGTGCTGGGCAACGCGCCACTGTCCGATCGCTGGGTCCTGGCCCAGCGGCGTCGTGGGCGCGATCCGTTCCCCGCGGGCACGGTGTCGGAAGTGCTGGCGGCCTCCACCGATTTCGGCAACGTCAGCTACCGCATCCCGGGAATCCACCCGTTGATCAGCATCACCGACCAGGACATGGGCCTGCACACCAGAGATTTCGCGGCCGCGGCGGCCACCCCGCTCGCGGAGAGCGCCGGGGTCGACGGCGCCTACGGCCTGGCCGCGGTGGCCCTCGACTACCTGGTCGATGACACTCTCGCCCAGCACGTCACGGAAGATTTCCGGGCCAACGGTGGCGGTATCGCCGTGGAGAACTACTTCGACTGAGCCGACCCCGGCCGGTCACCACCAGGAAAAGATCCATCGATCACTGACCATCATGGAGTGCACATGAACGCCACCGCGACCAAGACATCGAATCTGGGGGACAGGCTTCTCACGGGCATCGAGAGGGTCGGCAACAAACTGCCCGAACCGTTTGCCCTGTTCACGATCCTCTTCCTGATCACCGCGATCGTGTCCACGGCCATGGCCTGGGGCAACGTGATCGTCACGGTCCCGGGAACCGATGAGCCTCTGGCCATCAAGGGCCTGTTCACCGGCGAGGGCATCGCATGGTTCACCTCCACACTGGGTGACAACTACATCGGCTTCCCGCCGCTGGTCACCGTGGCGACCATCCTGTTGGCCATCGGCATCGCGGAGAAGTCCGGATTCCTGGCGGCCGCGATCCGCTACACGATCGGTAGCGCAACCCGCTGGCTACTGCCCTACACCGTGGGCTTCGTGGGCGTGGTCGGCTCCATCATGGCGGACTCCGCGTTCGTGGTGATCCCGCCGCTGGCCGCGCTGGCCTTCAAGGCCGCCGGGCGGCACCCCGTGGCAGGCCTGTTGGGCGGCTTCGCATCCGCCGGCGCCGGGTATTCGACCAATATCTTCCCGACGTCGCTCGACGCACTGTTCGCGGGCATCACCAACGCCGTGATCCCCACGGTCCCCGCGCTCGCGGAGAACGCGACCGAGGTCAACCCGATCTCCAACTACTACTTCAACATCGTCTCGGCACTGGTGCTCTCCGTGATTGCCGGTTGGGTGATCGACAAGATCGTGGAGCCCCGCGTGCATCGGGCCAAGGTCTCCACGGAGGAGGTCAATCCGGAGACCGGTCAGATCATGACCGACACCCGGTCCATGCGGATCGTGGGCGACGAGCAGACCGTGACCGAGTCCCAGGAGCCCAAGACGGAGGCCGCGCTATCTCCGCGGGAAAAGAAGGCGCTGATCTGGGCGTGCGTGACATTCGTGCTCATCGCCGTGGTGCTGACCGTGTTCGCGCTGCTCCCCAACTCGCCGTGGCGCAATGAGGAGGGCAACTTCCTCCCGGCCTCCCCGCTGCTGGCGTCCATCGTGTTCATCATCTTCGTGTTCTTCTCGGTGAGCGGTTACGTCTACGGCCGCATTGCGGGATCGATCCGGGGCTTCAAGGATGTTCCGGTCATGATGGGCGAGGCGCTCAAGGACATGACCTCGTTCCTGGTGCTGGCGTTCATCCTGGGTCAGTTCATCGCACTGTTCAACTGGTCCGGAATCGGCTCCTGGATCGCCGTGACCGGTGCCACCGGGCTGCAGAACGTGGGCGTGACCGGGTTCCCCGTGATCATCGGCTTCATCATCCTGTGTTCGCTGCTGAACCTGTTCATCATTTCCGGTTCGTCCATGTGGACGCTGATGGCCGCCGTGTTCGTGCCGATGTTCGGCATTCTGGGATTCGAACCCGCCTTCATTCAGGCCGCCTTCCGCGTGGGTGACTCCGCGACCCAGGTGATGACCCCGCTCAACCCGTACATGGTGGTGCTGTTGGCCATGCTCCGTAAGTACGAACCTGAGGCAGGCTTGGGCACGGTCATGGCCCGCATGATCCCGTTCGTGGTGCCCTTCTGGGTCGCGTGGACGGTCATCCTCATGGTCTTCTACTTCTTCAACCTGCCGCTGGGTCCGGGCGTGGGGATCATGATCGAGCAGTAAGTCACGCCGGGCGCGAAAGGCCGCGAGCGGCGTCGTCGAGGCTGCGTAGAGTGGTCAGCAGACCCCATGATCTACGTGGAAAGGAACCACCGTGGCACTCGTTGGCAAGAACCTCCTGGACGGACCGGAGCCCACCTATCTGGAGGAGAACCCCCAGCTGACCGCACGCTTCGACGCCGGGGACGAGGCCGAGGACCTGGCCGCGGCGTTCCCCAAGGAGCAGCTGCCGTGGGCCATCCTTGCTGAGGAAGCGCTCGCGGACGGCCGCACGCTGGAGGGCTACGCGTACGCCCGTGTGGGTTATCACCGTGGCCTGGACTCGCTGCGCGGTCACGGCTGGAAGGGTCACGGCCCGGTGCCGTATTCCCACGAACCGAACCGCGGATTCCTACGGGCACTGGCCGCGTTGGGCAAGGCTGCCGCGCAGATTGGTGAAATGGACGAGGCCGCTCGCATCGAGAAGTTCCTGGATGACTCCGATCCGGAGGCCGCAGGGCAGATCGCGCAGCGCTGACCCAGCGTATGTGTCCCGTGTCACTGTATAGCGTGCACAATGGAGGGACACCCCGGGGTTCGACGCAGAGCCTTGAGCGCAACCTGCCAGGCTCGCGCGCCCCATCTACGGCAGGAGCGTGGCAGTCATGCGGATTTCGGTTCCCCGCGAAGTCAAACCCGAAGAGGCACGTGTCGGGCTCACCCCGGCCGTGGTCACGGCGCTGACGGGTCGAGGTCATGAAGTGTTCGTGGAGCGCGGGGCCGGGGAGGGCTCCGGCTTCGAGGACGCCGCTTACGAGACCGCCGGGGCCAGCATGGTCAGCGTGGATGACGCATGGAACAACGCGGACATGGTGGTCAAGGTCAAGGAACCAATTGCCCAGGAGTACGGCTACCTGCGCGAAGACCTCACGCTGTTCACCTACCTGCACCTGGCGGCCAG
>JAFAAV010000019.1 GCA_023426375.1 Actinomycetes bacterium | reverse complement strand
CCGGGGTTCTGTCGTTCAGTGGTCAGTTGTACTGGACGGTCGCGACTACCGCGCTCTTCGCGTTGGGATCAAGGATCGCGAGCTCTTCGGTGCCGTCCTCCTTGGCGCGGCCGCAGATCCGCAGCGTCTCGTTGACGAACAGCGGTGCGCGCGCCTGGAAGCTGAATCCGGTCACCGTGGCTTCCGGATGCTTCTTGAGGAACGCGTGCAACAGCATGGTCGCGGAGAACGGACCGTGTACGACCAGCCCGGGGTACTTCTCCACCTGCGTGGCGTAGGCGTAGTCGTAATGGATCCGGTGCGAGTTGAACGTCAACGCAGAGAACCGGAAGAGCGCCGTCTCATTGGGCTGTGCGGTGTCGACCCAGTCCCACCCCTCGGGCTCCCCGGAGACCTGACGAGCGGGAGCTGCCGCCGATTCGGGGGAGGCCGCGTCCTTCGGTGCCTCCCGGTACACGATGGTCTGGTGCTCGGTCAGAGCCAGACCCTCCGCGGCGCTCACGTCATGACGCAGCACTACGAAGATCAGATCGCCAGTGGAACCCGTCTTGGGGGTGACGCTTTCGATCGTGGTGGTGCGGGTGATCTTCTGCCCCAGCGGAATGGGCTGGTGGAACGCGATCTTGCTGCTGGCCCACATGCGCCGCGGGAACGGAATGGGCGGCATGAACCCACCCAGTTTCGGGTGGCCGTCCACTCCCAATTCGCTCTGCGGAGCGGTGGGCGCGAAGTGCAACCAGTGACCCAGCTCGAACATGTTCTCGGACGAGCTGTCGTTGTCCAACAACGCGCGGAGCTTGTCCATGGCCGCAGCTGAGGCGACGTCCTCAACCGTCTCGCTGTTGTTGATCCACTGACTGAAATCCTGCTCGTCCTCGAGCGGGGGTGTGCTCATGATCAACCCTCTGTGTCGTTATGAGGAGTTCGTACGGAACCCTGGTGAGTGGTCGGCTCAGATGCCACCGCGGGAGACGAGCTGGGACGCGATCACGTTCTTCTGGATCTCGTTGGTGCCCTCACCCACGATCATCAGGGGAGCATCGCGGAAGTAGCGCTCCACGTCGTACTCGGTCGAGTAGCCGTAGCCGCCGTGGATTCGGACCGCGTTGAGCGCAATCTCCATGGCTGCCTCGGAAGCGAACAACTTGGCCATGCCGGCTTCCATGTCGCAGCGCTCGCCGGACTCGAAACGCTCAGCGGCGTGCAGGGTCAGCTGGCGGGCGGCGGTCAGCTTGGTGGCCATGTCGGCCAGGTAGTTGCCCACGGACTGGTGCTTCCAGATGGGCTTGCCAAAGCTCTCGCGCTCCTGCGCGTACTGGAGGGCATCTTCCAGGGCTGCGGTGGCCACTCCCAGGGCGCGGGAGGCCACCTGGATACGGCCGGTTTCCAGGCCCTTCATCATCTGGGGGAAGCCCTTGCCGGGATTGCCGCCCAGGATCGCGTCCTTGGCGATGCGGTAGTCGTTGAAATTCACTTCGCAGCTCTCGACACCCTTGTAGCCCAGCTTGGGCAGGTTGCGGGAGACCTCCATGCCGGGGCCTTGTTCCACCAGGACGATGGAGATGCCCTTGTGTCGCGGGTTGGCTTCCGGATCGGTCTTGCACAGCAGCGCCATGATGCCGGAGGTGCGGGCGTTGGAAATCCAGGTCTTGGAACCGTTGATCACCAGGTCGTCCCCGTCAGGGCGGGCCACGGTCTGCATGGCCTGCAGGTCGGAACCGCCACCGGGCTCGGTCAGGGCCATGGTGGCGCGCAGCTCGCCGGTGGCCATGCGGGGGAGGTACTTCTGCTTCTGCTCTTCGGTGCCGAATTCGGTCAGCAGCTTGGCGACCACGGTGTGACCACCCATGGCGCCGGCCAAGGACATCCAACCGCGAGCAAGTTCTTCGGTGACCTTCACGTAGCAGGGCATGGAGACGGGCAGGCCGCCGAACTCCTCGGGGACGGCCAGACCGTAGATGCCCAACTCTTTCATCTGCTCGATCCACTTCTCGGGGTACTCGTTGGCGTGCTCCACCTCCCGAACGGTGGGCTTCACTTCACGGTCGATGAACGCGCGAACGGTTTCGACCAGGAATGCTTCTTCTTCGTTGAGCTGCGCCATGGTGTGAGTCCTTTCAAAGGGTGGGTCCCGCAGGGAATGTCTGTCGGCTGCGTCTCACTATATTATATATGTAGATCGGAAAATAGAGTTTTGCGGGAGCAATCTCAGACGGCCGAGGAGGCACAAAGACCTCGGCGTTGACCAAGGCCGCACGATCCGATCATGGCGGGCATGGCTCTGCCCGGGACCATATTCAGGGTCCCGGGCAGAGGTGAAGAAGCTACCTGCGCACGCGAGCAAACTGTGGCGCAGGAAGAACCCGATCGGCTACATCCGCAGGAACGCGCTGGTCGGGTCCTCCACGGCGTCGGCGACGAAGCGCAGGAATCCACCCGCGGAACCGCCGTCGCACACGCGGTGGTCGAAGGCCAGGGTCAGGGTGGTGACCTTGCGAACAGCGAGTTCACCGTTGACGACCCACGGCTTGTCGATGATGCGTCCGATGCCCAGGATGCCCACCTCGGGGTGGTTGATGATGGGCGTCGCGCCGTCCGTGCCGAACACTCCGTAATTGTTGAGCGTGAACGTGCTGCCCGACAGCTCCGACGGGCTCGCCTTGCCGGACCGGGCCACCTCGATGACCTCGCGCATGCGCTGGTTGAGCTCCACGGTGTTGAGCTGGTCCGCGTTGCGCAGGTTGGGAACCAGCAGACCGCGCTCGGATTCCACGGCCAGGCCCAGGTTCACGCCGTCGAACCGCACGATCGAGCGGGTGCCGTCCTCGTGGGTCTCGATGCGTGAGCACAACTGCGGGTACGCGCGCAGCCCGGCCAGCGTGAAGCGGGCCAGCAGCGCCAGCAGACTCGGCGCGTTCTCCGGGTCCTTGGCCTTGTAGCTCGCGCGCAGATTCAGCAGCTCGGTCGCGTCCACGTCCACCCAGATGGTGGCCTCGGGGATCTCGGTGCGCGAGCGCGTCATGGCCTCGGAAATCGCCTTGCGCACGCCCTTCACGGGTTCGCGCTGGGCCACGGTCAGGCCGGTTCGCGAGTCCACGTCCTGCCCGTGCGTGCCGCCAGTATTCGACGACGACGCCGCTGCGGGAACCGGTGCCGTGCCTCCCCTGGCCGGGATGGTCGAGTGGCCCGGGTCGGACGCGTTGGCGGGCCACGGGGCCGGAGCGGTCGGAGCCGGGGGAGCGGGAGGTGCCGTCGCGAGACCGGTGGGCGCGGGGCCGGCCGAATCCGAGCGACGTCGTTGATCGTCCACCTGATCCATGGCGGCCCGGATGTCCTGGCGCATGATCAACCCGCCCGGGCCGGTGCCCGTGAGCGCGGTGATGTCCACGCCGTGCTCCTTGGCGAGCTTGCGCACCAGCGGCGAGATGACCGTGGGGGCCATGCGCGGTGCCGCGGTGAGTGCGTCGTGGGTGTGGGACGCGGCACCGGACCGGCCGGTCGCGGAACCGCCGGACGTGCGCGCGGACTTGCCGCGGCGGCGTCGTCGGGAGGAACCACCCGCGGTGGTGCCGTAGCCGATGAGCACGTTGCCGGAGGATTCGTCCGAACTGTCGTCCGCGGACTCCTCGGCCGACGGTTGGGTGCCCGCGCGCTCTTCCTCGCGGTAGCTCGCGCCCTGGGCGGGGGCGGGAGAATCTGCGCTGGAAGCATCGACCGCCGGTGCCGGGGCGTCCTCCGAGGCCGGGGCCTCGGCGCCGTCGGAGACCGAAATCAGCGACTGACCCACGGTGAGCGTTTCGCCCTCCGCGCCGTGCAGCTTATGAACGGTGCCCTCGAACGGGCTGGGGATCTCGACCGCTGACTTGGCGGTTTCGACCTCCACGATCGGCTGGTCCATGGCCACGGTGTCACCCTCGGCGACCAGCCAGTGCAGGATGTCCGCCTCGGTGAGACCTTCGCCCAGGTCTGGCAGATGGAACACATTGATGCTCACGGGTCAGTCCTCCCACTGCAGTTCGTCCAGAGTGTCGAGGATCCGCTCGACACTGGGGATGTGATGGTGTTCGAAAGCCGGCGAGGGGTAGGGGATGTCGAATCCCGTAACCCGCAGGACCGGCGCGGCCAGCGAATGGAAGCAGCGCTGCTGGGTGCGCGCCACGATCTCCGAGGCCACGGAGGCGAAGCCCTGCGCCTCGGCCACGACCACGGCGCGACCGGTCTTGCGCACGGAGGCGGCCACCGTCTCGTCGTCGTAGGGCACGATGGTGCCCAGGTCGACGACCTCCACGCTCATGCCGTCCTGCGCGGCTTCTTCCGCCGCGGACAAGCACACAGGCACGGACGGGCCGTAGCTGATCAGGGTCGCGTCCGTACCTTCACGGGCGACGACGGCGTGCCCCTCGCGTTTCTGCGCGGTCCCGTTCGCGTACTGCTCGCGCAGTTCGTCCAGGTCGATCTGGGCGGTGGACCAGTACAGTCGCTTGGGCTCGAAGAACACCACGGGGTCCGGGGAATCGATGGCCTCGCGCAGCATCAGGTAGGCGTCCATGACGGAGGCCGGGGTGAAGACCTTCAGGCCCGGGGTGTGGGCGTAGTAGGACTCCGAGGAATCACAGTGGTGCTCCACGCCGCCCACGCCGCCGCCGTAGGGGATGCGGATGACCATTTGCATGCCCAGCTTGCCGCGGGTGCGGTTGTGCATCTTGGCCACGTGCGAGGCGATCTGCTCGAACGCGGGGTAGGCAAAGGCATCGAACTGCATCTCGACCACCGGGCGCATGCCGTTCATGGCCATGCCCACGGCGGTGCCGATGATGCCGGACTCCGCGAGGGGAGTGTCGAAGCACCGCTCGCGGCCGAACCGTGCGGTCAGGCCGTCGGTGATGCGGAAAACGCCACCGAGGGTTCCAACGTCCTCACCGAAGACCAGCACGCTCGGATCGGTTTCCAGGGCATCCGCGAGAGCGGTGTTCAGCGCCTTGGCAAAGCTGATTTTCTGGACGCTCATCACGCCTCCTCTCGGGACAGTTCGTCGGCCAGCAGATCGGACTGCTCGCGCAACTGAGTGGTGGGTTCGCTGTACACGTGGCGGAACAGATCCTGCGGATCCAGCTCCGGCTTGGTCGCCATGGCTTCGCGCAGGCGCTTGGCCATGTCCTCGGCGTGCGCGGAGATCTGCTCCGACGCGGCGTCGTCCAGGGCATTCTGATCAGTCAGGTAGCGCTGCATACGAGTGATCGGATCCTTGGCGACCCATTCGGAGACTTCGTCGCGCTCGCGATAACGCGTGTCGTCATCCGCGTTGGTGTGTGCCTGCATGCGGTAGGTCATGGCCTCGACCAGCAGCGGGCCCTTGCCCTGACGGCACAGGTCCACACCGCGCCCCAACACGGAAAGCAGGGCGGCCAGGTCGTTGCCGTCCACGCGCTCGCCGGCCATGCCGTAGCCGACCGCCTTGTGTGCCAGCGTGGGGGCGTGGGTCTGCGAGGACAGCGGCACGGAGATCGCATAGCCGTTGTTCTGCACCAGGAAGAGGACGGGTAGCTGGAATACGGCGGCGAAGTTGAGGGCTTCGTGGAAGTCACCCTCGGAGGTGGCGCCGTCGCCGCACATCGCCAGGGTGACGGTGTCCTCGCCGCGCAGTTTGGCTGCATGGGCCACGCCCACAGCGTGCAGCAGCTGGGTGGTGAGCGGGGTGGCCTGGATGCTGACCTTGTACTCGCGCGGGTCGAAACCGCCGTGCCAGTCGCCGCGGAAGGTGCTCATGACCTCGAGCGGATCCACGCCGCGGGACATCACGGCCACCGAGTCGCGGTAGGTGGGAAACAGCCAGTCGTTGTCCCCCAAACACATGGCCGCGGCGACCTGGCAGGCCTCCTGGCCGTGGCTCGAGGGGTAGACGGCCATGCGGCCCTGACGGACCAACGCCATGTTCTGGTCGTTGATGCGGCGACCCACCACGAGCTTCTCGTACGCCTTGAGCAACTGCTCGGTCGAGGGCATGGGGTACTCGTGACCCGGCTCGGGGCCCTGCTCGCTGTCCGGGACGGGCTGGCCATCCGGGGCCAGCAGCTGAATCTCATTGGTCGCCGGAAGCATGTAGGCCTCCGGGGTGATGCCGAAGTTCTTGGACGCTTCCACCGCCGGGATCACGGGTGTGGTGTCCTCTGCGGGGGGTTCGTCGACGGCGCCGGGCGCGGTCGCCTCGGTCGCGGAGTTGTCCTGCGCTTCCGGAGTCTCGGAGTCCGGCGTGGGGGTTTCGGCTGCGGGATCGCCGCCGGGTGAAGTGGGCTCGCTCATGGCCGACCCCTTCCATGGTTGGTTCAGACGTTTCGTGATCCAAGTATGGGAACTATCGGCCTGTTGTCTCCCCAGTTCTGGGATGCACTGGACGAAAGTGCGCTCCAGGGGCTCATCGTGGACAATATGATCTGATGTGACCTACGTCATGACGGTTTGTCGGATGGGAGCAGATGTCTCCGATCGGCGGGGCGAGAAGGCGGCGAGCGGCGTCGTCGGCGAAGTGCATGAAGAAAGAGGAACGGGATGGCCGAGAAGCGGCGGGCGGATCTGGACGATACGGATCGGCGGATCCTGGACGAATTGACCCGGGACGCACGCCAATCCGTGACGGCGCTCGCGAGTCGGGTGCATATTTCGCGCGCGCATGCCTACGAGCGGATCAAGAAACTCCACGATCAGGGCGTGATTCTGCGCTACACCGCGGTAATCGACCCGGTGCGTGCGGGGCTGGAAGCGTCCGCGTACGTGACCGTGCGGCTGAAACAGAACACCTGGCCGTCGCTGTGTGCCAAGCTGCGGCAGATTCCGCAGGTCCAGCACGTGGCGCTCGTGGGGGGAACGTTCGACGTGATGCTGCTGGTGCGAGCGAGCGGCACCACGGAACTGCGCGACGTGATTTTCGAGAAGATCCAGCCCATGCCCGAGGTGGTGGACACCCAGACCTTCCTCATCTTCGAGGATGTGGATGCGCGGGGGTAGTTGGAGACGGTCTGGTAGCAACTTGATCGACGGTAAAGCCCAGCTGAACCAACCCGGACACGCTGATCGACGATAAAGCCAGGATCCGTGAGTTCTAGGGATGCAACGTCGATGGATTTACAGGGCGTCAGGGATTTGGGTCGTTACGTCGATGAGAATGCGGCGCACACAGTAGATCTCCAGGTGTAGCTCCGCGCAGGTGCGGTCAGCGGTGCGATGCTCAGTAGGCGAACTATTGCGCGGCGACGTGTCCGCGCCAGTTACATCAGAATGAGGGGTTCTCATGAGTGACACTTCACGATTGGCGCTGGTCACCGGTGCCACAGGGTACATCGGCGGCAACGTGGCGCAGGAACTTCTCGACCGGGGCTGGCGGGTCAGAGTGCTCAGCCGCAGCGCGGACAAGGTGCGCGATCTGCCGTGGGGTGACCGCGTAGTTGCAGGCGGTCAAAGTGCTGGCCCAGGCCAGGCGGAGGTTGTCGAGGGCGACGCCTCGGACGCCAAGGACATTGCCCGCGCCATGGAACATGTGGACGTCGCTTGGTACTTGCTGCACTCGATGGGTGACTCGGATGACTTCGTGGAGGAAGAGAAGTCCATGGCGGACACCTTCGCCACGGCCGCACGTAAAGCCAACGTTAAAAGAATTGTGTACCTGGGTGGACTCCACCCCGCAGATACTCCCACCGAGGAACTGTCCGATCATCTGCGCTCCCGTGTGGAAGTCGGCCAGGTGCTCATGGACTCCGGCGTTCCAACGGCCGCCTTGCAGACCGGTGTGGTGATCGGGGACGGGTCCTCGTCCTTCACGATGATTCGCCACCTCTCCGAGCGGCTCCCCGGAGCCATCGCCCCCAAATGGGTGCGCAACCACATCCACCCGATCGCCGTGGCCGATGTGATGCATTACCTGGTGGCCGCCGCGGATCTCCCGGAAGACGTGAACCGCACCTTCGACGTGGGCGGCCCCGACCCCCTCGAATACGCGGACATGCTCAAGGAGTACGCGAGTGCGCTGAACAAGAATCCGCGCTTCATGCTGACGGCCCCGGTCACGACTCCGGAACTGGCCGCGTACTGGATTGGTTTGGTCACTCCGGTGAAATCGACCCTGGTCCGCCCGCTCATCGGTAGCCTCCAACACGACACCGTGGTGCGCGAGCGCGATCTGGACGACTACGTCGGCCCGCCGCCGGGTGGTCACACCTCGTTCCAAGCCGCTGTGCGAACTGCGGTCAAGGACCTGGACACCTCCCGCTGGGCCAAGATTTTCTGGGCGACCACGGCGGGAGTGGCGACGACCGCCGTCGTCGGATCGCTGGCGACCAAGCCCAACTCGACCTGGTACAAAACCCTGAAGAAGCCGGCCTTCCAGCCGCCCGCCTGGTTGTTCCCCGTGGCGTGGACGGCGCTGTACGCGGACATCGCGGCCATTGGCTCACTGTCTATCGCGGATTTGGGGGAGCAGGGCCGCACCAAGGAGCAGCGCGCATACGTGGCTGCGCTCGCCACCAACCTGGTGCTCAACGCTGGGTGGAGCGTCCTGTTCTTCGATCGCAAGAAGTTGGGGCCGGCGGCCGTAGAATCGGTCGCGCTGGCTGCGAGCACGGTTGATCTCGTGCGCAGATCCGGCAAGGTGACCAAGGAGAAGGGCGTGGTGCTCGCACCGTACGCGGGGTGGACCGCGTTCGCCGCGGTGCTCACGGGAACCATCCGTGCATTGAATCCGCGCCGGGACTGACACTCGCCCCGACGCGGACCTAAAACCCAAAGACCCGACCACAATCACCGTGAAAGGCACCACCGTGAGGGAATCCGACGCACTGTCCTCCGATGCGCAGCCGGTCCTGCCCGGAGGGGCTTCTCGAGTGGCCGTCATCGTCACGGGAGTGCTGGCGTCCGCGGCCCTCGCGTGGTCCTTGCGCATCGAAGCTGGGGATCCGTGGTTCTACCCGGCCACGTTCATCCTGGCCGCGATCTACATCGTGGGCAGCCTCGTGGCGGTTCGGTTGGTGGGCAGCAGGTTTCGATGGCACGCCTCGCGGCGTGGGATTCGCGACGCCGTGGTGGGCGGTGTGCTCTTAGCTCTCGTCTTCTTCGCGGGTGCCTTCTTGGTGCGGTTCATCCCGTTCCTCCGTGACCCCGTGGACGAACTCCTGGACCATGCCCGGGTCGGCAGCCTGGTATTCGTGTTGATCACCACCGTGGTCAACGGTGTTGCGGAGGAGATGTTCTACCGAGGCGCGCTGTGGCGGGCCGTGAAACCGGGGTACCGAATGATCGTGACCACGGTGCTGTACACCGCAGTCACGGCCTTGGCCGGGGTGCCACTCTTGGCTTTTGCTGCCGCCGCCCTCGGCGTGCTGGTGGCCGTGCTGCGTGAGCGAACTCAGTCGCTGACGCCACCGATCATCGCCCACCTCATCTGGTCCGTGAGCATGCTCGTGGTGTTGCCGCAGGTGGTTTGATCGGGCGTTAGCGACCTTCGACATCAAGTGCCAATTCGGCCGTCACCCCGATCCGTTCGATGAAGCCGTCATCGTGACTGACCACCAGCAGGGCACCCTCAAACGCGCTGAGCGCATCCACCAGCTGATCCACCGACCGCAGGTCCAGGTTGTTGGTCGGTTCGTCCAGGATGAGCAGTTTGGGGGTCGGCTCCGAGGTCAGTACTCTTGCCAGCTCAACCCGCAGCAGTTCACCGCCGGACAGTTCACCCATGTGCTTATCCGCCTGCGCACCGCGGAAGAGGAATCGCGCCAGGGTCTCGCGGCATGCATGCTCGGAGGCTGCGGGGTTCGCCCACCGCAACTCCTGCACGAGCGTCACCTCCGGACGCTCCACGGTCAGTCGCTGCGGGATGTACCCCACCGGTGTGATGCGGTAGCGCACGGTCCACGGGGCCACACCCGCTAGATTCGCCTCGCGTGGTGCCTCGGGAGAATCAGCGGTATCGGCCATCCACCCCACCACTCGTTCAAGCAGCGTGGTTTTCCCGGAACCGTTCCGACCGGCCAGCCGCACCCGTTCCGGGCCGGCCATATCGAACCTCTCGGTTTCGCCCTCGGGTAGGACGCGTTCCAGCTCGAGCACCTTGGTCCCATTGGCCACTGCGGTCTCAGGGAGCTGAATCCGAATGTGCCGGTCCGCACGCACCGCATCTCGGGCCTCCACCGCGACCTCGGAAGCAGCCCGTTCACGGTCGGACAGCACGCCGCGCAACTTACCCGCTTGCACCTGCGCGGACATCGCGTCGTTACCCATGGCCATGCCGGGTTTGCGTTTCTGCCGCTTGAACTTCTCACCCCGGGTCGCCCGGTGGCTCAGCTTGGTCTCCGCTTCGATACGCTCCCGTTTCTGCTTCTTGGCCTCGGATTCTGCGCGAGACACCTCACGCAGCGCAGCCTTCTGCTCGGCGTCAAGGTACGCCTCATACTCGCTGTACGTGCCGCCGAATTCGGTGAGCTGTCCTCCGCGCAGCTCGATGATCTGGTCCACGAGTTCCAGTAGTTGCCGGTCATGGCTCACGATCAACAGCGACGCCTTCCACCCGCGCACGGTCGCGAACAGGTCCTCGCGCGCGGCGTCGTCCAAATTGTTGGTGGGCTCGTCCAGCACGGTCAGTTGCGCTCGCCGCAGCACCGCCCCGGCCAACGCCGCCCGCACGATTTCGCCGCCGGACAGCTCCGCAACGCGCCGCTCCAGATCGGTCGGGAGCCCGCGCGTGGCCAGTTCCGCCCGCGCGCGTTCCTCAATATCCCAGTCATCGCCGACGGCGTCGTACTCCGCCTCATCCACACTGCCCGCCTCGATCGCGCGGAGACTTCTCAGGATGTGGTCGATACCCAACAGCTGGGCCATGGTCGATTCGGATTGGGCGGTGATGTCCTGCGGGACGTACGCGATGCTGGCTGCGCGGTGTAACGACCCTGATGTCGAGTCGAGCTGTCCGGTGAGGACTCGAAGCAGCGTTGACTTGCCGCTTCCGTTGTCTCCGACCAGCCCGGTGACTCCCCGCGGAATCGAACCCGAGAGGCCGGTAAAGCACTCTGTGCCGTCAGCCCAGGTGACGGAGAGGTCCGAAAAAGTAATGAGTGTCTGTTGTGAATGGGACATGAGGATCTCCTGGCATCGCAAGAGGATGATCCACTGCCGCGCCATGACATGGCCCCGAGGTGACCGCCCGAAAAAGGGGCGTCGGATGAAGAAAAGGCCAGAGCGGCGTCGTCAATTGAAGAACGAAGGCGTGAAGAAGCGCGTGCAGCGGCGGGCTCAGAAAGAACCGGCAAGCTTCACAGCGCACACCTTTCGTGGACGACAAGACCTCAGCAGCGTAACCCCGGGCTGCTCAGAAAGCTAGGGTTTTCGCGTTGCGGGGCGGGTGAATGCGAGCCACATGGTTGGAATGACCTTCTGGTCAGTGATTTCACCCATGGCCATGCGATCGGTGAGCTGGCCGCTGTAGCTGGTGAGCATGAGCCGGGTCATGTCCGCGGCGGGGATCGTGAACTCCAAGTGCTGACTGTCGGCAACGCGGCCCAGGGCACTCTCGACCGCGCCGTACAGCTTGTTGCGCATCGGGCGGACGACGTCGCGGATCTCACTCGATCGGAAGGCCGCGAGGAACAGTTCGAGCCGGACGGCCTGCACGTTCATGTTGGATGACTGGTCCGTGACGCCTTCGATGATGCGGGTGACGATCTCCTCGGTGTTCGCGTCCGAATCGAGCCACTGGTCCAGCTCCGAATCGAGTCGGTCAATCAGGCTGTCCACCAGGTTCTCGAAGACCGCCACCGCCAGATCCAGTTTGGTCTCGAAGTTGGAGTAAAACGCGCCGCGCGTGAAACCGGCTGCCGCGCACAGCTCGCCGATGGACGCGCCGTCGATCCCTTTCTCCGCGAACACCACCGCCGACGACGTGAGCAACCTTCGTCGCGTGGCGGTACGGGATCGCTTGTCAGCGTCTTCGCTCGTTGCGCGTGATGTCTGCTCGATCACTTTTATCCACTCCCTCTTGCCGCCTCGATACATCAGTGTATCGTGATTGTGAAAGCTCGATACAGCAATGTATCCAAATCTCTTTCGGGGGCACTATGGCAGACGACAAACTAGGAGAGCGCGCCTCTCATCAAGCAGCGGGGCGGCAGCGAGGCCCGTTCAATTCAGCGAGCTTCTGGGCACTACCGGCAGTGGTCATCATGGTCCTGGCGGTTCTCGGAACGGCTTTGTACTTGGGCGGGCTATCCAATCCGGCGGGCCACCTCAAGGACTTCCCGGTGGCCATCGTCAATCAGGATCGCGGGGCGGACGTGCCCCGAGAAAGCGGCGGCACGGAGAAGCAGAACTACGGTCATCGCATTGAGGACGGCTTCGCATCCGAAGCGGGCAAAGATGGGCGCCTGGATCTGCGTCGGTTGACCTGGGATCAAGCGCAGGATCAATTGGAGCGGGGCGAGCTGTTCGGAGTGGTCGTCATCCCCGAATCCTTCTCGGAGGACACGGTGAGCATGGTCAGGGGGTCACTCACGCAGGAGTCTGCGGCGCGGCCGGAAATCACCCTGTACACAGATCCGCAGGCGGGATCACTCGGAACCCGGATCGCCACGGAGGCGGTGCAGCCCGGTCTCGAGCGAGCTAGTTCCACGATGGGTGAGTCGCTCGTCAAGTCCGCACAATCCGCTCAGCAGCAGGCCTATGACCGGGTGCTGTCGGAGCTGGAATCGCAGCAGGACAAGCAGGCCGAAGAGCTGGCACGGTCAGCGGCACAGGGCGGTCCGGCGGTGCAGCAGTTTGCTCAGCAGATACAACAAGCCCAAGCCGGCACCCCCAAACAGGTGGCCGATCAGCTGGCGCCCAAGGTCAGCTCCGTCTCTACGGACCTGCTGCGAGATCCGGTGAACGTGGACACCAAGCCGTACCAAGAACTTGAAGCGGGCACGGCATTGGGCATGGGTGCGTTCTACTACGCGATCATCCTGCTGGTCATTGGTCTCTCCGGGTCCATTGCCGTCAACGTTCTGATGGACGCTCGCATGGGTATGGCACCGTTCGAGATGGGTCCGCTGTTCCGGGACCTGCCGCGCGTTGGGCTGCCGCGGTGGCTGAACTTCCTGCTCAAGTGGGGTCTTTTCACGGTGGCGGCTGCACCCACTTCGGCGCTGATGCTGTGGGTCGCCGCGGCAGTGGGTATGCCCATGCCGCATGGGTTGGCAGTGTTCTTCGCGGGCTGGCTGTCGTTGTCTGCGGTCTCCGCCGTGGTGCTCGCGCTCATCACACTGGGTGGTTCTGCGGGCATGCTTCTCTCGATGATCTATCTGGTGTTCATGGGGTTGCCGTCCGCGGGTGCCGTGGTTCCTTTGCAAGCAGTGCCGGACTTCTTCCGGATCATGGCCCCCATTGAGCCGCTGCATCACATCTTCATGATGATTCGGTCGCTCCTGTACTTCGACGCTCATGCGGACGCGGGGTTGCAGTCGGGGCTGATCGGGATTGCCCTGATCCTGGTCATCGCCGTTGTTGTGGCGCTCGCTGCTGGGTGGGCCTATGACCGGAAATTCGGTCACCGCGGTTCTCGTGGAAGCGGCAAGCATGCCGCGGGCCGCCCGGAGTTGCAGGCCGCGGATCCGGCGAAGGCCGGAGGTCAGCCGGTGATGAAGAGTGGGGAAAACCCCAATGCAGTGGTGGGCCCCGGACTTTAGGCTGGAGCTTACGGGAAACCCCCGGACCCTCCACCGCCGGTGGACCACAACCTTGACGGAGATGCCATGAGTTACGAACCGCAGCAACCTCGCCCGGACTACCGCTCCGGCGGTGCCGGCGGCTACGACAACTACGACACCCACTACCGGACCGGTTCCAGCGGTCCTCAGAACGATGAAAAGACCGTGGCCATCCTGACGCACCTGTCGGGTCCCATCGCCGCCATCATCTCGGTGGGTTGGCTGGGCTTCGTGGGCCCGTTGATCGTGTGGTTCATCTACAAGGACAAGAGCCCGTTCCTGCGAGCCGCGTCCGCCGGCGCCTTCAACTTCAACGTGACCCTGTGGATCATCAACGTGATCGGTTGGATCTGCATCTTCACGGTCATCCTGTTCCCTGTGGGGCTCATCTTGATCGCCGCCTACTGGGTGCTGCTCCTGGTCTGCCACATCGTGGCCGCCGTGCGCGCCAACAACGGTGAGGTCTACCGCTACCCGATGCAGTTGCCCATCCTGCGCTGAGTACGTGAGCATCGGCTCGACGGCCGAAGCTCTGAAATCTGAGACATGGAAAAGCCACTCCGGTTCGCCTGGAGTGGCTTTTTCATGCCCAGAGTCTTGCCGGTGGCTGCGAAGTTGTTGAACAATCTCTTGCCCGAATTGTTGAACAACCTGTAGTCTTCCGGCAACACGTCAATCTGTGACCCCAGTCACCCGACCCATCGGATGAAGACATGTCGACAGAAGCACCCAAGCCCGGGCAGTCTGCCCAGCCGTCCCAATCCGGAACCGAACCGGTCAAGGTGAACTCCGGCGGGCACCGCACCGCGCTCCTCGGTGCCATGTTCCTCATGGCCACCAGTGCGATTGGCCCCGGATTCATCACCCAGACCACCGTGTTCACGGTCCAACTCGGGGCGGCCTTCGCGTTTGCGATCCTGGTGTCGATCCTCGTGGACATTGCCGTGCAGCTGAACGTCTGGCGAGTCATCGGCATCTCCGGTCAGCGCGCACAGGAACTCGGCAGCAAGGTCCTGCCCGGTGCAGGCATTGTGCTGGCGGCCCTCGTGTTCGTGGGCGGAGCGGTGTTCAACATCGGCAATATTGCTGGTACCGGGCTGGGGCTCAACGCCATGCTCGGACTGGATCCGAAGATCGGCGGTGGCATCTCCGCAGCCATTGCAATCCTCATTTTCCTCTCCAAGCGAGCCGGTATGGCGCTCGACCGGATCGTGGTGCTGCTGGGCGCCATCATGATCCTGTTGATGCTCTACGTGGCGATCGTTGCTGCTCCTCCCGTGGGTGTGGCGTTGAAGAACACGGTGCTCCCCGAGGAAATCGACTTCCTGGTGATCACCACGTTGATCGGCGGCACTGTGGGTGGTTACATCACCTACTCCGGTGCCCACCGCATGATCGACTCGGGTGTGAGCGGCGAGGAGAACGTCAAGCAGATCAGCCGCAGCTCCGTGCTGGGCATCCTAGTCACGTGCATCATGCGCGTGCTGCTGTTCCTGGCCATCTTCGGCGTGGTGGCCGGGGGAGTGGCGTTGACCAGCGACAACATGGCCGCAGAAGCTTTCGGGGCTGCGGCCGGTGAGATCGGTGTGCGGATCTTCGGTGTGGTGCTCTGGGCTGCCGCTCTGACCTCAGTGATCGGTGCAGCCTTCACGTCCATCTCCTTTGTGACCAAGTCCTCCGGCAACCCGCGGACCCGCAACCTGTTGACCGTCGCCTTCATCTTCGTGTGTGCCGTGGCCTACCTGCTGCTCGGCCAGGCGCCGCAGACGCTGTTGATCTTTGCGGGAGCGTTCAACGGGCTGATCCTCCCGTTCGGGTTCGCCATCCTGCTGTGGGTGGCCTGGCGTCGTCGGGACCTGCTGCACGGGTACGTGTATCCCAAGTGGCTGCTGATCATCGGCGTGCTCGCGTGGTTGCTCACCTTGTTCCTCGGCTGGAACTCCCTGGCCGGGCTCACCAAGCTGTGGAGCTGACTGACATGAACAACATGGCAGGCATGGACCTTGCCCGTCTCACACCCCGGGAAGCCCGGCAGCGTTTTCGCGACGGCTTGCTGCGACCCACATCCGGAATTGCCGCGGGTTACGCGCAAGCGAACCTGATCATCGTCCCGCGTGACTTGGCCTTTGACGTGCTCTTATTCGCCCAACGCAATCCCAAACCGTGCCCCGTGCTCGGGGTGCTGGATGCGGGGGAGACTACCGGCGAGCTCCTCAAAGACGGAGACATCCGCACGGACCTCCCGCAGTACGTGGTCTACGAGGACGGTCAGGAAATCGCTCGCCCCACGGACATCACCGAGTACTGGCGCGACGACCTGGTGACCTTCATGGTGGGCTGTTCCTTCACCTTTGAGGACGCCCTGCTCAACAACGGCATCCGCATGGCTCACAACGATCAGGGCGTGAACGTCCCCATGTACCGCACTAACCGCCGCTGCGCATCGGCGGGGTCACTGTCCGGGCCGCTCGTGGTCTCGATGCGTCCCGTGCCAGCGTCCCAGGTGGCCGACGCCGTTCGCGTCACCTCCCGCTATCCCGCCGTCCACGGAGCACCCGTGCACGTGGGCAACCCCGAAGATCTGGGGATCGAGAACATCAATCAACCGGACTTCGGCGATCCCGTCCGCATCGAACCGGGCCACCTCCCCGTGTTCTGGGCGTGCGGCGTGACCCCGCAGGCTGCCGTGATGGAATCCCGTCCACCGTTCGCGATCTCCCACGCTCCCGGCCACATGCTCATCACGGACGCCAAGGACTCCGACTACCAGGTCCCCTAAGTCAGCCGGGCAGATCTGAGACATGGAAAAGCCACTCCGCTCGTACCGGAGTGGCTTTTTCATGCCCAGAAACTTGAGCGTGGCTTAAAAGTGCCTCTGACTTCGTGAATGACGCAGCCGCTACGCCATCTGCTCCAGCAACTGTGCTTCCGCGAACGTGAGATATTCCCGCAGGGCATCCGCAGCTTCGGCCCGCTGACCTGCCTCCAGGAGCCGCAACAGTTCGGCATTGCGGTCCACGTAGTCCCCGTGGAAACCGGGATCAGCGGACATCGAGTGGAACACGAGCCGCATTCGAGCGAGCAACCGATCCATCGTGGTGACCAGGGTGTCCGATCCGGTCAGTGCCATGAGTCCGCGGTGGAAACGCTGATTGGCATCACCCATGCCTTTGATGTCCCCGGCCTCGCGAGCGCTCTTGGCGGACGTAATGACAGCTTTCAGTTCGGTCAGTTCGTGCTCCGACCAGGAACCCCACAGCACCGCCCCCGGCTCGATAATGCGGCGAGCGCTGTAAATCTCTTGCACGTCGTCCGCGGTCGGACGGGCCACGAACACTCCGCGGTTGGGCACCCGGTCCACCAGCGATTCGCCGGTCAACACCGTGAATGCCTCCCGCAGCGTGTTCCGCGAAACGCCTAGTTCCCGCGCAATCGCTTGCTCCGAGAGCTTGGCTCCGGGCGCCAACTGACCTCCCGAAATACGCGCGCGCAACTGAGCCGCCGCGAGACCGCTCGCTTGCGCGCCGTCGGTGTCGAGCGGCGTCGGCGTCCCGGAAGGTGCCGTAGCGGAAGTGTGCGCCGCCGCGCTGGCGGGTTCGAGTGCAAAGTTGCTGGTCACCGGCTCATCCTCTCACCGCGCTAGGCGATTTCGCCCAGTGCCTGCCCCTTGCTGACGGCGTCGCCCTCGTCCAGATCGCCACGGGTCAGCGTGCCGGAGCGGTGAGCGCGCACGGGAGTCTCCATCTTCATGGCCTCGAGCACCAGCACGGTATCGCCCTCGGAAACCTCCGCGCCGTCCTCCGCCGCCCACTTCACGACCGTCCCGTCCATGGGCGCGGGCAGCGTGCTGTCCGACGCTTCACTTCCGCCCGACGACGCCGCCCCCTCACCGTCCGCACGCGACCCGCCACCGTGCAGCAGGGCCTCCACCATGGCGTTGGGGAGTCCGAGCTGCACGGCCTTGCCGTCGAGATCCACGGTCAGGGTGGTGCGTTCGGCAGCCCCGGAGGTCACGTACGGGGAGGCCTCCAGCTCCTCCGTGAACGCGTCCTCAATCCACGTGGTGTACACCCCGAGCTCATCGGGGGACGTGAAATCGGAATGGTCTACAACGGCCCGATGGAACGGCACCACCGTGGGCAATCCCTTGATGGTCAGCTCCGCCAGGGCAGCTCGGGTGCGCCGCAGTGCTTGCTGCCGGTCCTCACCCCACACGATGAGCTTGGCCAGCATTGAGTCATAATCGGGCGGCACCACGGATCCAGAACGCACGCCGGTGTCCACGCGGATACCCGCGCCCGTGGGTGACTCAAAGGCCTCCACCGTGCCTGGGGTCGGAAGGAAACCCAGCGCCGGGTCCTCAGCATTGAGGCGAAATTCGAACGCGTGCCCGCGCGGTTCAGGGTCCTCGGTGACGCTCAATTCCAGCCCATCCGCCACCCGGAACTGCTCGCGCACCAGGTCCACCCCGGTGGTCTCTTCGCTGACTGGGTGCTCCACCTGCAATCGCGTGTTGACCTCCAGAAACGAGATCAGCCCGTCCGGCGCGACCAGGTACTCGACCGTGCCCGCACTCGTGTAGCCGGCCTCGCGGCAGATGTCCCGCGCGGATTCGTGAATGGTCTTCCGCT
Source organism: Actinomycetes bacterium (assembly GCA_023426375.1). GTDB lineage: Bacteria > Actinomycetota > Actinomycetes > Actinomycetales > Micrococcaceae > Kocuria. Next base: position 6,905 of record JAFAAV010000019.1, on the reverse strand, counting down.
GCTCATCGCTCAGGAACGGTGCCGGGGCCTCCTCCACGAGCTTCTGATTGCGCCGCTGCAGCGAGCAATCGCGCGTGCCCACCACGGTCACGTTTCCGCGGGTGTCCGCAATGACCTGGGCTTCCACGTGGCGCGGCTTCTCGAGGAAACGCTCCACAAAGCATTCGCCCCGCCCGAAGGCCGACGTCGCTTCGCGCACCGCCGCATCGAACGCGGACTCAACCTCGTCCAAGGTCCGCGCAATGCGCATCCCACGGCCGCCGCCGCCGAAGGCCGCTTTGATGGCGATCGGCAATCCGTGCTCCTCGGCGAAGGACCGGGCCGCAGCGGCGTCGTCGACGGGACCGTCCGTACCCGGCACCAAGGGGGCGCCGGCGCGCACCGCGATCTCGCGGGCGGTGACCTTGTTACCGAGCGTGCGGATGACCTCGGCGGTCGGGCCGATCCAGGTGAGACCGGCGTCGGTAACGGCCTGGGCGAAGTCCGCGTTCTCGGACAGGAAACCGTAGCCGGGGTGCACGGCGTCAGCGTCCGCGCGGGAGGCGACGTCCAACAAGACCTCGATGTTGAGATAGGTGTCCGCCGACGACGAGCCGGGCAGCGCGTAGGCTTCATCGGCCATGCGGACGTGGAAGGAATCGGCGTCGGGCTCGGAATAGACGGCGACCGACACGAGGCCCGCATCCGCGCAGGCCCGTGCGATCCGGACCGCGATTTCCCCGCGGTTGGCGATCAAGACCTTCTTCATGCTGACTCTCCTGAGATTTCGGGTGCGTGCGCGGGGCGGGGTGGGTCCATGACCGTGAAGCGAACCGAGGCGCCCGGCGGTAACTGCGCCGCGAGCGGTAGGTCCTCCGGGATGACCACGGCGATCACCGGATAGCCGCCCGTCACGGGATGGTCGGCCAGGAACAGGACGGGAATTCCGGAGTGGGGAACCTGCAGCGAACCGGCAACCACACCCTCGCTCGCGAGTTCGCCTTCGCGGGAGCGCTCCAGCAAGTTTTCGTCCGCCGGCGACTCGAAGCGCACACCCACGCGGTTGGACTGGCTGCTGACCACCCACTCCTGGGCCGTGAGGGTCTCGAGCGCTTCCGGGGCGAACCAGTCATCGCGCGGACCGGGCGTCACACGCAGCGCGGTGGGTTCGCCCGTCGCGGGGAACTCGACCGCGGGGGCCTCTGGATCGCCGACGGCGCGCCCCGCAGCCACGGTCGGCACGGGGAGTTCGTCACCGGCGCTCAACGGCTCCGGCCCGATCCCGGACATCACGTCCGTGGCGCGGCTCCCCAGAACCTCAGGTGTCGCGATCCCTCCGCGCACGGCAAGATAGCTGCGCAACCCGGTCGGGGGAGCGTCCAGAGCCAGTTGTTCGCCGTCGTACAGGGCGAACGGTGCGTTGAATGATGCGGAGCGATTCCCGTTGGGGCCCTCGATTCTTGCAGTGGTGGGTGCACCGGTCAGCGCCACAACATGATGACCGCGGGCCGCGACGGACAGCCCGCCCAGCATGGTCTCGATAACGGCGCAATCGGGCGAATTGCCTACCAGTCGATTCGCCTGTGCCGCGGACGCTTGATCCGCTGCTCCCGAAGCCACCACACCCAGATCACCCAGACCAGGTCGGCCGGCGTCCTGAAGCAACGACTGCATTCCGGGATCCTCGGTCACGAGCCCACGAGACAAGTCGTCACGGGTATCAGACTTAGCACCTGCCGAGCTGTCCGAGGTGACCTCCACGAGCTCCCGCACCGCCCGGTACTTCACCGTGTCACCGGGACGGATCAGGGCGGGTTCCTCGCGATTCACGTCCCATAGCGGGGCATTCGTATGCCCGATCAGCTGCCAACCGCCCGGCGACCGCTGCGGATAAATGGCTGAGAACCGCCCCGCCAGCGCCACGGATCCGGCGGGCACCGCGGTGCGCGGTGAATCCCGGCGCGGCACCTCGAGCGGATCCCCGGGGGCCACGAGATACGCGAACCCCGGCGCAAAACCGCCGAACGCGGCCGTCCACTCGGTACCCGTGTGCGCCTCGATCACGCCGCACTCGCCGAGCCCGGTCAGCTCAGCCACTTCGGCCAGGTCCTCGCCGTCGTAGATCACGTCGATGTCCACGGTCTTGCCGGTCGCGGCGTGAGCGTGGTCAAGGCGAGCGGTGACGACGTCGCTCGCGGCCTTGCGCGCGGCCGCGTGCGTCGAGAAGGTCAGCAGCACTGTCTCCGCGGCGGCCAGCACGTCGAGCTGACCGGGGTAGGGGTGGGTGCTCAGCTGCGCGTGCCAGCGCATGACCTGATCCAGTGACGAACACTCGATCAGGAAAGCGCGGGTCCCCGCCCAGCGGAGCGGGGACTCAGCCGATGCAGCTGAGCCGGAGGGCCGACCCGGGGATGGCGAAGCGTCACGTCCTCCGGAAGCGTTCCGTAAGCCGGACGGTGTCTGCTCAGCGGATCGGTTGCGCGAAGCAGATCCGCCTTGTGCGGAGGAGGTGTCCGAGTTCATGCGAACGACCGGATCTCCACGCCCGCGCGCTCCAGTCCCGCGCGGACGTCCGCGGCCATTGCGGCGGAGCCGGGGGTATCGCCGTGCACACAGATGCTCTCGGCCTGAATGCGCACGGTGGAACCGTCCACGGCGGTCAAGGTGCCGTCCTCGGCCAAACGGATCATCCGTTCGGTGACCTCCGCCGAATCATGCAGCACCGCGCCTTCTTCCCGGCGGGAGACCAGCGTCCCCTCCGGTGTGTAGCCGCGGTCCGCGAACGCCTCGGCCACCGCGCGCAGTCCGGCCTGATCGGCCTTCTTCAACGCCACGGATCCGGGCAACAGCAGCAAGGGAAGATCTCCACCGAACGCCTTGACCGCGTCCACCACGGCTTGGGCGTGAACCTCATGGTGCACGATCGTGTTGTAGAGCGCGCCGTGCGGCTTCACGTACTTGATCTCGGTGCCGGCCGAGCGAGCCATGGCCTCGAGTGCGCCCATTTGGTAGAGCACATCGGCCGCGAGCTCCTGCGGTGAGCAGTCCAGAAAACGTCGACCGAAACCGGCCAGGTCCCGGTACGCCACGTGCGCACCCACGGTCACGCCTGCGGCGACGGCGTCCCGGCAGGTTTGCGCCATCACACCCGGGTCGCCCGCGTGGAAGCCGCACGCCACGTTCGCTGAGGAGACCGAACGGAAAATGGCGGCGTCGTCGCCCATGCTCCAATTGCCGAACGACTCACCCACGTCGCTGTTCAGATCGATGACCGTCATGCGTGACCTCCGTCTCAGTGGTGGCTTCCAGAATGCCTCACCGATGCAGATTGTTCAACAATTACGAGTCGGTCACTGCGATTCCATCATGTGCGGTAGGTGGGTGACCGGGGCGATCACCACGTCGCGGATTTTCCAGTCCGCATCGAACAACTCGTTCTCGGCTGTTTCCAGCCGTTCGGGGGTGGCTAGCTCCAGGGATCGAGGGATAACGAATCCTTCGATGTGGAACACCTGACCCTCGTCGCGAATCCGTACGTTAGCCGCGTGCACCCAGTCCAGATTCTGCAGGTATTCCTGGGCGTCATTGATGAGTGGGTGGGGTTTCTTGTTGTCCACGGTGGTGGGCCGGCCGTCCATTAGACCGGAGACCGCTGCGGAGAGATTTGTCGTGCCGTCCTTGACTATGGACGTGGAAATCAGGATTGCCGCCGCAGCATCTGCCCACCAGAAGCCCAGGCCGATACCCGCGATGCCCACAATGGCGGCGAAGGAGGTCATCCAATCGGCCTTGTTCATATCTGCGTCCGCGTAGAGCACCTTGTTGTGCAGGGGCTCGGCGAGCTTGAGCTTCATGCGGCCCAGGATCACCGGAGGAATACCGGTGACAAGTAGCACCAAGATCATGAGCCAGCCCAGCCAGATGGTGTGTCCGAACAGGCTGATGCCGCCGATGGTCGGGTGCTCCACCGTGATCAACTTGATCACCGAGTCCACGATCAAATAGCCGCCCATGACCAACAGCGCCGTGCCGGCCACTAAGTGCGCAATGCCGATCGAGCGGTGGTAGCCGAACGGGTGTTTGGCGTTGGCGGGTTTACGGGTGACGCGCACGCCGATCAGGAAAGCAATGGGTGGGACCATGGAGAGCATGTCCTCGATCCAGGCCGTTTTCATGGCCTGGGAGTTGCCCATGGCCAGGAAAACTAGAACCACCGTTACCGCGAGAACACCAAGGGTGGCCCACTCCAGGTGCACGGCTTTCCCGACTGCATGGGAGATCTCTGCTGGCAGATGTTCGTTGTCCGCGGGGCGGTCCGAGTACCTCACGATTGACCTTCCTGGCTCTGGAGGAACTCATCCAGCGTCAAGAGGAACGCGTTCTCGCCGTTGGCCACGGCCATCACGTGCTTCTCGGTCTCCCCGTACTCATTGACCGTTTCTTTGTAGGGCCGGGTCAGACCCACCTTTTTCTGCCACTGGGTGTCCTTGGTGATTCCTCCGATCATGAGATCCAACTGACCGTGTTCCATCTCCTTGACCAGGTGCTCCTCACCGGCCGTGGTCCACTCGACCTCGGCATCCAAGGAGTCCGCGAACTCTTCGACCACGCGGACCTCCTCACCTGTGGGTTTATCCCCGTGGATGGAGACGAACGGCTCGTTGTGGACTGCACCCACGCGGAGGACTCCTCCGGATACCCGGTCCAGGGTGCCGTGGGGGTCTGCGGGGTAGTGCGTCACGCAACCGGTCAGGGATAAGGAAAGAAGTAGGGGGACCATCAGCCATCTGACGACCTTGTTCATGGCAACACCATAAGCCAAAGTGCCCTTGCCCACATCGGGAAACTTTCCGTGGAATAAATCTCGGATCGGGTGCATTATGTAGGTAGTTCAAATTTGAAAGACCAACGGAACGGGCCGGCGGGACTACCGCAGCGGCGTCGTCATCCAGGACACAGGAGGCAGTCATGCAACTCGGCATCTTCACCATCGGTGACGTCACCATGGACCCCACCACCGGCAAAACTCCCAGCGAGAACGAGCGCATCAAGGCGACCGTTGAGATCGCCAAGAAGGCCGAAGAGCTGGGCATGGATGTTTTTGCGACCGGCCAGCACCACAACCCGCCGTTCGTGGCTCCGGCCAACCCGCCCATCCTCATGGCGCACGTGGCCGCGCAGACCAAGAACATTCAGTTGTCCACCGCCACCACCCTGATCACCACCACGGATCCGGTGCGCATTGCCGAGGATTACTCCTACGTGCAGCACCTGGCCGACGGTCGCGTGGATCTGACCATGGGCCGCGGCAACACCGGCCCCGTGTACCCCTGGTTCGGCAAGGACATCCGTCAGGGCATCCCGCTGGCTGTGGAGAACTACAAGTTGCTCTACCGCCTGTGGCACGAGGAGAACGTGGACTTCTCCGGTCGATTCCGCACCCCGCTGCAGGGCTTCACCGCGACCCCGCGTCCGCTGGATGACGTGGCTCCGTTCGTGTGGCACGGTTCCATCCGCTCCCCAGAAATCCCGGAGCAGGCCGCGTTCTACGGTGACGGCTTCTTCCACAACAACATCTTCTGGAACAAGGAACACACCGAGCGCATGGTGGACTTCTACCGTCAGCGCTACGAGTACTACGGTCACGGTTCCTACGACCAGGCGATCGTGGGCCTGGGCGGTCAGGTGTTCATGCGGAAGAACTCGCAGGACGCCAAGCGTGAGTTCCGTCCGTACTTCGACAACGCTCCCGTCTACGGCCACGGCCCCTCCATGGAGGACTTCACCTCCCAGACTCCGCTGACCGTGGGCTCGCCGCAGGAAGTCATCGAGCGGACCCTGTCCTTCCGCGACTACGCCGGTGACTACCAGCGTCAACTGTTCCTCATGGACCACGCCGGCCTGCCGCTCAAGACCGTGCTCGAGCAGATGGATTTGCTGGGCGAAGAGGTCTTCCCGGTGCTCCGCAAGGAGTTTGACGCCCTGCGTCCGGCACACGTGCCCGAAGCTCCGACCCACGAGTCCCTGGTGGCCCGCCACGAGGCCGGCAAGGATCCGATCCCCGGCGGCGGCCCGGATTCCCAGGCAGCCAAGGATCGTGCCAAGTAGGCAGAAGCCGCGCAGCGCGACCACGAGAACTCCAAGTAATTCCACGCAGTAACAAGCAGTACGTAGAGAGAAGGACACCATGACTGATCGTTTGACCCTCGCGGTGGTGACCGCTGGGCTATCAGGAGACTCCACGACCACGCGCTTGGGTGAGGCGATCGCGAAGGCCGCGAGCGGCGTCGTCGAACAAGCCGGGCAGCACCTGGATATCAAGGTGATCTCGCTGCGCGACCTGGCCCACGGGCTCACCGACATGATGATCACGCACGTGGCCTCCCCGGCCGTGCAGGACGCGATCGACACCGTGCTCAACGCGGACGGTCTGATCGCGGCCTCGCCCACGTACAAGGCGTCCTACTCGGGGCTGTTCAAGCAGTTCTTCGATGTAATCGATGAATCCGCGCTCGAGAACCTGCCCACCGTGATCGCCGCGACGGGTGGGTCGCCGCGCCACTCGCTCGTGCTCGACACGGCCATGCGGCCGCTGCTGAGCTACCTCAAGGCCCTCGTATTGCCGCTGGGCATCTACGCGGCCTCCGAGGACTGGGGGCACGCTGACCTGCAGCGACGGATCGACCGCGTGGGTGCCTCTCTCGGCACCATGTTGCTCGCGGGTTCGCCGGGCGGTGCGTCCGGTTCGTTCGACGACGACGCCGCCCGCCCGGGTCTGCGCCGCGAGGTCAAGGACGAGTTCAGCAACGTTCCCGATTTCGCGAGCCTGCTGGCCTCGGTGGGATCATGAGCCCCACGGTGACCTGCGCGTCCGAGCCGCCCGGGCCCGCGATGGGTTCGGAAGGCACGGGGGCTCCTGACGTGTC
>JAFAAV010000046.1 GCA_023426375.1 Actinomycetes bacterium | reverse complement strand
TTCTTCACCCTCTCAACCGGCGTCGGGCGGCACCGCGGAACACCCACCGCAAACCGCTCCGGGCGCAATGGGAACCATTGCCGTTCTGCTGATCGCAGCCTTCGTGGTCATCCTGAACGAAACCATTCTGAACGTGGCGCTCCCCCATCTCATGGAGGACCTCCACGTTGACGCAGCGACCGTGCAGTGGGTTGCCACCGCGTTCATGCTGACCATGGCCGTGGTCATTCCGACCACGGGCTTCCTGCTGCAGAAATTTTCCACTCGGGCCGTCTTCGCCCTGGCCATGGGGTCCTTCGCGTTGGGCACCTTGCTGGCGGCGTCGACTCCAAGTTTCACCATCCTGCTGGTGGCTCGCGTGATTCAGGCCTTCGGGTCGGCCATCATGCTGCCGTTGCTCATGACCACCATCCTCACGCTGATTCCCAAGGAACGCCGCGGCCTGGTCATGGGCAACGTATCCATCGTGATCTCCGTGGCCCCGGCTCTGGGCCCCACGATTTCCGGCTTCATCCTGGCGCATTTCCCGTGGCGCAGCATTTTTTGGTTTGTTCTCCCCATTGCCGTTTTGGCCTTGGTCATCGGGCTGACCCGTTTGAAGGACGTCGGCTCGCGGGGTGACCTGCGGTTGGACCTCCTTTCGGTGGTCCTCTCCGTGTTCGGGTTCGGCCTGTTGGTGCACGGACTGTCCACCGTGGGTGCCGGTGGCACGCAGGGTGGTGACTCCGATTCCTTCATGGGTTGGGCCACCTCCGCCGGCGGTGGCGCAGTCATCCTGGCGGTGGGCGTGCTGCTCGTGGCCGCGTTCGCGCTGCGCCAGCTCCAGTTGCAGCGCAAGGACAATCCCTTCCTGGACCTGCGCACGTTCAAGCACCGCGATTTCACGGTGTCCGTAGCGCTGATGGCCATCGCAATGATGACCCTGTTCGGCGGAGTGATCGTGCTCCCGCTCTACCTGCAGACCATTCGCGGTCTGGACACGCTCCAGACCGGTCTGATTCTGCTGCCGGGTGGCCTGATCATGGGGCTGTTGGGGCCGGTGATCGGTCGCTTGTTCGATGCCTTCGGTCCCCGCCCCCTGGCCGTGCCCGGTGCGGCTCTGCTGACGTTCGTCATGTTGAACTTTTCGCAGCTGCAGGCTGACACCGCAGTGTGGTGGATCGTCGTACTCCAGATTGCCATGTCCGTGGGCCTGGCCATGATCTTCACCCCGGCGTTTACCTCCGGTCTCAACCCCTTGCCGCCCAAGCTGTATTCGCACGGTTCGGCAACGCTGTCCACCCTGCAGCAAGTGGCCGGCGCTGCCGGTACCGCACTGTTGGTGGGCATCATGCAGGCGGGCACCACGGTGATTCAGAACCCGGACGGATCTACCACCACCGATGCGATTCCGGGCGTTCACGCGGCCTTCCTCACGGCCACTGCACTGGGTGCCGTGGCGTTCGTTCTGACGCTCTTCATGCGTAAGTCCACCCCGGAGAACACCCGCGTGACGGTGGAGGGGTCCGAGCCGACAGCGCACTAGGCCAACTTCACCCCGTTCTTTCCGAACAGTCGCAGGGCCCCGCTTCCTCTAGCGGGGCCCTGCGTCGTTGCGCTCGTGACGCCTGGCCATCGAGACCCGGTCACAGTGAACCGATCGATGGAGTGATCCTTACAGGCGCGTCACCTTGACGCCCCCGCGCGGGGTCCAGGTGTACTGGGTCCGCACCCCGGTCCTGATACTGATGAAGCGCTGGTATGCACCGGTCGATGTTCGGACCTCCCCGGTGGTCGGGTACCCGGCCTTGGCCTCGTGCCCGTTACGTGCCCAGGTCTGTCCGATACCGGAACGTTCCACTATCGGGTTGGCGCGGCTGCGCGAGCTCCACAAGATCTTGGTGGTCTTGTTCGTCTGCGGGTTGACGAACGTCTGGTACGCCCCGCCTGTGGAGGTGGGTTGTTCATTGTTGAACGGGATACCCACTCCACGAGCACCGCCCAGGGACTCGTGCCTGGATCCGATGCCCGTCCAGGTCTTCACCTCACGAGCGCCCGTACGGGAGGACCAGTAGATCTTGGTGGCCCGGCCGTTCTTGACGAACGTCTGCACTACTCCACCCACGCCGGTGCTTTGCTCACCCGTGGTCGGGGCACCGTACACGGCAGCACCACCCCTGGAGTTGTAGTAGCCGGCAATCGCGCCGCGCGCCGTCGGCGCCACCGCACGGGCTGCGCGGGTGGCGTCCACCTTGCGATAGCCACTCACATTCACCCCGGTGTTGCGCAGCGTGGTGCGAATCGATTCCACGCCCAGATTCGGGTTGCGTTCCTTCATCAGGGCGATCACCCCTGCCACATGCGGTGCCGCCATGGACGTACCGCTCAGGTCCCCGTAGGAGGGCGAGCCCAGTGAGAACTGTCCTGTGTTGACCGTGGACCAGATGGGTGCGCTGGTATCACCGCCGGGAGCCACCACGTCCACCATCGGTCCCCAGTTGGAGTAACCGGTGAGCCTGTTGTGGGACGAGGTAGCACCCACCACGATCGCCCCACCACAGTTCGCGGGCGAAGCGAGATTTGCGCTCTTTGCTGCATTACCCGCGGCCACCACTAGGGGCACATTGATCTGATGCATGCGGTTGACCGCGTTCTGCATGATCGGCGAACAGGTGTTGGCGTCCCAGGCCTCGGACAGGTTCACCACCTTGGCGGGGTTGGCGTTGCGCGGAACCCCCGGGATGGAAATACCGGCGGACCACATCACGCCGTCGGCGATGTCCGACACGTATCCGCGCCCATCAGCGCCCAGGACCCGGGCGTGCTGGATCCTCGCGTCCGGGGCCACGCCCGCGATACCCGTGCGGTTGTTGGTGTGAGCTGCTGCAATACCCGCCACGTGAGAACCATGCCACCAGTTGGGGCGCCCCGGGCTCCAGTCCCCCATGTCCTGAGGGTTGCTGTCCCTCCCGTTTCCGTCACGCGAGTGATACAGGTCGGAGAGGAAGTCGTACCCGGCCACCGTCCGCTAATTGAGGTCCGGGTGATTGATCTGCCCGGTGTCCGCGATCCCAATGACCACACCGTGCCCGGTTCCTTGCCACCAGGAGCCGGGAACACCGATGTTGCGGGGACCCCACTGATAGCCCCAATAACGGTCATTCGGAGTGCTTCCCACGTGGGAGGCCAACGCGTTGACCACGATTTGATCCGGCTCGGCAGACTCTACTGCCGGGTCTTCCTCAATGGTTTCGACCACGTCCTGTTGTTCCTCGGTGGAGAGCATCGTCTCCGACTCCACGACGTCCTCGTCGTTACCGGTGACCTTGACGATCTCGGGAGCCTCGATCTCGGTGGTGGTCTCGACCTCGGTCAGGACGCTGTCCTTCTGGACCTCCGGAACCTCCTCCTTGAATTTCACGACAATGCGGTCGGTCTCGGGCAACACAGTGCCCTGGGCACCTGTGCCCCTACCAAGAGAACCAATGCCGCCCACCGTGGGCGGCTGGACTTGTGCTTGCTGTTCCGGTGACGGCCCCTCTGGCGGCGCAGCGACTGCGGGTGCGGCCGTGGCCATCAAGAGCGCCGAAAGCGAGAGTGTGAGAAAGGACCTTGTGGAGCGTTTTTTCATGGTTTCCCCCTAGGAAACAGCCCCCTGTCACCGTGATCAGCACTGACCCTCACCTGCTGACTTCCGTAGGCAGGAATTCCGAACTGCTAGTAGCTCGGAGTTTACGCCTGCAAATCAGTGTTATATAGGTCACGGCACGACTAAAGGCCTCACATTTCACATGTGAGGCCCTTAGATTTTTTGGCGGAGACGGGGGTGTCTAGAGTCAGGACATCGTTGACAGTCCTGGCGTTGACAGCCACCCCATGACCGTTGACAGGTGAGCCGGGACATCGTTGACACAAACCAGTCCGTGATCGATGACAGGTGAGTCGGGACATCATTGACACCCCCGGGACGGTCACGATGATCAATGGGAAGCACAACACGACATCTGGTCATCGTCCGCTCCGTACGCGATCAACACCTCACCGCCGCCCAGGCCGCCACCCGCTACGGTGTCTCCCGGCAATGGGTCTACACCCTGCTAGCCCGTTACGACGCCTACGGGGTGGACGGGCTGGCCCCGGGCTCTCGAGCCCCACGCTCATCACCCGGGGCCCTACCAGCGGCGTTGGTAGAACAAATCATCACCTTGCGCCAAGAACTCACCACCCAAGGCGCTGACGCCGGGCCGCTCACGATCGCCTGGCACCTAGAACAAGCCGGATACCGAGTGCCCTCAGATTCCACGATCCGGCGCGTGCTCCACCGGGCCGGGCTCATCACCCCAGCACCGGGTAAACGACCAAGATCCACCTACATCCGCTTCCAAGCCCAGGCGCCGAACGAGTGCTGGCAAGCCGATATCACCCACTGGTTCCTAGCCACCGGCACCCGGGTAGAAATCCTGGACTTCCTCGACGACCACTCCCGCTACCTACTGCACCTACGCACCCAAGTAGCGTTTACCGGCGCCGACATCGTCACCACCATGCAAGGCCTGATCAGCACCTATGGGCCACCAGCTTCGACCCTGACCGATAACGGGCTGGTCTTCACCGCCCGCCTAGCCGGCCGCAAAGGAGGCCGTAACGGGTTCGAGAAACTCTTAGAAGCCCACCACATCCACCAAAAGAACGGGGCACCAGGCCACCCACAAACCCAAGGGAAAATCGAACGCTTCCATCAAACCCTCAAACGCTGGCTCACCGCCCGACCGCTCCCTGACACCACCACCGAACTTCAAGAACTCCTGGACCAATTCCGCACCTGGTACAACACCGCCAGACCCCACCGGGCCATCGCACGAACCACCCCAGCCACCGCCTACGCAGCAACCCCGAAAGCCACCCCGAACACCGAAACCACACCCGAATGGCGCACCCGCACCGACGTGATCGACGCCTGGGGAAAAGTCAGCCTGCGCTACGCCGGGACACTACGTCACCTAGGCATGGGCCGAGCCCACATCGGTGAACCCGTGCTCATGCTCATCCACGACAACCACGTCATCACCAGCAACGCCATCACCGGAGAAATCATCGCCGAACACACCATCAACCCCACCAGCAACTACCAACGACCCCACCACCGGCAGTGAACCCCCACCCCCAGACACGACAAAAGGGCCCCGGAACCATAAAGTTCCAAGACCCTTCTGTCATCCATCTACCGACTCATCTGTAAACGATGACCCGACTCAGGACAATGGCGGAGACGGGGGGATTTGAACCCCCGGTCCGGTTTAATCCGGACCCTTCATTAGCAGTGAAGTCCATTCGGCCGCTCTGGCACGTCTCCACGTCGCATTTCCGTTCGGGACAAGCCCGGCAAGAAAACAACGAAGGTTAGCTTATCGGTCACCTGAGCCGCGGGTCAAAGCCGTGGCCAAGACAGTTCACTATTCGTGCGGGTGTGGTTCAGTGTTCGCCGTAAACCGCTAGTGCCTCTCGGTAAAGATTCGTGAGCGTGTCACTGATGGACGCAGCGCCATATTGGTCACGGATCTCACGGGCCATCTTCTCAGGCGAAGCCAAGTCGGGATCGTCGATGACGTCTAGGACAGCTTGACCTACAGCAGACGGGGTAAGTGCCCCCACCATGCGCCCGTTGCTAGGATTGATGAAGTCCTTCTGGCCCCCAACGTCTCCCATCACCACGGGTCGCCCTGCGGCCAGGGCTTCGGCCGCTGCCACGCAAAACGTTTCAGTACTGGACAGCAAGACGAAAACGCTGGCCTCGGACAGGTCTTCCCATAGCTGTTCCCCTGTGCGCTGCCCCTTGAAGTCCACGAAATCTTCAATGTCCAATTGACGGGCACGCTGCTGCGCTGCCTGCAGGAGTGGACCTTGACCGTCCCATACCAGCGTGGCCTCGTAACCGTGCGAACGTAACCAGCTCAGAGTCTCCACCGTGAGGACGGGGTTTTTACGCTCGATCAGTGAGCCAACGGAAATTAAACGAATGGATTCGCTTTCCGGGCGCGGTTCGATACGTGGGGCATAGTCCACCACATTTCCCAGCGTCCGCACCCGGCCCTTGCGCGCGAAGGGTTTGAGCGCGTCGTTCATGAGCGAACTAACTCCGGTCACAATGGTTGGTAGGCGTAGCACGTGACGGACCCACGCGAAGCTCGACCATGTTGCCCCGATGGTCCGGGGGAAAGCAACACCGTTCCAATGCTCGGTGTGTACCCACGGAACATGGCAGATAGCTGGAGCCGCGACCAATGCAGATGAGAACGCCATGGTGTGCACCACGTCCGAGAAAGTAGCCCAGCGGCGGATCAGGTCCAGCGCGCGCACCATTGAAAGGGGTTTTCGTGGATCGAAGCTCACCCGCGTGACCGGGGTGCCGTCGAAAGTTTCCTCGCTGACCGCGATGTCGCGCAACAGTTGCAGATGAATGGCATGTACATCGTGGTCTCGGGCGATAGCTCGCACATGCTTGGTCACGAATGGGGTGCGGAACGGTGCATCGTGCGTGGGATACCACGTTGAAACCACTAGAATTCGCGTAGAACAACTCTACCGGGCCCGACGCCTGACAGCTCGACACGGGTGGTTGCCTGGAAAACTGTATCAAGCACCATCACCTAGAATCCCAATAATGACCACGCCCGCTGCAGCTCCCCGCGTTCCAGGCCGGTGGCGGCGAATTCTCTTTCCGCCGCCCAATCACGAAAATAAGGACAAGCCCATCGGGTCCGCGTTCGCGCTGACCGTGATCGCCGTGTTCGTCCAGGGCCTCTCACGCTTCGGCTACAGCTTGCTCATCGGCAATATCCTCGGCACTGAAAAGCTCGGGCAGGTCAACCAGGTGATCGCCCTGGGACTTTTCCTGGTCCTTCTGTGGCCGCAGGCGTCGGGGACGGCGGCGTCCAAATACATTGCAATGGCGCGCGGCAAGTCCGACGCCGATCAGCAGGCGTCCGTGGCGCTGTATACCTCCCGGAGCGCATTCGTTGGCATGACGGTGCTGTCCGTGGCAGCGGTATTCATCGCTATTTACGCGCAGGAGCTGCCGATCAGCTATGCCCTGTCTGCGGGTTTACTCGTGGTGGCGTTGTCCGCCTACAACTTTGTGCGCGGCGTTCGCACGGGCAACAACCAGTTCGTGACCACCACGTTCTGGGACTGCATCAGCTCGTTCATCACGCTCACGATGTTGCTCGTGGTGCTCCTGGCCGAGCTGAACCCGCTTCTGCTACTTCCCCTGTGCATCGGTTACTTGGTCTACGCCATCCCCGCGTGGCCCGTGCATGGCGGCAGCAAGCTCTCGAAACCTCTCAAGCGCGAAATCCTCAAGTTCACCGCCTGGGGATCCATCAATATCCTCACCGCAGCGGGCCTGCTACAACTGTCTTTAATCATTGGCGGCAACTACGACAGCCAGGAAGCAATCGGCCACTACGCGGCTGCGTTGACGATCGCGACCCCCGCCAGCATGCTCTCCTCGGCAATGTTGGTTGCACTTTCCCCCTCCATGGCTCGCATGTTCAGCGCCGGGGACACGTCCGGCATGAAGGCTCAGTTGGACTCGATCATGCGCACCATGGTCCTGGTGTTCCTCCCCGTCTTCGGTGTCGGAATCCTGTGGGCCGAGCCGCTCGTCCGGGTGCTCTACGGTGCACGTTACGAGGAATTCGAGGGAGCGATTCCCCTGCTGATCGCACTGTTCTTCGCGGTCTCCACCACGAGCTTCAACGCCGCGAATTCGCGCCTCAACGGCGGGGAGCCGTGGGGCGTACGCGCGCTGGCCACGTGCAACGCGATCGGCATGACTCTGGGCATCATCACCATGGTGTGGTGGGGCCCCGAACTGGGAATGATGGCGGCGGCCATCGGCTACCTGGTGGGCTGCATTATCAGCTCCACGGCGCCGCTGATCATCGTGTGGGTTCACGATCGGATGCCCTGGGGCGGAGTGATGACCCGGATTCTGACCGGTTACGCGCTGACGCTGTTGTGCTTGTGGTTCACGTACCGCTTTGACTCGCTGCTGATCACAATCGGCGTGACGCTGGCCTTCCTCCTGCTCTGGTGCCTCATGTCCTGGCGCGACCTGTCTCCGCGCCTCCGCATGGTGACGGACCGCTTCAACAAGAAGTAACGGCCGCTAATTTCTTCCGCGTCGCTTGGCCAAGTAGTCCCGAGCCGCCTGGGCAGTGGCCGCAGCCATGAAACGCGCCGGCGCATCGCAGCCCATGACGTGCGCGGGGTTGGCCGTGAGTAGAGCTGCGGGGCTGGCAAAACGACGTCGTTTGGTGAGGGCCGTTCGCACGGCGCCCTGTTCGGTCGCGCCCGCCAGCAACAAGTCAATGAGGCGCAGATCTGCCCTGGACAAATCACCACGCGCTCTGGGCACAGCCCCCAGCAAAGTTGTCAGGACTTCTTTCGTGCCCTGGGCCTCGTCACGGGTCCATGTTCCGGCCTTCAAATGCGCGGTTACGGCCTCGAACACGTTGATTCGGATTACCTTGACGACGAATGCGCGGCGTAGCTCGAGCGCAATTCCATCGAACCACGGCTTGGAAAGGATGCGCACGGCAGGTTCAAGCTGCGCTCGGACAGGGGATGGTGTTTTGGACACTCGATCAGTGGCGTCCGCATGCATGACGTACGTGGGTTCCCCGGGCGCGTAGTCGATCCTGGCCGCGCCGGCGTAGAGACGCAGGGTGAACGCTTGATCCTCTCCCGTGCTCGTCCCGACGTCGAATTCCGCACCTAACCTGCGGATCGATTCAACCCGCTGCAATCCGAATACGGAGGTCCGGTACACAAGCCGGTCTGCGACGGGATCCAGCTTGGCCGTGCGTCCGGGGCGGATGACGGGTGTGATGTCCATTCGGCCGTTGCTGTGTTTCAGCCACGGAACCACCATGTCGCTGTGATGCTTCTCAGCGATTTTGACCCAGCGACCCACGGCTCCGGGTTGATAGCTGTCATCACTGTCCAAAAAGCAGACGTATTTGGCATCGGTGTGATCCAAACCGGCGGTTCTGGGAGCTGCGGCGGTCGCCCCTTCCGCGGGAGCCTCAATGATTCGGATGTCCTCCAGTTGCTGTTTCTTCAGCATGCCCCGAACCTGCTCCGTGGACAGGTGATGGGCCACCACGGTGATGACATATTGATCCGCGGGAAGCGGTTGGACGCCAACTCGCGCAGAATCCACCGCACGGCCGAGTGGCCGCGTGAGTGAATGAACGGGGATCACGATGTCCACGAGTGGACGAGTCGATGATTGCTGCATGACTAGCCGGATAAAACAGACAGCCGTGATTTATCCTTGCGCGGCCAGAGCAAACGGCAGAACATTCGTGGCGCCCGCCAACCGCAATTCACGTGCGGCAACGGTGAGGGTCCAGCGGCTGTCCACCAGGTCGTCCACCAGCAGGATTGAGGGCTGTGGTTGCTCCCGTAATGCCTGGGCGATCTCCGGCGGAACGGAGAATCGGTCCCACACTTCCGCCAAACGGTAGGCACTGTTACCACCGTGATTACCGCGTGGAACATCCTGATTGAGTCGCAGCGCGCCCAGGAACGGCAGATGCCCCGCCGCGGCCAATCCCTGCGCCAGGGAGGACACCAGTTCCGGTCGCGACAACGAAGGCATGGCAACCACCGCGGTGGGGCGGACGGACCAGTCCCACTGCGCCAGGACACCGATGCATGCTCGCCCGAGGGCCGAGTCGACGGCGGAATCCACTGGCTGACCGTTGTCGTCGTTGCGGAAGATCTCCCGCAGTCGTTGGCCCCAGCCCAGGTCGGTGAGTCGGGCCAGGGACCTGCCGCGATCCGCCCGTTCTTTTTCCGGGATCTTGCCCTTGACCTGGATCCCGAGTCGGTCCATGCCGGTGGGCCATTGCGCGCGCGGTTCCAAGGGTGCTCCCGCTCGGTGCAGAGCGCTGTCCGCTGCTGCGGAGGCCTCCTTGTGAACCGTGGTGTCGTACCAGGCGCCGGCGCACACATCGCACCGCTCGCACGGCTGGGCCGTTCGGTCGTCGAGTTGCTCCGCCAGGAACTGCATGCGGCACTCGGTGGTGAATTGGTAATCCATCATGGCCTGCTGCTCAGCGATGCGAGCGCGGCGCACGCGGTCGTAGCGTGGGGCGTCGTACTCCCACGGCCGCCCCGTGGACTGCCAACCACCGGAAACACGCTCCACGGCGCCGTCCACCGCAAGAACCTTGAGTAACAGCTCCAGCGGAGTGCGTTTGATGTTGACCCGGGTTTCCAATGCGGCCACGGAGAGCGGCCCTCCGTGCTCGGCCAATGCGGTGAGAACTGCCCCGGATTTCTCTTCCGTGGGCATGGACGCAGTCGCAAAGTACTCCCAGATCTCGCGATCCTCACTGCCGGGCAGCAGCAGAACGTCCGCACTGTCGGTGGCGCGACCAGCGCGCCCCACCTGCTGGTAATAGGCCACCGGTGAGGATGGCGCTCCCAGGTGCACCACGAACCCCAGGTCTGGTTTGTCGAAACCCATGCCCAGCGCGGAGGTGGCTACCAGTGCCTTGACCTGATTGTCCTTGAGGGCACTTTCCAACTCTTCCCGTTCGGCGGCATCCGTGCGACCGGTATAGGCCACAGCCGAATGCCCGGCCTCGGTCAGCGCCCGCGCCGTGTCCTCGGCGGCACCGATGGTCAGTGCATAGATGATGCCGCTGCCCGGCAGCTCATTGAGGTGCTCGATCAACCACGCCAGTCGTGTGGCGGTGGAGGGCAGTCTCAGAACTCCCAGCCGCAATGACGAGCGTGAGAGAGGGCCCCGGAGCGTGAAGACATCCTGCTGGCCGCCTGCGCCCACTCCCAACTGTTCCCGGACGTCCTCAATGACCCGTTCGTTGGCTGTCGCAGTAGTCGCCAGGACAGCCACGGAATCCGGAAGGTGCCCCAGCAGGTCCTTGATACGCCGATAATCCGGGCGGAAATCATGTCCCCAGTCGGAAATGCAGTGGGCCTCGTCCACAACCAGCAAACCGAGCTTGTCCATCAACTGGGGTAGCTGTTCATCACGGAACCTAGGGTTGTTCAAGCGCTCCGGTGAGACCAACAGGACATCTAGTTCTTCGCGCTCCAGGGCCGCTGTGATTTCACCCCATTCCGTGGGGTTGGCAGAGGAAATGGCTGCGGCTCGTACCCCGGCGCGAGCTGCCGCCGCCACTTGATCCCGCATGAGTGCGAGCAACGGCGAAATGATGAGAGTTGGCCCGTAACCCTGCGAGCGTAGGAGCAGTGCCGACACGAAGTAGACGGCAGATTTGCCCCAGCCCGTGCGTTGCACCACCAAAGCGCGGCGGTGGTCCTGAACCAGTGCGGAGATGGCCTCGAACTGGCCGGGATGGAAGTCTGCGTTCAAATTCCCCGTGAGGGCTCGCAAATGCTCGACGGCCTGCTCGTGCAGCTGCGGGGAGGTGGTGACCGGTGACTGGTTCATGCCGCCAGTGTGTCAGCGCGATCAGACACGCATAAGGGGCTCATGATGCTCGTTCAGACGAACACGGAAAAGCAATCCATCCCGTTAAATTCGGGTGCGCCCGCCGCGCTCTTGTTTCTTTCCCCGAAGAAACAACCTTCGCGCGGCGGACGCAACTACCGGCAGAGCCGGCGCGGACTAGTCCGCTGGTGAGGCCAATGCCCCCGCAATGGCCTCGTACCTATTACTCCTTGGTGACTGAGTGCGCCTTCACGCCCCCCAGCGTTCCGACGCAATCACCACGACCGAAGTGCGTGATTCCTGCCCCCTGGCGGAAATCATTATGTGCTCTTCGGTACTTGAAGTAACACCATTATGTAACCACGAGCCCCGCCGGGATTCCACTGCCACAAGACGCGCAGCGAGCCCGCCGTCCACCACCTTGTGATGATCATTTTCCCTTTTCAGAGCGCGGTTTTCACCTTCTTGGGGACACGTCATCTAATGGGTTCGGGGCCACCGTAGAGTAAAGAGGGGACACGCCGAATTAGCCTTGTCCCCCCAAAGGCCTACAGAAAAAGTCACCCACTCAGGCCACCCGCTGATTCCCATGCATTCACCAACCGATTCTCGATCTGAGGCCTCATCGTATTGCTGTACGTCTGGGTGATGTGATTGCGATCCAGATAGACCGTGACGTTGCCGATCACGGACCGACATTCTCCTTCGGGGCAGTACAAGTCACTCAAGTCCATGGACGCCACGTTGGGTCGATTCGCCGCGAACTCGCGCAGCGGATTCTCCTCCTCCAGCAGCACGGAGCGCGGCGGGTTGCAGCGAGGGTGGTCCTCCCCGAATACTTCGACGCATTCGAACATGTCGTAGTTGAAACGCGGATTGTCCCGCAGCGCCACAACAGGGGTCCCCTGCTCCGCCAGCGGATCGATTCCTGTGTCCAGCGCGGTGGTCACCTGCTCGGTGGGACCCGTTCCGACCACGGCATTGGGGTCGGACTCCGTGCCCACAACAATGACGCCCTGCGGGTTTTCGTCCAGAGTTGCCTGCAGCGCATTGGCATTGAATTCGTTGCACTCAGCTTCCCGCTTCTCGGTGGGCCCCCTGTAACGGCAGCCCATCATGATGTACGTGATCACTCGCCAGCCACGGTCATCCGCCAAGGCAGTCACTTGCCCCGCGAATTGCCGGGCGTGGGAGTCGCCCAGCACCACGATGGTGGGTTCGTCCCCGGTTGCGTTGTCGGATTCGTGGATGAAGCATTCAGCTCGGTCGGTGATGGGACCGCTCCATTCATCGGCGGTGCAGCCCCGCCCAGGGAAAGTCCACTCGGCGTCCTTCTCACCGGCTGCCGGGATCGGACGAAGACCACCCGGTACCGGGGCGCCGAATAACGACGCCGCTCCGGGAAAGTTTTCTGCCGTGGCCTCCACGGCCCCTTGACGGTTCTCCCGAACCTGGATCCAGGCCGTGACCGACCCCAGACCGAGGACCGTGACGAGGCCCA
The DNA here is from genome assembly GCA_023426375.1 of Actinomycetes bacterium. Taxonomy (GTDB): domain Bacteria; phylum Actinomycetota; class Actinomycetes; order Actinomycetales; family Micrococcaceae; genus Kocuria. The sequence goes on along the minus strand of JAFAAV010000046.1, from coordinate 9,682 downwards.
CCGCGAGGAAGCGACGCCCCGTGGTCCGCAGGCCCCCCCTACGGGCATGGCCTTGCGCACCAGCCATTCCGTGGCCAGGGTCAGCAGGAGCGACGCCACCATGATGGCCAGGCCCGCGGATACGGGAACGGAGTCGTTGGCGCTGCGCAGCATGTAGGTGATGAGTAACGGCCAGTGCCGCAGATACAGGCCGTAGGAGTGACGGCCGACCCAGACCAGAGAGCGCCAGGAGAGGGCATCGTCCACGTTGAGCCTGTTGCCGGTTCCCGTTCCACCCAGGACCAGACACGCCCCCAGAACGGGTAGCAGCGAAATCCAGCCGGGGAAGCGGGCCTCTGGACCAGCAGCGAAATCCAGCCGGGGAAGCGGGCCTCTGGACCAGCACCGAAAGCACAGACCACGATCAGCGCAACACCTAACCAGCCGGCGGTGTCGGCAATCTTCCCCCGCCCCGGTCGTGTCACGAGGAGTGCCGCCAAACTGCCCGCGGCGAATTCCCACCAGCGTGCGCTGGGCTCGAAATAGGCATACTCCGGGTCGACCGCTGCGGAGACGACCGAGTGCAATAGCGACAACCCGAAGATTGCCGCGAATGCATAGGTGGCCACACAACGGAACGTAACCCCTGCGGCACGGGCCACGCCGGCGCAGGCCGCCATGAGCAGGGGCCACAGGATAAAGACCTACCCCTGGATGGACAGGGACCATACGTGCTGCACGGGTGATGACAGCACGCCGGAGCCCTGGTAATAGTCCACGGCTTGCTCGGACAGCACCCAGTTGAGGATGTACCCGGCGGAGGCCCATAAATGACCGGTGAGCAGCTCTTGCCGAGAGGCGGGATACAGCAGCATGATCGCCGCGGCCATCACGACCAGGCCAACGGCGAGCGGGGGCAACAATCGAGCGAATGTGCGCAACCAATACGCGGCCAGTCGGATGGGCTTGTCGCGCTCGAAAGCGCGCGTGAACGATCCGGTCAGGAGAAACACCGAAATCACGAAGAACACGTCCACCCCGCCCGATACCCGGCCTTCCCAGATGTGGAAGACCATGACCAGAAGGACCGCTATCGCGCGAAGACCCTCGATCTCAGGACGGAACGTGGGGAAACTGCGCGGCGGGGTGGGACCAACCATTTCGCCGGGCTGCCAGGGGGCGTGGCCTTCACCTGTCTTGACAGTGATGGCGGGTCCCCTTTCGGGCGACGGTGTCGTGCGGACATGATCGAGCTGCGATGCGAACGGTGCTTCTTTCAGAGATCAAGATACGGGCTCCCCATGATCCCCCGGAACGTCTGACACCCCGGCTTGGATCGGCCACCACGGCCCGAGCTCTCGCGGTAGCGTGCCACTGTTGTATGAACAATTCGTAAACCGAAGGGCCCATTGCATGTCCGCACGACCGCCCCACCGAGGCCAGAGTTCCGAGGCCGTTCTTGCGGGGGTGATTTCCGCCGTTGTGGGTTTCTCATCCTCATTTGCGGTGGTGCTGGCCGGCCTCACGGCAGTGGGGGCTTCTCCCGCGGAAGCCGGCTCCGGGGTGGCCATCCTGTGTCTCACCATGGGATTGGGGTGCGTGCTGTTCTCCTGGCGGTTCCGGATGCCCGTGACCATGGCCTGGTCCACACCGGGCGCCGCGCTTCTGGCCACCACGGCCGCACCCGAAGGGGGCTTCGCAACGGCCGTGGGTGCGTTTGTCCTCACCGGCGTGCTCATTCTTCTCACCGGTCTGTTCCGCCCGCTGGCCGTCCTGGTCAGCAGGATTCCCCCGGCGATCGCGTCCGCCATGCTCGCCGGCGTTCTGCTTCCGCTGTGTGTGGCGCCCTTTCTGTCATTGGCGCAGACGCCCCTGGTGATCGGACCCTTGGTGCTCACGTGGCTCGTACTGCTTCGGCTGGCGCCTCGCTGGGCCGTTCCCGGCGCCCTGGCTGCCGCGGTCGTTGTCATGGGATTCAGCGGCACCTTCGGCACCCTCGATGTCGCCTCGTTGCAACCCCGATTGACCTGGACGGCCCCCGAATTCTCGTGGGACGTGGCCGTGGCGATCGCACTGCCGCTGTACGTGGTCACCATGACCAGTCAGAACATCCCAGGTGTCACGGTCCTGGCCTCGTTCGGTTATCCCGCGCCCATGCGTTCGGCCCTGGTCTACACGGGCGCGGCCACCTCGCTGGGCGCCCCCGTCGGTGGTCACGCCATCAATCTCGCGGCCATTTCCGCTGCCCTGGCTGCCGGCCCCGAGGCTGGTCCGGACCCCGCCCGGCGGTGGCTCGCCGGAGTTACCTGCGGGTTGGTCTATCTGCTGCTCGGACCTCTCTCGCCCGCCGTAGCCGCAGCGTCCGACGCCGCTCCCGCGGGGTTACTCGCGGCGGTCGCCGGACTGGCCTTGATCGCAACGTTCGCATCTTCCGCCGGGACCGCCTTGTCCTCCGAAACCACACGCGTCCCCGCGGCCGTGACCTTTCTGGTGGCCGCCTCGGGAGTAGTGGTGGCCGGGGTCGGTGCGGCGTTCTGGGCACTGATTGCCGGGCTGGTAGTGGACCGCGTCATAAAGGGGCACCGCCCTGGTGAGTGATCAGGCGACCAACTAGCCTTGATGTCCCCACCGCGCTGGGGAACCAGACACAGCGCGGTGTGTCGACTCGCACCGAGTCGTGGCACCCGACCAGATTCCGAGGACTGATCATGAGCAGCCCAACTCCCGCCCCCGGACACCCTGACCACACCGACCGTCCCGCCACTCCCAGCCGTGCCGAATCGGCCGGGTGGAGCAATCCGATGGAAGCAGAGCTCGAACACCACGGGTCACATAAGCGGAGCCCTCGAGGGCGATCTCCCCTGCAGCTGGTGGTGCTGATTGTCGGTCTCCTGTGCCTTCTGGTTGGAGTCGCGGGTTTCTTACCGGCCGTGACGGTCAACGACAACATCTTGTGGTTCTCGGACCAGCACTACGGGATCCATGCCCTGGTGGGCTTGGTTGGACTGGCCTTGATCGTGTACTCAGTCCTGCGCGGTCCGCACAGCAGGCGCACCAACCCCTCATCGCGCCGGGGCCCGGCAACTGCGGAGGATGACGACCCCCAGGATCGACCCGGCAGTCCTCGTATCGCCTGATCAGTCAAGGCATTCCAGTACCTGAGCACCCAAAAAAGACTGTGGCCCCACCGATCGGTGGGGCCACAGTCTTTGTCAGCTGTCACAGCACCGGGCGAACGACGGCGCTGGGCTGACGTCAGCGAGCTTCGCGCGCGTTACGCACGTCCTGGCTGTCGGCCATGTCCTCGAGCAGCTCGTCCTCGTGGTTCGGGAACAGCAACTTATAAGCCAGACCTGCGATGGCAGCGCCCACCACGGGAGCCACGATGAACAGCCACACCTGGCCGAGAGCGTCGGAGCCGGCGAACCATGCAACGCCGAGCGAGCGTGCCGGGTTCACGGAGGTGTTGGACACGGGGATGCTCACCAGGTGGATCAGGGTCAGGCCCAGGCCGATGGCGATCGGAGCCATGCCCACCGGTGCGCGACGGTCGGTCGAGCCCAGGATGATGAACAGGAAGATGGCGGTCAGCACAACTTCGGTGACCAGAACGGCCAGCAGGGAGTAGCCACCCGGGGAGAGCTCACCGTAACCGTTGGTTGCGAAACCGGACGCGGCGGCGTCGAACCCGGACTTGCCCGAGGCAATCAGGTACAGCACGCCGCCGGCTGCGGAGGCGCCGACGATCTGGATCAGAATGTAGGGCAGCACAGCGGCGGCCTCGACGCGGCCGGCCAGCCACGCGCCAACCGTCACTGCGGGGTTGAAGTGACCGCCGGAGATGTGACCCACCGCGTAGGCCATGCACAGGACGGTCAGGCCGAAGGCCAGAGCGACACCGACAAAGCCGATGCCCATGTTGATGTTGGAGTTCTCTGCGTGCGGGACGTACGCCGCCAGAACGGCAGCACCGCAACCGCCCAGAACGAGGACAAAAGTACCGAGGAACTCGGCAGCCAAACGAGATGGCATGGAAGCAGTAGGCATGAGAAAACCTTGAGGTGAGAGAGGAAGTCGCGGGAAATCCGCATTGATCGTGCAGGGGAATCCTATCCCAGGCGTTCACTAGTGTGAACGGTGATGTGCGCCGCATTCTGAGATGCGCCACCTGGGAGGATGCGCGTTTACCATGGACATCTGCCCTCAACATGTCCTGGAGATGAACATGCGTCGAATCCCTGCCCCTCGCACAACCAAGAGCTCCGTGAAATACGGTGCCCTGGCGCTCGCTGCGGGCATTCTCCTGACCGGTTGCGGCTCCGACTACCCACTGGGTGACGAGCAGCGCAAGGCCGCGGAGCAAGGCGACACCTCACTCTCCGGGATCCTCACGGGAATCGGCTCATCCGCTCAGAACGCGGCCATGCAGACCTGGCGCACAGGCTTCGAGTCCAAGTACCCCAACGCCAATGTGCAGTACCTCTCGGCGGGCTCCGGCGCCGGTCGCTCTGCGCTCGTGGGCGGCGGCACGGATTTCGCGGGCTCGGATGCTTACTTGGACGATGAGGAGCAGGCGGACGTCCAAGAAGCCTGCGGCCCGGGTGGTGCCATCAACATTCCCGTGTACATCTCCCCCATCAGCGTGGCCTTCAACCTCCCGGGCATCGATGAGCTGAACTTGGACGCACCCACGATCGCCAAGATCTTCCGTCATGAGATCACTCAGTGGAACGATCCGGCTATCGCCGATCAGAACCCGGACGTGGACCTCCCGGACAGCGTGATCACCCCCGTGGCCCGCGCGGATGACTCCGGCACCACGGAGAACTTCACCCAGTATCTCGAGGCCACCACCCCGGAGATCTGGACCGACGAGCACGACGGCGGCTGGCCCAACTCACTGCCCAGCGAGCGCGCGCAGGGCAATAACGGAGTGGTGACCGTGACGAACCAGACCGAGGGCGCCATTACCTACGCTGACGATTCACTGGTCGGGGACTCCCTGGGCAAGGCAAGGGTCAAGGTGGGCGATGAATACGTGCCGGTGACCGCGGAAACCGCCGCCACGGCGGTTGGAGTCTCGTCCCGAGTCGAAGGAACCGGCGAACACGACATCGCCTTGGACATCGACCGTACCCCGGACGCCCAAGGTGCCTACCCCGTGGTGCTGGCCTCCTACCACGTGTTCTGCACGAGCTACAGTGACCCCGAAACTCTGGAACTGATCAAGACGTTCGGGCATTACGTGGTCAGCCCCGAGGGCCAACAGCTGGCGGCGGACTCGGTCAAGAGCGCTCCCCTGCCGGAGAACCTGACCAAGGAGGCCCAGGAGGCTTTGGACTCGATCACGCTGCGCTGAGGGTCGACCGCAGCCTGTGACCGGTCTTTCAGGCTCGCCGGAATGAGTGTCACCGCCGCCGTGTTCTGTCAATGATGGGTATTCCACTTTCACTCCTCGACCGGTCCCGTACTCGCCAAGGACAGTCAGATTCCACGGCGCTGCATCAAACCGTGGAACGCGCCCGGCGCGCAGAGGCAGCCGGGTATCAGCGGTTCTGGGTGTCCGAGCACCACGGGGTTCCGGGGGTCGCCTCGGGCACGCCAGCTTTGCTGGCCCAAGCCGTCGCCGCAGCCACCAACACGATCCGGGTGGGTTCCGGCGGAGTGATGCTGCCCAATCACCGCCCGATCGTGGTCGCCGAGGAATTCTCCGTGCTCACGGCCCTGCACGGTGAGCGGTTCGACCTGGGTCTCGGTCGCTCCTTGGGATTCACCAAACCCGTGCGTGAAGCATTGGGGGCCATGAAGGCTTCTCCGCGGGATTTCGCGGCGGACATCCAATCCGTTCGCGATTACCTGGCCGGATCCGCAGACATCACGATTCGCCCTGCGAGCGCCGGCGACATCCCGCTCTTCGTGTTGGGTACCGGTTCCGGGCTCAAGATCGCGGCCCAGCTGGGTCTGCCCGCCGTGGTCGGTGGCCCCCTGCTCAGGGCCGGTCCGGAAGCCTTCGACGAGTACCGTGCCGAATTCCACCCGAGCACTCACCAGGCCGAGCCGTACCTGGTCGTGTCCACCGAGATGTATGTGGCCGACTCCGCGGCCGAGGCACGCGAATTTGCCGTACCCGAGGCCTGGGCCATGGCCCAGTCCCGCCTCACCGGGGCTTTCCCGCCGCTCGCCCCGACGACGTCGCTCCCCACCGAGCTCACGGAACGGCAAGAACGTTACGTGGCCCAGGCCTTGGCCTCCTCGATTGCGGGGACTGAGGACCGTGTGCTGAGCGAAGTCAGCGAGATGCTCGAACGGACCGGTGCGGACGAAATCATGAGCACGGCATCGACGTTCGATGAATCCGCGATGTACGCCTCCGATGAGAAGTTGGCCCGGGCCATCGCCTCTCTATGACTCGCGTTCTTTGCCGCGTTTCGGCTGATTCTGATTCTTCGGACTGGTCGATTCCGTCGCGCCGGTCGACAGCACATGGACGAGTTGCTCCAAAGGCCCCTTGCCCCAGAACAATGCCCACACGATGCAGCCTGCAGTTACCCCCAGGGTGATGGGCCAGAACGGGTCGAGCGCCAAGAATCCATGCAGCCGATGGATGTCTGACCCCACTCCCGGGGTGACCATGATCCAGATTCCCCACACCACAAGGTGGGCGGTGTATGCCGTCAAGGGCATGGACCCGATGACCCGCACGGGCCAGAGGAACCAGCGCAGCGCCGTCGTCCCCGTGAGAACGCACAACGCGAGAACCGCGAGCGCGGACCCGCCCGAGCCGAACGCTTCCCCCACCCCGTGCGAATGGGGGTCGTCTCGAAAAACGGACAGCGCCCAGACTGTCGACCCGACCGGCGAATCCGCACCGTAGCGATCAACCACCTGGTTGCCGACCGGGCCGAGCAGCGCGTAACCCAGCACTGCGAGCGCCACTCCGGCCCCGAGCAACAGCACCGTGGAACCGAGCCCGCTACGGATCAACCGCCCCGCAAGGATCCCGGCAGCCACGAACGCCAGCCACAGCAAAAAGGGGTAATTCCACCCGAGCACGTCGGAGACGAACTCCGCGATACTTCCAGTTTCGGGCGGGCCTCCACCGTCGATCAGCGTCACGACGAATGGTGCGACAGTGGCCGTGAGCGCCGCAGTGATGACGAGCGCCCGCGTGGACCACGAGACCATGAACGCCCCGATCAATAAGAGCACGCCGTAAGCGGGAAGCACTACGAACACCGGGACGTCGAGGCTGAGCAGAAGCAGCCCGAGTGCCCAGATGAGTACCGCTCGGATCATGATGGAGCTGCGTTGGGCCCGAGCGACGTCAAGGGCGTCGGCTCGAGTTCGCGACCTAGCACCAACGAGTCCCAAAGACACACCCGCGAGGGTCGCGAAGAGAATGGCGGACCTGCCCTCGACCACCCCGAGCCAGGTCTCCGGCCGGGACCATTCCAGGGGTGTGACCAGGGTCAGATGGGCGACATACATGCCAAGGACCGCCAAGCCCCGGGCGAGATCGATGCCTGGAATCCGGCCTGGAGATTCCAACCGGGCCACATTCTGCTTCACGCGCTGCGACATGCTGCGTGGCGGCGAGGCTGTGGACGTTGGCATGCATCCATCATGGTGCACCGGAGCGGTCAGGCATTGTCGGGCTATCACCCTCACTCTGCACGCACGTCGCATATCAGCATGTCTACGGATTGTCAAGCTTTTCTTGACTTTAAGCCGCTGACGAGCGAAAATGGGCAGTGGATGGACTCCTGTGCTCATTGATCGGGGAAGCGAATCGCGCCTCACTGCAGGGCCTGGATCTGACCATCTCCAGGGAACTCAGAATGAAACCCCTATCGCGTCTCGGCCTGTCCGCAGCGCTCCTCGCGTCCGCCTTCGCACTCGTGACAACACCAGCGGTCGCATCCGTCCACGCCCCGCCCGGCGGTTCAGTGGTTCCCGGTCCCGCGTGGAAAGAACCGCGATACAAAATTGAGGCTGTGAGTTTCACCGCCGTGGACGAGACCGGTTACACGAGCCTGGGCAGCGACGAGGTCATGGTCCGGACCGTCGACATCACCGGGTGGAGCGTCTCGGACGCATTCAACGGTGTGGACACCGGAGAAACTCGCACCTTCAATCCCCGGACCAGTTGCATTGTGGGGGTTCAACCCGGAGTTGCCACCCTGAACATGGATTCGCTGTGCAGCACCGCGGGCGAGCCTGCGGGCCGTCTCGGGTTCAAGGTCACCTTGTGGGAAAAGGACCCTGTGGGTTGGGGTTCGTACGGCGCCAGCTTCTGCGTGCCCCATCAGGGCCTTCGCCATAGTGGTCGCCACTGCGCCGACAATGGCGACGGAGACGACTTCATCGGATGGAAACCCCTGAGCTTCACCACCCAGGACGTGGAATCCGTGATGCCACGCGTGGGCGACACCTTCACCGAATCCACGGAACTGTCCCCGTGCGAGGAAAACACGGTGTGCAGCGGACGTGATTCCACCTATCGCTTCACGTATCGCATTACCCGGCTGGCGGATGCCGCGATCGCGGACAGGGGCGGCCGATTCGCTCCGGTGTAGAGCTTTCGAATCTGTCGCTGAGGCTGACGCATTGGCCCTGGCCCCGTGCGGGAGCATTTCCTCTCCCGCTAGCCTGAGAAGTATGTCCTCCACCGAGCAGATTCCCACCGAGGTCCTCGAACTCGCCCGTTCGGCACGACGCGTAACGGTACTGACCGGCGCGGGAATGTCCGCCGAATCCGGTGTTCCGACTTTCCGTGATGCCCAAACCGGGCTGTGGGAGCGTTTCGATCCCACCGAGCTGGCGACACCGGAGGCCTGGGAGGACGACCCGTCACAGTGTTGGGCTTGGTACGCGTGGCGTGCGTCTCTCGTGCGCGGTGCCGAACCACACCCCGGACACCTGGCGATTGCGCAGTGGCAAGCTCGCCCGGGGGTTGATCTGAAGATCTCCACCCAGAACGTTGATGATCTTCACGAACGAGCTGGTGCAACGGTGCTCGCTCACGTCCACGGCGATCTCTTCGCGTTACGTTGCGCGCGCTGCGGTACGCCCGCGGGCGTCGATTATCCGCCCGTCACGGAACCCGTGGCCCAGCTCGACCCACCCGTGTGCGAAGAGTGCGGTGGGCTGATCCGCCCCGGTGTGGTGTGGTTCGGCGAAGCCCTGCCGGAGCGGGCGTTCCAGGAATCGATCGAGGCGGCGCAGGAGGCCGATCTCGTATTGGTCGTGGGCACCTCCGGGCTGGTGTACCCCGCGGCGGGCATCCCGGATCTTGCCGCGGCCAGGGGCGTCCCGGTCGTGGAAATCAATCCACAAGCGTCGGAGGTTTCGTCCAGTGCGGACCATGTCTGGCGCGCCACGGCCGGCCAGGCTTTGCCCGCGCTGGTGGCCGCATTGGGTTGAACGTCACCCTGAGCCAGAGGTGATCCGAGCGGCAGCTGCGAGGCCCGCAAAACGTTGAGAGCGGCGTCGTCGTGCCCGTCGCGGAGCCACGCACGACAAAGGCCCGAACCCCGGCCGCTGGACGTCAACGGCGCAAGGTTCGGGCCTTGTGCATGAGGTGCGCCCTGTGGGGCTCGAACCCACGACCCATGGATTAAAAGTCCACTGCTCTACCAACTGAGCTAAAGGCGCGTGCCCCGCAACGGCGAACCGGAAACGGAGCACCGCTACTCTACCGCAG
>JAFAAV010000133.1 GCA_023426375.1 Actinomycetes bacterium | reverse complement strand
CCGAGATCGGTCTGCTGCTGCAGGGGACCTCGGAAGGCCACATGGTGCGCACGTTCGTCTCCGGGCGCGTGATGTACCGCGAGACTGTACGCGCGGCGCTGCTTCGGCACCTCGAGAAGGATCTCGGTTCGCTCGCGTTCCCTCAGATGCCCTCCTCCACGGTCCCGTTCGCGGTCTCCGAGTTCTTCCCGTCCCCGTCCGAGACGGGCCTAACCGATGACCGTCAGCACGCGGTGGCCTTGAGTTACATCATTCCCGTGCGCGGTGAATGCGAGCCTCGCCAGGACGCACTGCAATTGTCGTGGATGACCCCTGAGGAAGCACTGTCCGAGGAGGTCCAGGGTGAGTTCGAGGGCGGCCGCGGGGATCTGATCCGCCAGGCCATCGCGCACGCCGGCTGGGGTCGCTGAGCCCCACCACCACCGACGACGCCGCTCGGTCGCTTTGTCGCGCGTTTTCTCGCCTAAGCGCTGCGTGCTGCCCGGGCAGCAGCGGTGAACCAGACGATCCCGAAGACCATCAGCGTGCCCGCGGAATAGAACCAGTACTGCGGCACCAAGTAGAAAAAGACCACGGACTGGGCCAGAAGGAACAACAGAGCGATCCGCCCGGTCTGCGACAGGGCCTGACGTTCCATCGCTTGCTCCCGCTCATCCGCTGGCTCGAAGGTCTGCACGCGCTCCCGGTCCGACGAATCACGCCAGCGGGCCATGCGGGAAGTCAGCCACCAGGCCCCAGCCACGAGAAGCGTGATGAGGGCATTCATCCAATTCCCCTGCACCGCGGGGATGATCGCAGCGAGCACCAGGATCCCGATAATCGCCCAGTTCATCCCGGACACGGACCATCGACCGCGGTCCGCCGTGAGGCTGTCGGTGTTGTTCAGGTCAGTGTCCAGGGTGTGCCGGATCATCGTGGAAAATCCCCTCGATCGGTCGCTCAAAGAATCGCGCAATCGCAAACGCCAACGGCAAGGACGGGTCGTAGCGACCGTTTTCGATCGCGTTGACCGTCTGACGCGAAACTCCGAGGACAGCGGCCAGGTCAGCCTGCGAGAGCTTCCTCTCGGCTCGGAGGAGTTTCACGTCATTGCGCATATGGAAAGTCTCCTTGACAGAAAGAGTGATGTCAAAGGAGCTTTCCACCCACTGCCGTCAGGCCGAGGAACGCAGCTGAACATTTAGGGCAGAGGAACCCGCCTGGAACCCGGCGTTTTCTGCGAACCTGTGCCAGGAATGCCACCGAGGAGCGGCGTCGAACCTGGCTCATGCCCAGACCTCACGAATATCAGTCCCGCGGTTCCTCGCCGTTGGCCGCCTGACGAATCAACGGAACGGCGCGGGTGTCCGCCTCGCGTTCAGAGCGAGAGCGGAAGAAGTACACGACCGCGAGACCACACAACGCGCCGATCACGGTTTCCACAGCACGGGCCTGCAACAGGGATAGCGCTTCCACGGGGTGGGCCAGCTGAGTCATGAGCAGAGCCAGCGGGGTGACGAACAGCAGGGCTATGGAGTAATTGCGACCGATGAACAGCTCGGCCAGGAACTGCAGCAGGATCACGAACACCACGATGTGCCAAGTTTCCAGCTGGAGGGACAGCAGGAAGGCAGTGACCCCCACACCACCCAAGGTGCCCACCATGCGGTGCACGCCGCGCTGGAGTCGAGCGCTCAGGTCAGGGGCCGCGATCGGCGCGGCCGCGGCGACCATGGCCCAGTAGCTGTGGGACATTCCGCTCAACATACCGAGAACGCCCGCTACTGAGGTCGCCAGAAGGAATCGGCCGGCGTGGGCCCACAGCTGACCGGCGGTGAGCCCGTGATGAGCGGGCACGGGGGCTACGGGCCCATGGACGCCTTCGCCCACCCATTTCCCGGCGAGTCCGAGCACCACGGAGAGCCCCGCGGACAGGGCAGCGATCAGACCGGCGAGCCACAAGGGTGCGGCGTCGGGAAGGGAGCCAATGGCGCCCACGGCAAAGATGAAAAACAGCGACCCTGCTGGCTTGAGGTTGAGATAGGCCGCCACGAGGGCGCCCAATCCGGCAACCACGGCGGTAACACCCAAGGTCACCACCTCACCGGCACCCATGTTCGACAGCAGCGCCCCCAGCAGGATGCACACCAACAGAATGAGCCCAGCCTGCGACTGGTGCTTGAAGCGATCACGGATGGGTTCATTGCGCGCGTAGATGGAGGTGAACGCACCGAAGGCCGCGTAGATCGCCAGATCAGTTCGGTCCAGAGCCAGCAGAACCAGCAAGGGGATGGCCACGGACAGCGCAATGCGCGCCGCCGGAATGTGATCCCGCTGCGATGGCGGGAGGGCGAAGAACTGGGCAACCGTGCTCACCTGGGTGCGGCCTACCTTTCTGTCTGGAACGTTGAACCGGGCCTATTCTCTCGCAGCTCGCCGGAACCGGCACAATGGTGTGGTGCCTACGCCCAGTACCGAAACATCCGCCGCCGCTTTCAGCTTCGAGATCGAGACCCGCCTGCGGGACAGCTCATCCCCCACCGAGGATCAGATCCAAGCCAACGGCGGTCAGTTCCAGGGCCGCACCGGCACCATTCATACCCCGCACGGCGACATCCAGACACCGGCGTTCATTCCCGTGGCCACCCAGGCTGTGGTCAAGGCCGTCCTTCCGGAGTCCATGGCTGCCGAGGGTGCCCAGGCCATGCTCGCCAACGCCTACCACCTGTTCCTGCAGCCCGGCGACGACATCTTGGACGCCGCCGGAGGCCTGGGCAAGTTCATGAACTGGCCCGGCCCCACTTTCACCGATTCGGGTGGCTTCCAGGTCATGTCCCAGGGTTCAGGCTTGGGCAAGGTCATCGACATGTCCACGGTCAAGGAACCGCTCGGTGACGATGACGTCGCCAAGGGCCAGGAACGGATGGCCAACGTTGACGACGACGGCGTGTGGTTCCGTTCCTACATCAATGGTGACCTCCATCGGTTCACACCCGAGATCTCCATGCAGATCCAGCACAATCTGGGGGCGGACATCATGTTCGCCTTCGACGAGCTGACCACGCTTCACAACTCTCGCGGCTATCAGGAAGAGGCCTTGGAGCGGACACGCCTGTGGGCCCTACGCTGCATCGCGGAGCACGATCGACTCACAGAAGAGCGTTCTGACAAGCCGTATCAGGCACTGTTCGGAGTTATTCAGGGGGCCCAGTACGAGGACCTGCGGCGCAAGGCCTGCCGAGATCTCTCCACCATGGGATTCGACGGATTCGGCATCGGCGGAGCCCTGGAAAAACAGCAATTAGGAACAATTGTCCGCTGGTGCACCGAAGAGTTACCGGAAAGTACGCCAAAACATCTTCTCGGTATTTCCGAACCCGATGATATCTTTACGGCAATTGACAACGGCGTGGACACCTTCGACTGCGTTTCACCCACCCGCGTGGCACGCTCCTCGGCCGTCTACTCACCAACCGGGCGATTCAACCTGACCAACGCCCGCTTTGCCCGGGACTTCACACCAATCTCCGACACATGCCCGTGCTACACGTGCACCCACTACACGCGGGCGTACCTACGGCATCTCTTCAAGGCCAAGGAGCGTAACGCAGCGACCCTGGCATCCATCCACAACGAGCGGTTCATTCTTGACATCGTGTCCGGCGCGCGCGACGCGATAAACAACGGAAATTATTTCGAATACCGAGATAAAATTCTCAGGAATTACTACCAAATGCAATGATCACCTTACTTCTTCTCACCCTTTCGCGATCCCGCAGGCTGAAATCTTTCTACTCAAATCCCGGGACACGCCGTGCTGTGTTGTGCGCCACATTCGCAGCCCTGTATAAACGGGAGTTACAGCGATCCGGAGGGGTGGTCAGCATGACCGAGAACAAGGACCAAACTGGCGTGGGCTCGGATAGCACGCCCTCATCTGCACAGAACACGGACATGTCCGGCACGGGGGAAACACTCGCCGGAACACCCGCCCATGAACCCGTTGATGAACAGTTCAAGGCACCGCCCACGGGAGGCCTGTCTCTCGTGGACCCTCGTGAGAACGAGCCGCCCGCCAAGGGAATTGTTCCCGGCCGGCCCGCATCCGTGGATGAGTCGAACGAGACCACCGTGGGTGGATACGGCGTGGGGGTCGATGCAAAGTATGTGCCGTCCAACATGGCCGGGCCCACACGACGCGTTCTGCGCAATATTTCCGAAGTACGTCACTTCTTCCGCGTGAACGACACCCCCGTTTTCTTCGTGGGCGCCACTCCGTTCAACCTTCTGGGCCTGGACCGCTGGGTACGCAATCTTTCCTACATCTCGTTCTATGACGGCTGGGATGGTGCGCACCCGCGCATCTTCACCCCCAAGAACAAGCCGTCGCGTGAATTCGAGTCCGGCGAGGACATCAACAACTGGCTGTTGCGCCATCACGAAGTGCGCGCCCTGATCGATTCCCGCACCCCGCGCGGCACCCGACCCAAGATCGCCCTGGTGTTCTTCAATGAAGAGACCGAGGAGATCTGCGAGGAGCTGGGTTACGACCTGATCCTGCCCAAGGCAGAGCTGCGCGAAATGCTGGATTCCAAGCTCGTCACCACCCGACTCGGCAACGAGGTGGGCGTACCGTCCGTGCCAAATATCCTCACCACGGTCGATTCGTGGGAGGAACTGACTAAGGCAACCACCGAGAACAACCTGGGCACCGATCTGGTGGTTCAGACCGCCTACGGCGATTCCGGCAAAACCACGTTCTTCATTGATTCCGAAGATGACTGGGAACAGTACAAGGACGAGATCGTTGGCCAAGAGGTCAAGGTCATGAAGCGCATCAACAACTTCCCCGTTGCGGTAGAAGCGGTGCGCACCGATGCCGGCACCATTGTGGGCCCGTTCATGACGGAGCTCACCGGATATCCCGAGCTGACCCCCTACCGCGGCGGCTGGTGCGGCAACGAGACGTTCCCGGATGTACTCGACAACGAAACGCGGGCCGTGGCATCCGACATGGTGCGTCGCTTGGGTGACCGCCTGGGCGAGGAGGGCTACATGGGCTTCTTCGAGGTGGACGTTCTCATCGACCTGGACACCAAGGACGTCTACCTGGGCGAGCTGAACCCGCGTATTTCCGGGGCCACGTCCATCACACAGGTCACCGCAGGCGCCTACGCAGATGTCCCGCTGTTCTTGTTCCACCTGTTGCAGTACATGGACGTGGAATTGCAGTTGGACGTGGACGAGATCAACGAACGCTGGGCGGAACTGGCCGCAGTGGATGTGTGGAGCCAGGCCGTGGTCAAGGAGATCTCTCCGGGTGTGGCTCGCATCGACAAAGCACCGAGAACGGGTCAGTACTTCGTGGACGCCGACGGAGGCCTGGTTTACCGCCGCCCGGCGCTAGACTGGCACCAGCTTCAGAACTCGTCGGAAGTCTTTTTCATGCGGATCTACGGTCCCGGCGAGTTCCGTTGGAAGGGTGCAGATCTGGGCATCATCGTTTCGATCGGGCGACTGCAGCGTGACACCAGCAATGGCACCGCGCTGAGCATTCGAGCCAAACACTTGATCGAATCCTTCCGTGACATGTACACCGTGACTCCCCTGGTGCGTCCTGCAGGGGCCAAGGGATCTGCAGGTTTGAAGGCCTAGGTTGCTCAGCGAGACCAGCGGCTCCCCGGGTATGGGAGTCACCCTCAACAACTGGCAGACCCCCGAGCAACTCGCGTGGTCCTTCCAGCACATTGCGGACATCCTGCCCACCGCGGCCATTTCGCGCGCCGCGGCACCGGCAGCTCCGTTCGAGAGTGCCCCCGCACCCGTGGAAGACCTCCCCCTTGTCACCGTCGACGGCCGGTTCCTCACCGTGGGCGAAGTCATGGACTGGACCTACACGGATGGCTGGCTGGTCGAGCACGACGGCAAGATCCTTGCCGAGCATTACCCGAGCGGCATGGCTCCGGACACCAAGCATCTGCTGATGTCTGTGAGTAAGTCCCTGGTCTCGCTGGTCGCGGGATCCCTGTGGGGATCCGGCTTGCTGCACCTGGATGCACCCGTAACCGCTTACGTGCCGCAATTGGCATATTCGGGCTACGCCGGCGCCACCGTGCGCAACCTCTTGGACATGCGCACCGGTGTGCGCTTCTCCGAGGAGTACACGGATCCTGATGCGGAAGTCCGCCAGCTCGAAGAAGCCATCGGCTGGAAGCCCTGGACCCACCCCGGCCCGCGCAGCATGTACGAGTTCCTGCTGGGCCTGAAGAAGGTTCGCGAGCACGGCGGCGTGTTCGAGTACCGTTCCGCAGAAACCGACGTGCTCGGCTGGGTCTGTGAGGCAGCGGGCGGCGCCCGGATGCAGCAGCTGATGTCTCGCCTGCTGTGGAGCCGCATCGGTGCGGAAGAGGATGCCAACATCGGTGTGGACAGCACCGGAACGGGCATGTTCGACGGCGGCATTTCCGCCTCGCTGCGCGATATCGCCCGTGTGGGCCGTGTGGTCCTGGGCGACGGTGTCTCCATGACCGGAGCACGGGTCACTCCCGCGGAGTGGATTTACGACACCATGGCAGGCGGCCCCGATTCCCGCCAGGTCTTCGCCGATTCGCCCACGGACACCCGTATGCCCGGGGGCATGTACCGCAACCAGTTCTGGATCCCGCGCGAAGGTTCGGACGTGATTCTGGCCCTGGGTATTCACGGTCAGATGATCTACATCAACCGCCCTGCTCGCGTGGTCGCCACAAAGCTCTCCAGTTGGCCGGTCCCGCAGGACGCCTGGATGTTGCTCACCACTCTGACTGCCTTTGACACCATTGCCGCGGCCGTTCAGGAAAACCGAATTTAATGGACCCGGAAGAACCCCACGCCATCGCCGGTGAGTTGCGCCGGGTCAGCGCGTGCGCGGGTGTGATTCTGGCACCCAACCCGGGCCCCATGACGTTGGACGGCACCAATACGTGGATCCTGTCCGGCCCGGGCTCCGACCCCGAGCACCCCAATTACGGCAGTCATCCCTCGGCACAGGGCCGCGGTTCGTGGCCCGGTAGCGACGTGGTCGTGGTGGATCCCGGGCCGGAGGACCTGGGACATCTGCAAGCCATTGCGGACGTCGGGAACGTGGTGCTGATACTGATCACCCACCGCCATGGGGATCACACGGACGGCATCGACCGTCTGCACGAACTCACTGGCGCTCCCGTGCGCGCAGCACTGCCCGAGCACTGCCGCGACGGCGAACCCCTCAGTGACGGCGACACCATCGTGGCCGCGGGCATGCGGATCCAAGTCATTGCAACACCGGGGCACACTTCCGATTCCGTATGCTTCAGAATTCCGCACGACGAACCGGAAACCATCATCACCGGTGACACGATCCTGGGTCGCGGTTCCACGATGATCGATCACCCGGACGGTTCTCTGGGCGATTATCTCCGCTCGCTCAATGTCTTGGCGCGGCATTCGGGTGCCATGGTGCTGCCCGCCCACGCCGGGCCGCTGCACGACATCCAAGAAATCTGCGAGGAACTCACCGAGCATCGCTTGGAACGATTGGATCAAGTCCGCTCGGTGCTCAGTGAGCTGGGCAGTGGTGCCAGTCTGGGAGCCATCACGGATGCCGTTTACGCGGACGTACCCGAGGGCGTGCGCCGCGCGGCCGAGCATTCGATCGCCGCGCAGCTCGCCTATCTGGGTTACTAGTCAGCGTTCATGCGGCACCCATAGGGCAATGCCGCAGGGCACCGGACTAGGCGCGATTTTCGACGCCGCTCTCAACTCGCCCGTAGCTCGGCTCGCGGCGCTTGATCCACCCGATCACGGCGTAGGTCAGCGGCATGATGAGCACCTCGACCGCGCACTTGTACACGTAGCCCACGATCACGTAGTTGAAGAACCCGGACCACGAATCGATGCCGATGATCGGGGCGGCGATCGAGCAGAAGATGATGGTGTCCACCAGCTCGCCCACCATGGTGGAACCGATCAGGCGGGCCCACAGGTGCTTCTCCTTTGTCTTGGCCTTGATCCTGACCATCACAAAGGCGTTGAGTAGCTGGCCCACCAGGTAACCGAGCAGTGAACCGACCACGATCAACGGAACGGGCCCCAGGACCGCTTCGAAGGCGCTCTGATTCTCGTAGAACTCGGCCGGCGGCAGGATGATCACGATCCAGAACACGGCGGAGGAGAACGCCCCGAACACGAAGGACGTGATGATCGCCTTGCGCGCGGCCCTGAAACCGTAGACCTCGGAGACCACGTCACCCAGCACGTAGGCCAGGGGGAACAGGAAGAATCCGCCGTCGGTGATGATGGGACCGAATTCCACGCCCTTGGTCGCTCCGATGTTGGAGAGCACCAGGATCACGCAGTACGCGGCCAGAATCAGGTCGAAATACGTGCGGGGGCGGCGCGCGAAGGCGGGGCCGGCGGCGTCGGGCGCGGCTGCGCATGAGGAAACGTCACGGGTGACCGGGGTGGCGGAATTGGGCACGACAAACTCTCCACGAAATCAAGGGGACTGGTGCTGACGTCGTCTGCCACCCGGCGTCGTGGATCAGTGTAATGGTTACGCCTGTTGCATTGAATTCGCGAGCACGGGGATGGCAGGAGCACAATATCCCCATGACTGAACTTTCCCGCCCGCAGCCTCCCGTTGCCATGACGATCGCCGGTTCCGAAGTCACCGGTGGGGCCGGCGCGCTTGCGGATATCAAGACCTTCACCTCGTTGGGAGTTTTCGGTTCCCTGGCGTTGACCTGCATTGTGGCCTTCGATCCGGAGAACGACTGGGCCCACCGCGTCACTCCCGTGGACCAGGAGACACTGGCCAATCAGCTGCAGACCATCTCCGCTGCGTACGACTTGGACGCGGTCAAGATCGGTATGCTCGGCTCCCCGGACACCATTCACACCGTTGCCAAGGCCATGACCGAGCTCAAGCCGCGTCACTTGGTGTTGGACCCAGTGCTGATCTGCAAGGGCCAGGAACCCGGCGCCGCCCTGGACACGGACCAGGCTCTCAAGGCCGAGGTGCTGCCTCTGGCGACGTTCGTGACTCCCAACCACT
Organism: Actinomycetes bacterium; assembly: GCA_023426375.1. Lineage (GTDB taxonomy): Bacteria > Actinomycetota > Actinomycetes > Actinomycetales > Micrococcaceae > Kocuria. The sequence continues at coordinate 14,083 of JAFAAV010000133.1, read as the reverse complement.
TCGAATCGTTGTCGCTGTCCGGTATGGACGAGATCAATAACGTGGAGGACCTCAAGGAAGCCGCCCAGCGTATCCACGATTCTTCCGGTGCCACGGTGCTGGCCAAGGGCGGGGTTCGCCTGTCCGGCCCGGACGCGGTGGACGTCTTCTACGACGGCTCCGAGCTCGAGGTTCTCAGCGAACCCAAGGTGGGTGAGGTCCCGGTCTCGGGCGCGGGCTGCTCGCTGGCAGCGGCCGTGGCCGCCGAACTCGCCAAGGGCGCCTCAGAGATCGACGCCGCGCGCACCGCCAAGGCCTTCATCTCCGCGGGCATCCGGCATCGCCTCAATTCGCACCTTCCCTTCGAATCCCTGTGGCAAGGCGGGTTGGCCGCCGAGTCCTGATTCGTTCGAACGACGACGTCGCCGCCGCGCGCCGGTTCCCCACGTTGGGAACGGTGCGGGCGGCGTCGTTATATCCGGGACACCAGCGGGACGTTTCCTGAAAGCTCTCGGTGAGAACGCTGCGCCTGGATTACAACGGGCGGGTGGTGCCGTTGAATGTAATGACAGACCGTCACCCGCCTACGTCAGCGCTTCCCCGGTTTACTGACAGAATCAGATAAGGTGTCATCATGCCCCGCATTTCAGCCTCCAGCAACGCAGCCCAGCGAGAGCGCACCCAGCGCGCCATTCTCACCGCGTTCGGAGAGCTTCTCTACACTCAGGGGCTCACCGACCTCACCATGACGCAGGTGGCCAAGACCGCCGGAGTGGGCCGCACTGCGGTGTACAACTACTTCGCAGACATGGGTGAATTGCTGGTCGCCTATGCGCTGGACGAGACGGAACGATTCGTGGCGGACCTCGAACAGGATCTGACGGAGACCGACAACCCCATCGATCAGCTGGGAATCTACGTGCGTGCCCAGCTCGAGGACATGAGCCGCCGCCATTTGCCTCCCGGCGAGGCCATGAAGACCGTGCTCGCCCCGGAGGATTTCGCCAAACTCGGCGCACACGTGGGCAAACTCCAGAGCGTTCTGGTGGACATCCTGGAGCGCGCCATGTCCGAGGGCTTCCTCCCGCGCACTGATTCCGCGCAGCTCACGCAGCTGGTCCACGGTTCGCTGGCCTCGACTGCGGACCGCAGTCACGGCGCCGAGAGTGAGCGCGCACAGAAGGAACGGACCGACGCAACCGTCCTGTTCATCCAGCGTGGCCTGGGCGCCCAGTTCGACCAGAATTCCCGCCCTGTTCCGTTGCCTTCAGCGCGACCGGCGTTGAGTGTGGTTTCGTAGATAGTCCCCCACCGAACCGTTCCCGATCGCACGAGCGCTACCCATTAGGCTGAACCAATGATCTTCAAGGCCGTGGGCGATTCACGCCCGTACCCCGAACACGGCCTGGTCACACCCTCTGACTGGTCCAAGATTCCACCGAAACAGGTCCGACTCGCGGATCTGGTCACAACGCAATCCATGCTGGATCTCTCCAAACTTCTGGACGCAGATTCCACTTTCTTCGGCGACCTTTTTCCGCATGTCGTCTCCTGGGACGGCACGCTCTACCTGGAGGACGGCGTTCACCGCGCCCTCCGTACCGCGCTGCACCACCGTTCGGTGATCCACGCGCGGGTTCTTGAGCTCTGACGCTCGCTTTCTCTCGAGCTTCGGCTGCCTCACCCTAAAAGGTGACTTACTCGGTACACTTGTCACCAAGCTGGTTGTCTGCAATGAGGCCGGTGGTGATTAGTAGTTTTTGAGGCAGTTGCCATCGCACCTTGACCGGCTACTCCGAATGAACGGCGCACACCATGTCTTCCGATACCACTCCCGTTGAACTCAGCAGGGTCTTCGCACACCTGTCCGGGATGCTCCTCAACGAGCAGGACGCAACCTCTGCCGCGAGCAAGCTCGCATGGGCGGCTCACCGGACCATTTCATCCGCCACGGGAGCCGGCTTCTCGCTCCTTGACGAGGACGGCAAGAGGCTATCCAGTGCATCCACGAATCCCGCAGTGGAAACCGCCGATGCACTGCAATACGAGCTGGGACAAGGACCATGCCTGAGCGCATGGGCCACCGGCGATCCGCAGCGAGTGGACGACACAGCCGTGGAAACCCGCTGGCCGGATTGGATCGAAGCTGTCGCATCCATGGGGATCGGATCCATCCTGAGCTCCCCCATGATTTACCGGGGGCGCCACGTAGGTGCCTTGAAGGTCTACGCAGCGGAACCGCATGCCTTCGGCGAGACCGAAGTGCACCTTCTCGGCCTACTGGCCGACGCCGCCGCCACGCTTTTGGGAACCGCTCAGAGCGTCGAATCCCCCGTACGACTGAGCAAAGCCTTGACCGATGCCCTGAGCACACGGGACACCATAAGCATGGCCGCCGGGGTGCTCATGGCCCAGGAGCACTTGAGTCGAGATGTTGCGCGCATCCGCCTTCTAGAACGCGCGAGAACCAGCAACCGACGCGTGCTCGACGTGGCCTCCGAAATCTTGACCGATTGGGAGAATCAGGGCGAACCATCGTGAAGTCTCATGAGTCCGACGATGCCTCGGTAGGTTACGAACAGGCCCGGCAGTTATTGGCCACCATGCGTGCAGCCAACATCGACCAGGGTCGCTTGTGGCTGTACTTTTTCAGCATCGGCGGCAGCATCAGCGAGTTCGAGATGGACGCGTTTCTTCACCACTCCCTAGTCTTGCCGCGCCTACAACGCGATCTCTTGGCTCAGGCGGCCAACGAGCTTCTCGCTGAACAGGCCCCTCCGCGGGCACCGTACGCTGCAGACATTCTTCGGCGCAGGAATCCCATCATTGATACACCCGTCTCCAAGGACGACGAAGATCCTGAAGGCAAAGAAGCCGTCGAAGACTAGACTGGGTTGATAGTTTCCACCCCGGATCGATCCCTCCAGGGTGTTCGGTTTTCACCTGCGAAGGAGCGGGCCATGACCAACAAAGAGGCCGACAACCTGTCTCACGAGCAGATTCAGCAGCTACTGCTGGACAGTGAGAACATCTCTGAATTTCTCAACGCTTTCACGGCCGACCTGGCACGCACCATCTCGACCAGCGAGAACGAGGTCTACTGTTCAGTGACCTTATTGCGCCCCAAGCGGACCACGCCCATGGCCTCCTCGAATGCGGTCCTAGATTCTCTGGACGAACTCCAGCACCATCACGGCGACGGCCCCTGTCTCACGGCAGCTCGGGAGAATCAGATGGTGTACGTCCCCGATACCCGGACCGATACTCGATGACCGGAGTACGGGAAAGCCGCCGCGGAGATGGGGATCTACTCAATTCTGGGGGTTCCAATGCAGCTCGAGAGTGGGGCCGCCGCAGGATTCGACGTCTACGCAACCCAGCCCCGCGCCTTCGACACCGCCACAGTCGAAATGATTGAGCAAGAAGTCTCAGCTGCTTCAAGCGCGTTGCAACTGGCCCTCAGACTCGAAACTCAACGCGACGTCGAGAAGGATCTGACCGCCGCCATCAACTCCCGCACCGTCATCAACTTGGCAGTGGGAATCATCATGGGGCAGAACCGCTGCTCACAAGGCGAAGCGGTGGATATCCTGACCGCGGCATCCAATCATCGAAATATCAAGCTCCGTGAGCTCGCCGCCGAGCTGGTGGCGAAGATGGGAAACGAGCCCGCCCGCACGCACTTCGAACGTTAACAGTTTGTGCCCAAATTACGATTTATTAGGGAAAACGTTCCCTACTCGCTAGTAGTGCAATACGCTTAACCACAGGTCAAGCCGCGGCCACCCCCTAACCATGGAGGAAGGCCGCACGAGTGGACCATAAAATTTCCGCGACCGTCCAGATTGACATGGACGGACAAGATATCCGGATCATCACCACAGGATGCCTGACCAGGCTCAGCCAGTCAGCCCTCCTACCCCTCATACGCCGGGCTCGTAAGCTCACGCCCGGTGCCCGCGTCACCCTGGACGCAACACCCGCACGCCATATTGAGGCCCTCGGCCTGGATCTATTGCGCGACGCGATTGATTACGAGGTTTCCCTGAGCAACGGGCCACCCGTTCATTTCGTGGTTCCCGCTCATCTCCCCGCCCATATCTCGTCTGCAGACAAGCGATCCTCAAAGGTCTTGGCAGGCATGACACTAACGCCCCTCAAGGAAGGTGCATCATGAGCGAAATCATCATCCCCACCACTCCCCCGCACACACATCACGCTGCCCCCACGGAGTCCCAACAACTTGACCCTTCCAGCACCTTCCTCGCCCCGGAGGATCAGTTCCCGAACGAGCTGGCAGACCTGGACTTGAAGACCGTCCTTGCACTGCACGGTCGAGTCTGCCGTCAGCTTGAACGCGAATATCTCACCAACCCGGACGGCGCGGATCCCGCCACCCTCGATCGCGTGGAGGAACTTACCGAAGAACTCAACGAGCGCCAGAAGTACGTAACGAATTTCGACTGAACTCTGCGGATCAGGGGTGATCCGCCAACCGCGTGCGGCCCAGGGGGACCACGGTCGCACCACCATCGTTGAAGAAGTCGTTGCCCTTGTCATCGACAACGACGAAAGCGGGGAAATCTTCCACGGTGATCTTGAAGACTGCTTCCATTCCCAGGTGTTCATAGTCGATCACCTCGACTGATGTAATGCAGTCCTGAGCCAACCGCGCAGCCGGTCCGCCCACCGAACCCAAGTAGAAGCCTCCATGGCGTTCACACGATTGGGTCACGGAGGCGGACCGGTTGCCCTTTGCCAGCATGACCAATGAGCCACCGCGCGACTGGAATTCTTCTACGTATCCATCCATGCGTCCGCCGGTCGTGGGCCCGAACGATCCGGACGCCATGCCATCCGGAGTCTTGGCCGGCCCGGCGTAGTAAACGGGGTGTTTGAGCATGTAGTCGGGTAGGTCTTCGCCCCGCTCTAGTTTCGCGCGCATTTCCGCGTGGGCGATATCGCGGGCCACGATCAGAGTCCCGTTCAGGGATACTCGCGCGCCGACGTCGCACTGGCTCAGTCGCTTTCGAATCTCGCCCATCGAGGTGTCCAGGTCGATGGTCATCACCTCATCCGAGCCGGTCAGTTCTTCCAGGCCCGTGTTCGGGATGAACCGGGCAGGGTCTCGTTCAAGTTGCTCGAGGAAGACACCGTCCGCGGTGATCCTCCCCAGTACCTGGCGGTCGGCCGAGCAAGATACCGCGAGTGCCACGGGAAGCGATCCGCTATGCCGAGGCAATCGGACGACTCGCACGTCGTGGCAGAAGTATTTGCCGCCGAACTGCGCGCCCAGCCCCAGCTGAGTGGTGAGTTGGAAGACCTTCTCCTCGAACGCCACATCGCGGTAGCCGTTGCCCAAACCCTCACCGTGATCGGGCAGGGTGTCCAAATAATGGGCGGAGGCCAGCTTGGCGGTCTTCAGTGCGAACTCCGCAGACGTGCCACCGACGACGACCGCCAAGTGATACGGCGGGCATGCAGCCGTGCCCAAGCTCTCGATCTTTTCCCGCAGAAATTCGAGCATTCTCTGCTCGTCCAGGAGTGCTTTGGTTTCCTGGTAGAGGAACGATTTATTGGCGCTGCCCCCTCCCTTGGCCATGAAGAGGAACTCATACTCGGCCCCTTCATCCAAGGAGATTTCGATTTGGGCGGGCAGATTGGTTCCGGTGTTGACCTCATCCCACATGGAGACCGGTGACATCTGGGAATACCGGAGATTGAGTTCCTGGAAGGCATCAAAGATGCCCCTGGAGAGGTTTTCGGCATCCTTGCCGTCCGTGATCACCCGGTGGCCACGCTTGGCCGCAATGATCGCCGTACCGGTGTCCTGACACATGGGCAGAACACCTCCGGAGGACACGTTGGCGTTCTTCAACAGATCCAGGGCGACATACCGGTCATTCGGTGAGGCTTCCGGGTCGTCCAGGATTCGCCTCAGCTGCGCGAGATGATCAGTTCGCAGAAAATGGGAGACGTCGCTGAACGCCTCGTAGGCCAGCGCTTTGAGTGCACTCGGGTCTACTTCTAACCACGTCTCGTCGCCCATCTCACGGCGCCGCACACCGTCCGCTGCAACGAGGCGCATCTCTGGCTCATGCGGACGACGGGGTAGTTGGTCCACGTAGTGAAATTCAGGCTGACCCATGTCAATATATTTCCATATAGTTGCCTGAGTATCTAGAGATTCTTCCCGGTATAGGGGCAGATAGCACACAATCTCCCGCTCCAGCACACCGCAAGGTCGACTGGAACCAATCAAATATATTACGACTGACCGCCTACGAATCAGGCCTCCAACACGCTCGGCGACCCACCACCAAGTTTTTACTTCCCCGCCACGACCTGGTCGTTTATCGCGCTTATGCTCAAGGTCACTGTGTGTTGACCTGGAGGTTCGTATGCGTGCTCGATCTCGCGCCCTTGTTGTCTCGTCCGCTGGCGCCCTCGCCGTTGCTCTCGCCGTGAGCGCGGTGGCACCGGCCGTGGCCGGTGAAGGTGGGCGAGCGGCGTCGTCGTCGAAAAGCACGAACGTGACCGGCGACAGGCACGGCCTGCGCATGGCCACGTATAACGCGTCGCTGAACCGCAACGAGGAAGGTCAGCTGCTGCGGGACCTGTCCACGCCGGACAATCAACAGGCCCGCAATATCGCGGAGGTCATCCAGATCAACAACCCGGACGTGGTGCTCGTCAACGAGTTCGACTACGTGCCAGGCGGTCAGGCTGCGGAGGCCTTCCGCGACAACTACCTGTCGGTCGGGCAGAACGGCCAAGCGCCGGTGGACTACCCGTACTACTACGTGGCTCCGGTGAATACGGGTGTGCAGTCCGGGCTGGATCTCAACCAGGACGGGCAGACGGGCGGGCCCGACGACGCGTGGGGCTTCGGCCTGTTCCCCGGCCAGTACGGCATGGTCATTTACTCCAAATACCCCATCGCGCAGGATCAGGTGCGCACCTTCCAGAATTTCCGCTGGCAGAACATGCCCAACAACCAGCTGCCCACCGACTACTACACGCCGGAGCAGGCCGAGCAGCTGCGATTGTCCTCAAAATCCCACTGGGACGTTCCGGTGCGCGTGGGCAACAAGACCGTGCACGTTCTGGCGGCGCATCCCACCCCGCCGAGCTTCGACGGCCCCGAGGACCGCAACGGCCGCAAGAACAACGACGAGATCCGCTTCTGGGCCGATTACGTCACCGGCAACAAGACGGCCTCCTACATTTACGACGACGCCGGGCAGCACGGTGGTCTACTGCGCGGCGAGCGCTTCGTGATCGTGGGCGATTACAACTCCGACCCCAACGACGGCGATTCGTTCCCGGGTGCCATCGGCCAGTTGCTGAACAACTCGCGGGTACGCGATCCGCTGCCGACCTCGAACGGAGCTGCGGAGGCCAGCGAACGCCAGGGCGGCGCAAACCTGACCCACGAATCCGACCCGGCACGCGACACCGCCGACTTCAACGACAACCCGACTCCGGGCAACCTGCGCGTGGACTACGCGTTGCCGTCCAAGAACTTGCCGCTGCTGGACGCCGGTGTTTTCTGGCCCGCCTCCGGTCAGCCCGGTTCCGAGCTGACCGGCGAATACCCGTTCCCGACCTCCGACCACCGCCTGGTGTGGGTGGACGTCATGGTTCCGGGCAAGCGATAACCCCTCACCCCTATCTGGAGACCTCTCATGCCCGATAAGTCATCAAAGCCCTCGTTGCGGATCCGGATAGCGGCCGCCTCCACCGGAGCCATGTTGCTGTGCAGCGGTTTTGCCGCGGCACCCGCATTCGCCGCCCCTGCGGAGACCGTGTCCATCTCCGAAATTCAGGGCACCGGCCCCGAGACGCCCCTCAAGGGTCAAACGGTCACCACCGAACCCTCGATCGTCACCGCTGTATATCCGGGTGACCCGGGCACACTCGGTGGTTTTGTGATCCAGACTCCCGGTACCGGCGGCAAGGTGGACACGTCCCAGGCATCCAACGGCATCTTCGTCTACACCGGCAACACGCAGTCCACGGTCTCCGTGGGTGACCGAGTACAGGTCACGGGCGAGGCCGGCGAATATCGCGGACTTACCCAGCTGGCCGGCAATATCGAGGTCACCCCCGTGGCCGAAGAACTTCCTGCTGTGAAGCCCGTCACCAACGACTGGACCTCCACGGCCGCCACGCGCGAGAACCTCGAATCCATGTTGTACAAGCCCAAGGAGAAGTTCCAGGTGGCGGACACCTACGGCGTTGGCCGTTACGGCGAGCTCGGACTGGCCGCGGGCAAGGAACTTCCCGCGCAGCCGACCCAGGTCGCACGGCCGGGCAGCGCAGAGGCGCAAGCACAGGCGGAGCGCAACAGTGCCATCTCGGTCACGCTCGATGACGGCACCAACCGGGGCTTCGCGGCGTCGCCGAGCCAAGAGCCCCGCCAAGTTCCCTACCTGACCCGTGAGGACCCCGTTGCGGTGGGCGACACCGCTCGCATCACCGAACCGGTCATTGTGGATTACCGCTTCGACAAGTGGCGCTTCCAGCCGACCTCCCCGGTGGTTCCCGGCGAGGAACCGGCACGCTTCTCGGGCTCGGCCGACCCCAAGTCGGCGGTGGGCGGGCAGATGCGGATCGCCTCGTTCAACGTGCTCAACTACTTCACGACCGTGGGTCAGGAGAAGGGCTGCCGCGGCGGCAACTACTCGACCGACGGCACCTACAACGTGGCCCAGAACTGCGACGTGCGCGGTGCGTTCGACCAAGCCGATTTCCAGCGCCAGCAGGCCAAGACGGTCTCCGCGATCAACCAGTTGGACGCCTCCGTGGTCGGTCTCATGGAAGTGGAGAATTCCGCCAAGCTCGGTGAGCCCAAGGACGAGGCCCTGCAGAACCTCGTCACCGCCCTGAACAAGGCCGCCGGCTACACCAAGTGGGACTTCGTCTCGGTGCCGGACTCCGAGCTGCAGCCCGTGGCCGATCAGGACTTCATCACCAACGCCATCATTTATCAGCCCAAGCAGGTCACCCAGGTGGGCCCGGCTCAGGCTCTCGGTTCCGAGGCTGTTGCGGGCGGCGCGTTCGAGAATGCCCGCACTCCCCTGGCGGCGACCTTCACCGCCAACAAGGGCGGCGGCAAGCACGGTGCCGCCCCCACCACCGTGGTGGTCAACCACTTCAAGTCCAAGGGTTCCGCACCTCGCACCGGGCCCAACCGCGACAACGGCGACGGTCAGGGAGCCTGGAACGCCGCGCGCGTGGCGCAAGCGAGCGCCGTCGTCGATTGGATCCCCGAGCTGACCAAGACCGCGGGCTCCGAGGACGTGGCCGTGCTGGGCGACTTCAATTCCTACGCCCAAGAGGACCCGATGCAGGAGTTCTACGGCGCCGGCTACTCGCAGGCCACAGAGGATGACTACACGTACGTGTTCGGTGGCCAGGTGGGATCGCTGGACCACATGCTGGTCTCGCCGTCTTTGAAGAAGCGCATGACCGGCGCGGACGCCTGGAACATCAACTCCGGCCAGTCCCCGCTGCTGCAGTACAGCCAGTACCGCACCACCGCGCTCGACTACTACGTGGCCAACGAGATCGCTTCCTCCGACCACGACCCGTACATCGCGGGTTTCCGGGCGGGTAAGAAGTAGCCCTCACAGCACCGCCGACGACGCCGCGGCCACGCTCCTTGCGAGCGTGGCCGCGGCGCTGTTAAACGTGGGGGTCCGGTGTGGTGACCCTGTGCGCCGAGCTGGACGCGGCGGCGTCGTTGTCGGCGGCGTAAAAACTCGTGCGCGTCATGTTGCGACAATAGTTACTCGCGGGTCATTAGTGTCCTTATGATGTGAGCATCCCCCCTGATCGGCGAGGGACTCACGGTCTGGCTGGGCCGTCCTGACACGGAACATCGGTTCCGAGTTCGGAGAGTTATCGCCCGTAACAAAGGATCCGCGCATGAATGCCGCATCATCCTTCCGTCGTTCCGTGACGACCGGACTCATCGCTTTGTTCTTGGCCTCCGGCACCGTTGCCGTGGGAGCCGCACCCGCTGAAGCTGCGGTGGTCAAACCGTGCAAGGCGACCATGTCCGTGACCCAACCGCGCCAGTACACCAACACTTACGTCAAGGTGTCCAAGGTGGGCGCCCGGTCCAAGGTCACCACCAAAGCCAAGTACAAGACCACCACGAACACCAAGTACGCGACCGCCTCCACCAAGGGCACCGCGTCGGTCAAATACCCCATCGCCGGTGCAACGCCCGGACGCAAGGTGGTCGTGGAGGTGTCCGCGAAGCAGGGCAACACGATCTGGAAGTGCACCACGTCGTTCACGCCCAAGAAGCGATAATTCCAGGTCTGTAACGCCACACAGAGTCTCCTGCGCGGCCGCAGTAGTAACGCCAGTTACCCAACGAAACAATTGTTTCCTGCGTCACACGCGTGGGGTAGTTTGCGATTGTTACGCTCTCGCCCGCGCAGGAGACCTACATGCTTCGCCGTTACTTCGCCGCCGTCTCGACATTGACCCTGGCCTTGGCGCTCACGGCGCCGGCACAGGCCCAAACCCAATCGCCTTCCCCTTCCAACGACGACGGGCGGGTACCTCCCAAAATCGCGCTCGTTCTAGATGCATCAGGGTCCATGGCGGAGTCTGATGTGGGCGGCGGGAACCGCATGGACGCCGCCAAGAAAGCGGCCAACGGCATGCTCGAGGACCTCGACGACGACGTCGAGCTGGGCCTGATCGCCTACGGTTCCGAGATCAGTGACGACGATCCGGACAACTACGAGCGCGGATGCCAGGACATCCGGGTGCTGCGCTCTGTGGGTCCACTCGACCGCGACGCCACCTCCCAAGAGATCGATGAGTTGGAAGCTACGGGCTACACCCCCATCGGCAATGCGCTCAAGAAGGCTGCCGAAGAGCTCGGCGATGAGGGCCCTCGCTCGATCGTTCTGGTCTCGGACGGAATCGACACGTGCGCGCCTCCGGAGGTCTGCGACGTCGCCGAGGACTTGGGGGCCGACGGCGTGAACTTGGCCGTCCACACCGTTGGCTTCAAGGTCAACGACGACGCCCAGAGTGAGCTGGAATGCATCGCCGAGGCCACCGGTGGTACTTATTCCTCGGCGGACAACAGCGATGAGCTCGGTTCCACCCTCTCGGCCCTGGCGCAGCGCGTAGGCCAGGCCTATGAAGCGGGCGGCACCGAAATCACTTTGGGTGAGGACCGCGATTCCGGCAAGTACCTGGGTGAAGGCAATTACCAAACCCAGATGCCCGGCCCCACCGTGACCAGCAAGGAGGGCACCGCCGGTTGGTTCAAACTGAACATCCCGGAGGGTTACCGGGCGCATGTGTCCGCGACCGTAGTGGATCCGTCCATGGAGGAACTCGTGCATCGCCCGGGGGGCGTGCGAGACAACTTCTCCGTGGATGTCGAAGCCGAAAACGCGTCCTGCAACCAGACCGGAAGTTCCGACTACCAATCCACGTCGGTTGGCCGCGAAGCTCCGTCCGCTTCAATCCTCCGTTTGACGCCGAAGGAGTCATGCGATCCTTCCGATTGGAACTTGGAGGTCAAGCGCACGGGTAGCGCGTACGAAGACGAGCTACCGGTTGAGCTCGTCATTGGGCTTGAGTCGGACGCGCCCGAGGATCAGATCGGCCCGGAGGACAACCACTCCTACGGCTCAGAGAAGGACGACGTGCCCGAACTGGACGACGACTACCCCGTGACCGATGTGGCCGGCGGCACCTCGTACTCCACCGCCACTGAAATCGAGCCGGGAACCTACAGCGGGTCGCTGGTACCCGGCGAGACCCGCATCTACAAGATGCCCATGGATTGGGGACAACGACCCGTTGCCAAGGCTGTCTTCAATGCGAGAAGCGCAGAAGAACGGCGAACCGCCAAGCTTGAAGTCGCCAACCCTTTGCGAGGCAAAGCAGGCGTGGAGATGAGCACGTCCTTGAAGGACGAGGCTGAAGTCTCTGCGGAGAACACGAACGCCTATTGGCCTATCTACAGCAACTCCGGCGGGGTCGGAACGGGAAGCAGCATGGCCTTCCAAAAGGATGCCGCCTACATCGGCGACTGGTTCGTCATGGTGACCCTGGACGGCGGCGAGGACAACGGCAAAGCCAGTGTCGAGGAAGAGTACGAGCTGACGGTTCTTCGCGACGGCGAGGTTATCGACGGACCAGAGTGGAGCGCGCCCACGGACGACGGCCCTGAACCCTCGGATGAACCGATCGCCCCGTTGGCTGGCCCCTCCGCATCGGCTGCCGACTACCAGTCGGATGACTCCGATTCCTCCGGCGCGAATAGTGACAACGGGGACAACGCAGAGGGCGCCGAGAATGCTCAAGCCACAGAGTCAGGCGAGGTTTTCGGGGTCAGCATGCCGGTTGCCATCGGTGCCGCCGTGGTCCTGGGGCTTCTGGTGGTCGTGGGTCTGGGAATCGCGATCGCCACGCGCCGGAACCGCTGATAACCCTCTACTAGCGGCGCGAGTCGGCTCGGCGATGGCGTATGTCATCGACGGTGGCTGAAGCCGAAGTTGACCTGGGCCATTACCTGTTAGGGGCCAGGAATGCCGACTCCGTCTGCTTCTCCAGCAGGACCTCCCGGATGAATTCCGTATTCCATGTAGCAATATTGGATGGCCCCTGACGAGGATGTCTCGGGATCTAACGCTGCGCATTCAGCCATCTCAGATTCAGTGTCCTGCCCCGGAAGATACCCGTAGTTTGGTTCCGGGGTCTGGGTTGCACAATGATTCTGAATCTCGGCAATCGCGGATTCTGTAGGCGGACCGGCAGGGAAGTAATCCGAGAAACAGACGCCTCCACTGGTCAGGAATTCATTGAGGTTAGTGGTTTGCCCGTCATCGGCGGGAGCTGGCTCAGGGGCCACGTTTTCCTCGGGTGCCGCGCTTTCTGCTGAAGGAGCTTGTTGTCCTGTTGTCGTTTCGGCTCCGGTACTTCCGGCAGTTGGTTCTCCACTCTCCTGAGAGTCCGGCTCCGCACTTGGACTGGCAGAAACAGTCGGGGATGCGTTCTGCGTCGTTTCGCTTGGGCTGCTGGAGCCAGATAGGTCTTCGCCTTCCTCCGCATTTCCGCAAGCAGCGAGAGTGAACAATATCAAGAGGGCGGGAATGACACTACGTTTCATACTGGGGGACTCCTTGCCTAGATGCCCCAGGATATCGCTACCTTGTCAGGGAATACTGCCTCCCGTGAAGAAAGGTGGCCTCGTATCAAGTGCACCATAGAGGCTTCAACTCACCCCATGAGAGTTGCTACCCGATCGACGGTAAGCCCATCGTGCGGGGGACGGCACGGAATGATCGACGGTAGAGCCAGGATTCCAGCGGTTTTTGGTTTCAACGTCGATCAGAATGTAGGCCGCGAGGGGTTCTGGTCGTAATGTCGATTAGATTGCAGTCTCTCGCTCCGGCGGCCTATAACCCCGAAAATCATGGGGCTCCCCTGACATGAAAGTAACCCCTAACCGGTGTTTCCACTAGTCAGGGGCTACTTCACAACGCGGAGGATGGGGGATTTGAACCCCCGAGGGCGTTAACCCAACACGCGTTCCAGGCGTGCGCCATAGGCCGCTAGGCGAATCCTCCAGGCGTGCACATTCCCCAACGTGTGGGCAACGTGCGGCACTCAGCATAGCGGAACTCGAACCCTGGATGCGAATCGAGGGTGAAGCGGAGGCAAAATCCGAACTGAGCGGCGTCGTCGCCCAGGACCGACAACCGATGCATGAAGGGTGAGCAGACGGTTTCGAACTCTGCCCTCAGTTGAGCTAAAGTAATGGGCAGCCCCTCGCGTGGCGTCATCCTGTTGAACTCCCCCAGGACCGGAAGGTAGCAAGGGTAAATGGGCTCTGGCGGGTGCGCGAGGGGTCTTTTCGTCTCTAACTCCCCAACCGTGCGGTCGCGCTGTGCCTGTCGGTGACCGCGGCTAAGGTTTCATACGTGACTACCGCCCTGTACCGCCGTTATCGCCCGGAGACCTTCGAGGATGTCATCGGTCAGGAACATGTGACCGAGCCCCTCATGACTGCCCTGCGCAAGAACAGGGTCAATCACGCCTATTTGTTCTCCGGTCC
>JAFAAV010000021.1 GCA_023426375.1 Actinomycetes bacterium | reverse complement strand
TCGGGCTCTTCGTCTACCTGGGTGTCGACTTGGGGTTCAGTCGGGGTTTGCTCAAGAACGGGCTGCTCTGCAGCAGTCTCCGGCTCCGAAGTTTCGGCGGGGTTCTGCTGCTCCACAGCAGATTCCTGTTCCTGCGTCGTCTGTTCCGCGTTGTCCTGTTCGGATTCCATGTGTGGATACACTCCTGCTCGGAACACCGTCCGCACCCGGGTCCGAGGTGATCTCGGTCGGTCGAACCGGTGGGGAAACCACGCGGCCGCCGGAAGTCATTGTGGTACCTACCGAGTGCGCTGACTGACTTGAGCGCTGCTGGTAGGCCGACGGATGTCCGAGTCGCTTGATCCTTGGGGATCGCGAACTTTCCTCGGACGGACGCGCTCGATCTGTTGAGAGCCGCGGGTCCATCCGCTCTTTATCGGAGGTCCTGTCGGACCGGTTCCCGTGTACGGCTGGGGACCGACCGTTGCCAAGTATCTCACAGTCCGCAGACTCACCCCAGGATTGACGTGTGCGGCAGGCCACATCGCCCGGGATGCTGGGTCGATTAGCATCGGCGTGTGAGCTCAACAAACACCATGGACCGTCAGCACAGCACATCATCAGACCGGGGTTGGGGAATCCTTGCCCTGATTCTGTCGATCATCGGCTTCGCAGCCTCCGCGACATTGGTGATGGAACGCTTGGCCATCTACGCCGATGCCGGCCACCGCACCAGCTGCGACATCAACGCGTGGCTCTCGTGCGGCACCGTGATGCGCACCCCGCAGGCCGAGCTCTTCGGTTTTCCCAACCCGTTCATCGGCATCGTGGCCTATGCCGTGGTCGTTGCCTTGGCTCTGGCGGTCTTGGCGGGGGCACGCTTCGCCAACTGGTACTGGTGGCTCATCTGGACGGGAATTCTGGCCGGTTCCGTGTTCACGCTGTGGCTGTGGTGGCAGACCACGTTCGAGATCAACACACTGTGCCTCTACTGCATGATCGTGTGGTGCGTTCAAACCATCCTGTTGGTTCACACCACGGCACGTAACGCCCGCGCCGGAATGTTCGGCAACCGGATGGTCGAGGCCGGCCACTCCACCGCGTGGGCCTGGCTGATTTCCATCGGCATCCTGGTGATCGCCTTCGGCATCATCGCCATCCGCTTCTCCACGGTGATTTTCGTCTAACAGTGATCTGCCTGAACCCTTGGGCTTCCGGCAGTGGCGGTCCAGGGATACCGATCGGGCCGCGCCCGCCCCGGTACGCCTTGACGAAGACAGCTGTGGCCCCGTGGAACTTCATACCGATTGCGTCTTCGGCGGGCATGTGCGGCGCCTTTAGGACCAGCCATGTCATCTCAGGTGCCGATAGGACCTCGTAGAAGGCCTTCAAGGGCTCCGCCGGCACACCATGTGCGATCCAGGGCTCTAACCAAGCACAGCATGCGGGTCATTCTGAGTGCCTTCAATGGCGCCGTCATCGTCGCTGGCGGGTTGGCTCGCCCAATGACGACGACGGCGGGGTGAGACTGGAATTCCAGTCTCACCCCGCCGTCGTTGGTTGAGCAGGTCAGCCGATCAGGCGAACCAGATGCCGATCTCGCGCTCCGCCGACTCGGGTGAATCGGAACCGTGGACCAGGTTCTTCTGAACCTTCTCGCCCCAGTCGCGACCCAGATCACCGCGGATCGTGCCGGGAGGTGCGGTGGTGGGTTCGGTGGAACCGGCCAGGCTGCGGAAGCCCTCGATCACACGGTTGCCCTCGACCACGGCGGCGACCACGGGACCGGACCCCATGAACTCGACCAGCGGTTCGAAGAAGGGCTTGCCCTGGTGTTCCTCGTAGTGCTTCTCGAGGATGTCACGCGTGGCCTGCACGAGCTTGAGTTCCACGATCTTGTAGCCCTTGGCCTCGATGCGGGCGAGGATCTGACCGGTCAGGCCGCGCTCCACGCCGTCGGGCTTTACCAGCACCAGGGTGCGTTCCGTCATCTACATCTCCTTGATTTCGATCTCGTCAGAGGTACCGCGACCAGCCTACCGGCCGGGAAGCGTGGCCCAGGAACTCAGGCGCGTTCTTCCGGATGCTCGGCTTCCCACTGTTCCTGGAGCCGATCACGTTCACGGTTCTCGCGATCAATGGTGGTGCCCTTGACCACGGCGTACCACCACGCGAGGGCGCACAGCACACCGATCACGAACATGGCCGGAAGCAGGAATCCCGTGGCAATCAGCACCAGCTGCAATACCCAGCCGATCACGTAGCCACCCGGCCTGCGCACCATGCCGCACGCGAGCAGGAACACCAGAGTGAGCAGCACACCGCCACCCACGAGTAACCACTGCTGAGTGGTTCCCCAGTCACGGGCCAGGATTCCGAACGCGGCCAACGTTGCGAAGAAGACGATGAACGCCTCGATCGACAGAACGGAGACCGCGAACATCGCCTTGATGGAACGACGCGGTTTCTTCTGACCCGGGCGCCATGCGCGCTGGGCCTTGGTCATTTTCGCCATGCTCAGTCCCTCCTGGGGGTCCGGCGGTTGTCAGAGTCCAAGGAGCGCACGGGCCTCACCCACCACGGTGACCGAGCCGGTGATCAACACCGCGCCGTCGAACTCCTGGCGGTCTGCGGCGTCCTGGACAGCCGATGCAATGGCATCGTCCAAGCGGTCCTCGGCGTGCACCATGTCCTCGTCGAAGCCCATGTCCGCCGCAATCTCCGCCAATTCCTCCGGCGGGATGGCTCGTGGGGACCGGGAGTGGCTGCACCACAGTTCCAGTTCGTACTCGCTGTATTCCTCGGCGAGCACACGCAGCATGGTTTCGACATCTTTTTCACGCAGGATCCCGACCACCAGGTTGAGCTTGGCGAACGTGAAGGATTCGCGAACGGCCTGCGCGGAGGCCTTGAAACCGTGCGGGTTGTGCGCGGCGTCGAGAAGCACCGGGGGTGCCTTGCGCGCCAACTCGAGCCGGCCGGGAGAGGTCACAGCACCCAGGCCGGTGACCAGCAGCTCCTGGTTGAGGGGTTTGTCTCCCCCGCCCAGTAACGCCTCCACCGCGGCAACGGCAAGCGCGGCGTTCTCGGCCTGGTGCTCGCCGAACAAGGGCAGCATGAGGTCGATGTACTCCGCGGCGAGACCCTGCACCGCAATGATCTGTCCACCCACTGCGATGGTGCGGCCGCGAACACCGAACTCCACACCCTCGAAGCGGAACTGCGCTCCGACTTCCTGGGCACGTTCCAGCAGAACCTGCGCCACCACGGGATCCTGTGCCGCGGAAACCAGGAAGCCACCCGGTTTGATGATCCCCGCCTTCTCCAGGGCGATGTCCTGCAGGGTGTCCCCCAGCATCTCGGTGTGATCCAGGTCCACGGGCGTCACGATGGACACCGCGGCGTCGGCCACGTTGGTCGCGTCCCAGCTGCCGCCGATCCCGACTTCCAGAACCATGACATCCACTGGTTCGTCCGCGAAGACGGCGAAGGCCAGAACGGTGAGCACCTCGAAGAACGTGAGCCGGGATTCCTCACGCTGCGCCAGTTCGGTGTCCACGAGCTGCAGGTACGGGGCGATCTCCCCGTAGATCCGGACGAACGTCTCGTCCGCCACGGGCTGGCCGTCCAGGCTGATGCGCTCGGTGACCTTCTCCAGGTGCGGGCTCGTGTAGCGGCCCACCCTCAGGTCGTGGGCGAGCAGTAAGGACTCGACCATGCGCGCGGTCGAGGTCTTGCCGTTGGTTCCGGTGATGTGGATGACCGGCGCGCTCTTCTCCGGGTTCCCGAGGATGTCGACGGCGCGCTGCACGGCATCCAGGCGCGGCGCCATCTTGTTTTCGGGCGCGCGGTCCAGCAGCTCGGCGTAAACCTCTTCCACGGTGTGGGGCGTGGAGATGTCCCAGGCGTCGCTCATCAGCTCACCACCTTGACGGTCACCGAGGACTCATCGGACTCGATGAGTTCGAGTTCGCGGCTGAGGGTCTCCCCCGCCACGAGATCACGGTTGGCCTCCACGGCGGCGCACGTCTGAGCGTCCGCGTGGATGGTCGTGTGAATCCGGTCCGAGACGTTGAGGTCCGCGTTCTTCCGTTCCTGCTGGATAGCGCGGATCATGTCGCGAGCGGCGCCCTCGGCGCGCAGCTCATCGGTCAGTTCCGTATCGAGCACCAGGAAGCCGCCTTCGGACAGCACGGTGACGGCGCGCGCGGAGGTCTCCGCGGCGTCGTCGACGACCGTGACCAACTCGTACTCGCCCGATTCGAGGGCGATGTCACCGGCGGTCACGGTGCCGTCCTCGGAGACCGACCAGTCACCGGACTTGGCCGCCTTGATGACCTGCTGGACCTGCTTGCCCAGTCGCGGGCCCGCGGCACGGGCGTTGACCTTCAGCTGCTGCAAGATCCCGAAGTCCGCGGGTGAGACCTGCGCGGAATCGAGCAGCGTGACGCCCTTGAGGTTCAGTTCGTCCGCCACGATGGACTCGAACGTACCCGCGAGCCGCTGACCCTCGGGCACCGCCACGGTGAGACCAGCCAGCGGCTGCCGCACGCGCAGGTTGTGGGCCTTGCGCAGCGCGGAACCGGACGAGCAAATGGCGCGCGTGCGGTTCATGAGCGTCATGAGGTCCTCGTCCTGCGGGAACAGGGAGGCGTCCGGCCAATCGGTCAGGTGGACGGAACGACCACCGGTCAGACCGCGCCAGATCTCCTCCGTCACCAGGGGCAACAGCGGCGCTGCGACACGGCACACGGTCTCGAGGCACGTGTAAAGCACGTCGAAGGCCTGGGTGTCCTCGTCGAAGAACCGCTCGCGTGAACGACGCACGTACCAGTTGGTGAGGGTGTCCATGTACGCGCGCAGGGTTTCGGCTGCGGCCCAGATGTCGTAGTCGTCGAACTGTTCCTTGGTCTCGGTGACCAACCGACCGGTCTCGGCCAGGATGTAGCGGTCCATCACGTTGTCGGCCTGGTAGCGCAGCTGCGCCTCGTAGCCTGCACCACTGTTGGCGGCGTTCGTGTAGAGACCGAAGAAGTGGTAGACGTTCCACAGCGGCAACATCATCTGACGCACGCCGTCGCGGATCCCCTGCTCGGTGACCACCAGGTTGCCGCCGCGCAGGATGGGCGAGGACATCAGGAACCATCGCATCGCGTCCGCGCCGTCGCGATCCAGTACCTCGGTGACGTCCGGGTAGTTGCGCAGGGACTTGGACATCTTCTGCCCGTCCGAGCCCAGCACGATGCCGTGGGAGATCACGTTGCGGAATGCGGGGCGGTCGAACAACGCGGTGGCCAGGATGTGCAGCGTGTAGAACCAGCCGCGGGTCTGACCGATGTACTCCACGATGAAGTCACCGGGGTTGTGGGTCTCGAACCAATCCCGGTTCTCCATGGGGTAGTGCACCTGGGCGTAGGGCATGGAGCCGGAGTCGAACCAGACGTCGAGGACCTCGGGGACACGACGCATCACGGACTTGCCGGTGGGGTCGTCCGGGTTGGGCCGGGTCAGGTCGTCGATCCACGGGCGGTGCAGGTCCACCTCTCCCTCGGCATTGAGCGGGAGCCTACCGAAGTCACGCTCCATCTCGGCCAATGAGCCGTAGACATCGCGGCGCGGGTAATTGGGGTCGCTGGACTCCCACACCGGGATGGGTGAGCCCCAGTAGCGGTTACGGGAAATCGACCAGTCGCGGGCGTTCTCGAGCCACTTACCGAACTGGCCGTCCTTGACGTTGTCCGGGATCCAGTTGATCTCCTGGTTGAGTTCGACCATGCGGTCCTTGATGTCCGTGACCTTGACGAACCACGAGGACACCGCGCGGTAGATCAGTGGGTTACGGCAGCGCCAGCAGTGCGGGTAGGAGTGGACGTAGCTGGACTCTCGCACCAGCACGTCCTGGGCGCGCAGATCGCGGATCACAGTGCGGGCCACTTCCTTGTCGAACACGTTGTGCCCGGCAATTCCGGCCAGCGGCGCACCGGCGGCCAGCGACTCGTCCGTGAAGAGGTCATAGAACACGCCGGACTCGTCCACCGAGAGCACCACGGGGATGTCGTAGCGGGCGCACACGTTCTGGTCGTCCTCACCGTAGGCCGGAGCCTGGTGCACCAGACCGGTGCCGTCGGTGGTGGTGACGTAATCGGCCACGAGGATCTGCCACGCGCTTCCGGTGCCGAAGCGCTCGGCGTCCGTGAAGTAGTCCCACAACGGACGGTAGCGCACGCCCTCGAGCTGGGCTCCGGTGAAGTGGGCGGTCACGGCCTCGCGTGCTGCGGCGGCAGGGTCCTCGGCTTCGCCGTACCCCAAATCCTTGGCGTAGCCGTCCAGCAGGTCGGAGGCGATCAGGAAGCGGCGTTCTGCCAATGCTCCCCCGCCATTGACCAGCACGTAGTCGATGTCCGGGCCGACCGCGAGCGCCTGGTTGGTGGGCAGCGTCCAGGGCGTGGTGGTCCAGGCCAGTGCCTGGGCGCCGGCCAGCTGGGAGACGACCTCGGGGTGCTTGGCCCAGGAGGCGTCGTCGAGGATCTGGAAGCCCACGGTGACCGTGGTGTCCTGGCGGTCCTTGTAGACGTCGTCGTCCATACGCAGCTCGTGGTTGGACAGCGGGGTCTCGTCCTTCCAGCAGTACGGCAGCACGCGGTAGCCGGAGTAGACCAGGTTCTTGTCATCGAGGGACTTGAACGCGGCGATGACCGATTCCATGTACTCGACGTTGAGGGTCTTGTAGTCATTGGCGAAATCGACCCAGCGGGCCTGGCGGGTCACGTAGTTCTGCCACTCGTCCGCGTACTTCATGACCGAGGCGCGGCAGGCATCGTTGAACTTGTCGATGCCCATCGTCTCGATTTCTTGCTTGTCGGTCATGCCCAGCTGCTTCATGGCCTCGAGTTCGGCCGGCAGCCCGTGGGTGTCCCAACCGAATCGGCGTTCCACGCGGCGGCCCTGCTGGGTCTGGTAACGGGCCACGAGGTCCTTCACGTACCCGGTGAGCAGGTGCCCGTAGTGGGGCAGGCCGTTGGCGAAGGGAGGGCCGTCGTAGAAGACGAATTCGTTGGAACCGTTCTCGCCGCGTTCACGCTGGTCGATGCTGGCCTGGAACGTGTCGTCGTTCTTCCAGTATTCGAGAACGCGTTCCTCGACCTGCGGGAACCGCGGGGCGGACGGCACGCCCTGGGCGTTGGGGTCGGTGCTTACCTTGGGGTAAACGGGTGAATCAGTCACGGTGCTCCATCCTGAGACGTCAGTAAATTCAGGATGCGAGGACGCTCGGGCGCACGGAGTACGCCGGTGGCGCGGTACCACCTCGCTTACTCGCACCGTTGCGCTCCTGGACAGGAACGACGACGCCGCGAGCCGCTCATTCGTAGGCTGTCACGGGCCCGCCCGCTCGGTTCTACTGAGATCGACCCGAGGGGCCGATCCGTTCTTCCGAGGACTCCCCGGTGATGGCCGGTTCACAGTCCGTGTGCACACAGTGCACCGCATCATTCTAACCCTCAAAATGAACGGCCGGGTGCACAGCTGGCGACATCCATATGGCCAGGCCATAAGAGTACTTTCATCAGATTCTCACGAGTGCTTCACACCAGGTCACTTACATGGGACATGGCACGAAACCCGATCCCGGGCTCGCACGTCACTCATCTCAGCGACAGGAGCAGTCATGTCCCTCAACGCACCGGATACCTCGTCCTTGGCCAACACCGCACGCCCGACGACCAACGAGCATTTCAACCTCCTCATCGACAACAGGGCCACCGTTCCCGTCAAGCAGCGACTCGAACGAGCGAAATGGGCATATACCACGCGGTTCGTGGAGCAGTTCGTGTCTCTGTCGCACGACTCCTTCGAGCTGATCACGGACGGTGACTACACCCCGCAGGCCGGCGACGTGGTGTTGGCGCGCGTGGTGGAAATCGGCCAGCACAAGGCCTTGGAAAGCCCGCATTCCCGCCGCCAGAATCTCTTCCTCGATGACGACATCGTGGTGGCCTACGGCGCTCGCTACGCCTCGGACCAGTTCCATGCCGTGGTTCCCGAGAACTTGGCACCGTGCAACTTGGCGGCCGCAGGTGGCATGGCCGCCACCGTGGTGGAACAACACGGGCGCATGAAGAAACCCACCGTGATCATCCCGGTGGGTGTGCTCAAGGATCGGCACGGAGTGGTAACGCTCCAACGTGCCGCGCAGTATTCGGTGGACCCGGACATCACCACCAAGCGTGATCGGCCCGGCCACCGTGTTCCCGTGATCGCTGTGCTGGGTACCTCCATGAATTCCGGCAAGTCGACCACGCTCGCGTGCCTGGCCCGAGGACTCTCCCGGGCCGGCCTCACGGTCGCCGCGGGCAAGGCGACCGGAACGGGCGCGGGCAATGACTCCCGGTTGTTCAGTGACGCCGGCGCCCACACGGTCATCGACTTCACCGATTTCGGCTATTCGTCGACCTTCCAGCTCAACTACGAAGACTTGCAGGGGCTCTTCCTCAGTGTGGTGGACCAGCTGGCCACTCCCAGCCGGGACGGTGTGGAGCCGGATGTGGTCCTCGTCGAGATCGCGGACGGGTTGTTCCAACTCGAAACCGCTCGGTTGCTCGCGTGCGAAGAATTCGAATCCGTGGTCGACCACATCGTCTTCGCCGCGGGAGACTCGCTCGGGGCCGTGGGAGGTGTGGGATTGCTCCACGACATGGGGCGGGTGCCCTCACTGGTGTCCGGCGTGGTCACGGCGTCACCGCTGGCAGCCAAGGAATCCCGCGATGCCTTGGACGTCCCCGTGACCGGAACGTACCGATTGTGTGAACCCGCGGTGGCCCTGGAAGTACTGCGCGGCACCGTGGACGATCCCTCCGGATCAGTCCGTGGCATCTGAAACACCCCCCACTGCGGTCATCGATACAGAGGACGAGGAACAGCCAGACAGCCCCGGCACGTTACCGCCGCTCTTCACAGGTCGACGACGCCGCTGGCTCTGCCTCCTCGTGGCCCTGGGGCTGGGCCAGGCCATGGTGGCAGGAATCAGCGCTTGGGCCTTGGTCCGCATGAATGCCGCTCCGGGGATCTCCGTTGAACTCGGAGTGGCTCTCGGGGTGCTGGTGTTCTCGGCTCTGCTGTTGGGCGGACTCAAGGTACACGAACGTGTCACGGCCGAACGGCTCGGTCAGGACTACGTCCACACCATCCGGTTGGAGCTCCTCGAATCCGCTCTCACTCCCGGGGAACGCACCCCTCTGGGCATCACCGTGGCCCGGACGACCAACGACCTCTCCTCGGTGCGCAACTGGGTCAGTCAGGGGCTCGCACCGGCGCTCGTGGGAATCCCGCTGATCCTCGGGGCGGCCGTGGTACTGGCACTGCTGGAACCGTGGTTCGCAGTGGCCCTGCTGGCTCCCGTGGTGATCCTGTGCGTGGCGCTCGCTGTGTGGGCACGCGTGGTGCTGTCCCGGACACGCGAGCTGAGGCGGAGACGGGGTAAGCTCGCGTCCCGCATTGCGGAGACCGTCACTGCCGCCGACACCATCGTCTCGGCCGGTGGCACGCAACGAGAACTGAGACGTATCGACAGGCAATCTGAAGCGCTCGTGGCCCAGGCTGTGTACCGTTCACGGACCGTCGGCTCGCTTCGAGCCGCGGGTATGGTCGCTTCCCTTCTCGCCACCCTGTTGGTCGCTGCGGCGGGGATCGCGGTGCAAGCACCCGCGGTGCTCACCGTGGCTGCCATGGCCGTGGTGGGCATCGCCACGACCCCCATCCTGGATCTGGGTCGGATCGTGGAATACCGCCAGACCTTCATGGCGGCACGGGACGTGCTCGGTCCGGGTCTGGGTGCGGCCCAGGCACGACGTCGCGCGGTCGCCTCCACTCGCGACGGTCTCGCCTCGGTCCCCGTGCCCGACGCCGCCGCCCGCCCCGGTACCGTGCTCGTCCGGCTCCCGGGATTGACCGACCGAGAAGGTACGCTCCTTGCCGGTCCCGGAGATCGCATTCGACTCGTGGCCGAACGCCCGGGTGACCTTGGGCTTTTTGCCCGGAGGCTCATGCGCATCGAATCGCCACGCGACGGTCACCCGGAAAGTCATGAACCGTGGGACTCGGTCTGGATCGATGGTGTCCATGCCTCGGCTGCCCCGCCGCGAGAGCTACGTCAATTGATCGGTTGGGCGTTCTCCGGCATGGTCTTCGAACGCGGCCGACTGGACCGAGCACTGCGCTATCGTCGGCCGGATCTGGAAGGACGTGATGACGAACGAGTTCTCACCACGGTGGGCTTGGACCTCACTGTCTACGAACGAGGCCCACGAACCACTCTCAGGCAGGGCGGTTCTCCCTTGAACACGGTGGACCGCCACAAACTTGCTCTGGCCCGGGCCATCTACGGAACCCCTCCGCTGCTACTGGTGCAGGACGTGGACGGGCACCTGGACTCTCAGGGCGTTGACCGCCTGAAGCAGATCATCGAGGGCTACCCCGGCGTGGTCCTGTTCACGAGTTCGGACTGGTTCGCTCAACAGTTGAACGCCAGACAGTACACGGTGGGACTGGCGGCCACCGCGTCCTGACACTGCCAAGCCCCCCATACATTGACCCCGACAACAATCCGGCCGACCCCTTTGGGTCGGCCGGATCACGTTGACCGGGTCAGTCGTCGTCCCCGTCGTCGTCGCATTCCCATTCGTTGTCATCCCATTCACACACACTGCTCAGAGCGGGTGCCTGGGGAACGGACACGGGTGCCTGCGGTACCGGTGCGGGAGCCGGGGCTACGGGGACCGGCGGCGGTGCGGGAGCAGCGGGCCGTTCGGCCGGTACCGGGGCCGCAGGTACGGGAGCGGGAGCAGGTGCCTGGGCGGGCTCGGCGCGCTCGGGCGCCGGAGCGTCGTCGTTGCCATCCCGTGACTTGTCCTCGGCGGGCTCATCGGCCTTGTCGGAACGGCCCGGTGTGGCCGTGTCGGAGGGTGAGGCGGACGGCGCGGGGCTCTTGCTCGCGCGTTCGGTCGACGAAGCGCTGGGCTCGGACTGCGGGGTGACCACAACTCCGGGAACGGGTGTGGCTTCGTTGGAGTCCATGGGCATGATGACGATGGCGGTGGCCGTGGCCCCGAGTGCCGTCAGGATTACCGCGTTCCGAAGCGTTTTCATGCTTCAAGTCTGATGCGAGTCGATGAAACCACCGTGAACCGGATATGAGGAAACTCTCATAATCAGTGCATTGGGGCACTAATTCCTATGACTCGAGGGGGTCCACCAGCTTGTAGCCCGCCCCGCGCACCGTCACGAACCGGTCCGCACCCATCTTCTTGCGAAGGTACCTCAGGTAGACCACCACCACGTTGGAGGCGCCGTCGTAGTCGTACCCCCACACCCGCGACAGGATGATCTCCTGCGTCAGGACCTGGTTGGGGTGCTCCAGGAACAACGACAGCAGCGCGTACTCACGGCTGGACAGTTCCACCTCACGTTTCTGCGCGCCGGTGCCCACCGTGGCAACCCGGGTGCGGAGGTTCAAGGCGAGGTCGCCGAACTCACGAATCTCCTGGGTGGGCTGGGTAGTAGCGCCGCCATTACGTTCGCGGACGCGGAGTTTGATGCGAGCCAGTAATTCTTCGAAGCGGAAGGGCTTGGCCAGGTAGTCGTCGGCCCCGCCTTCCAACCCGTGCACCGTGTCCTCGACCGAGTCCCGGGCCGTGCACATCAGCACGGGAATGTCCGCGCCCATGTCCCGCAGAGCACGGAGCACGGCGAAACCGTCCATGCGCGGAAGGCCCACATCCAGGACCAACAGATCGAACTCGCCGCTGCTGGCGTAGTCCAAGGCGGAAATACCGTCCTCCACCACCGTGGGCGTGTAACCGTGAGCCTTGAGGCCGCGGGCCACGAAACGCGAGATCCGGGGTTCGTCCTCGGCAATCAGAATTCGCATGTCAACGCTCCTTGGGATCGGTCTCGAGGGAATGGTCCTGCGGGAAAATCATGGTGAACGTGGACCCGGCCCCGGGGCGGGAGGTCAGGCTCACCGAACCTCCGTGGGCTTCGGCAATGGCCTTGACGATCGCCAGGCCCAGCCCCGAGCCCGATTCGCCACCGCTCTCGGAGACGCGGGCGAAACGTTCGAAGATCCTCGCCTGATCCGCCCCGGCAATGCCGATCCCTTCGTCCCGGACACCCACCATGATCATGGATTGACCGGAAAGGGTCATGTGCTGGACCTTCAACTCGACCTTGGTGTCCGGTTCGCTGTAGCGCACGGCATTGGCCGCCAACTGCACCACGGCCTGGGTGAGTCGATCCTCGTCAGCCTGGGCGACCACGTCCGTGCTGCAGTCGAGCAACCATTCCCGCGGGCCCAAGTGTTCGATGCGGGAAAAAGCGTTGCGTGCGAACTCCGCCATGTTGACGTCCTTGAACTTCACGAAGTCCGGCCGCCCGGTCTTGGCCAGGGTGGAGAGGTCCGTCACCAGGCTGTTCATGCGATCCAGCTCGTCCAGGGCGATCTCGTGCCCCTCGGTGACGTCCTCCGGGTCCTCAGGGTCGGTCGTTTCCAGGGTGCCCCGGACAATGGTCAGCGGCGTGCGCAGCTCGTGCGAGACGTCGGACATGAACTGCCGCTGATGCGCGTAGCCTTCCTGAATCCGCTCGAGCATGCGGTTGAAATTCTGGGCGAGTGCCGCGACGTCGTCCCGGGTGCCGGGGTCGGGAACGCGGCGTTCCAGGTCGTAAATGGTGATTTCGCGGGTCGCGTCGCGCAGATCGCCAATGGGTCGCATGAGCTTGCCCGTCACGACCAGGCCGACCAGTGCCGAGGCCACCAGCGTGGCCAGGCTGACCACGGTGTACGTCATGGCCGAGATCCAGATTTGATCGCGCTGACTCTGGATCTTGTTGGCCGCCACGAAGATGCCCGGGGTCTCGTCGCTGTACAACTCCACGGAGGCAATCGCTGCCGGGACGGCTTCCC
This sequence comes from Actinomycetes bacterium, assembly GCA_023426375.1. Classification (GTDB taxonomy): domain Bacteria; phylum Actinomycetota; class Actinomycetes; order Actinomycetales; family Micrococcaceae; genus Kocuria. Next base: position 832 of record JAFAAV010000021.1, on the reverse strand, counting down.
CGTCGACCATGACCTCGGTAAAGATCGTCTGACCGGGTTGGTGCGCCGCGAGAATCTGCTCCACCGTTTCCGGATGACCGAGTTCGAAGGCCTGTTCCTGAGGTTTGAACTGGGGTTTGTCGTCGAGGAACGCGAGGAACGCCTCGTGTTCACCGGGCACCGCGCTCTGAATCGCGGCGCGCATCAGGTCCTCGGTGCTTTCGTCCTCGCCCACGTCCGACTGTCGCAGCTCGGCGATCCGCTGGAACTCGTCCACCTCTTGCAGCAGTTCCGCGTTGACACGATCCTCCAACACGGTGAACTGCACGTAATAGCTGACGAAACCGGCGATCAGTAGGCCACCGGCCATGAACGCGAGCATCGTGGACAGGATGCGGACACGCACGGACCTCGCGGAGAGGTCCTTACTGAGTGGGCCCTTCACTGTCACCATCCGATGCGTCGACGCGGAGGGCCACGCGCAACACGAACCGCCGGACAGCGGTTACTCCGTGGCGCGCCCCCGTTTCCAGTACCCCATGAACGATATGTCAGTTTTCTGAACCCCGTGTGCCACACACATGCGTCGCAACGATTTCACGGCGGAAGATTCCGCCGCCAGGAACCAGTACGGGCCCTGCCCGGCAGCGTCCGCGGTGGCCCACACGAAATCCCCGCTCTCCTCGTCGCGTTCCTCCGCCGAGCACGCCGCCGCATGTCGCGCCGTTCCTTCTTGGCCCTCCAGCTGCAACCACAACCAGGACTCCAGACGCTCGTTCCTAGCTGCGGATTCCCCGCGCGCCAGCCACGTCCAGGTCAGCTCGGTGCCGCTGTCGAGCGTGACGCGAATCTC
>JAFAAV010000078.1 GCA_023426375.1 Actinomycetes bacterium | reverse complement strand
GGAGCACCATGGCGAATCCTGAAAAGGCTGCCGCGGTTGCGGAGTTGAAGGAATTCTTCTCCAACTCGCACGCTGCCGTCCTGACGGAGTACCGCGGGCTCACCGTGGCTCAGCTGAAGACGCTGCGTCGCACGCTCGGTGAGAACGCTGAATACGCCGTGGTGAAGAACACGCTGACCGCAATTGCGGCCAAGGAAGTCGGCATCGACGCGTTCGAGGGCCAGCTCAATGGCCCCTCGGCTATCGCGTTCATCTCGGGTGACCCTGTCGAAGCTGCCAAGAGCTTGCGTGACTTCGCCAAGGACAACCCGCAGCTGATCGTCAAGGGCGGTTACCTTGACGGCGTCGCAATGTCCGAAGCGGAGATCAAGAAGCTTGCGGACCTCGAGTCCCGTGAGGTTCTGCTGGCCAAGGTTGCAGGTGCCGCCAAGGCGTCCCTGTCCAAGGCTGCATCGCTGTTCCAGGCCCCGCTGTCCAAGACCGTGCGCACCGCGGAAGCACTGCGCGTCAAGGTCGAGGAGCAGGGCGAGAACGCCGCCTGATCCCTCACGGGATCCCCTGGGTTTCGGGTTCCGGTTCCGGCCGGAAAAACCCGTGTTCTATCACCACGCAAAACCTCGTCGGTGCCCGCGCGTATCGACAACCACGTAAAAGAAGGAGCCAACACCATGGCTAAGCTGACCACCGAAGAATTGATCGAGGCTTTCAAGGAGCTCTCCCTCATCGAGCTGTCCGAGTTCGTCAAGGCCTTCGAAGAGACCTTCGACGTAACCGCTGCTGCCCCCGTGGCCGTGGCCGGTGGCGCTCCCGCAGCAGGCGGCGAAGCTGCTGCTGAGGAAGAGAAGTCCGAGTTCGACGTCATCCTCGAATCCGCTGGCGACAAGAAGATCCAGGTCATCAAGGAAGTTCGTGCCCTGACCTCCTTGGGCCTGAAGGAAGCCAAGGACCTCGTGGACGGCGCTCCCAAGCCCGTTCTGGAAGGTGCCAACAAGGAGACCGCCGACAAGGCCAAGGAATCCCTCGAGGCTGCTGGCGCTACCGTCACCCTCAAGTAATTCCCCGCGCTTCGAGCGCAGGTACGGTCGCGCAGCCTGACCCGCACGGGTCGGTAGCGGCACTACCACTTCGCGAAGCCCCGCATCGTTTTCGATGCGGGGCTTCGTGCTGCCCGGGGGTGTGCGAAACTAGGACTGACCATCTTGGCCGTTACAGTGCGGCGGGAGAGCATGACGGGTGCGGTTGCACCGCGTCATCGCCGAAGGAGCAAACCCTCCCCGGGAATCTCTCAGGCACCCGTACCGCCGCACCAGGCCACTCTGAAGAGCTCGAACGCCGCGCAGCGTCGCCATCGAGCACCGACGGGGCAGGCTGGTGGGCGCGACCGATTGCGCGCACCAGCGAAATCTCTCAGGTTGATGTACAGAGCGGGGAGGAACTCACCGGGACTTAGCACGCCCTCAAGTAACCCAGGAGACCCTCACATGTCTTTCCTGCCCCGCCACATCGGCCCCGACGCCGATGACATCACCACCATGCTCAGCGCCGTGGGCGTGGACAGCCTCGATCAGTTGATTGATCGGGCCGTCCCCGAGAGCATCCGATTCCGCGACACCCTGGACCTGCCGGCACCCCTCGACGAGACCGAGGCGTTGGCATCCATCCGCAAGATCGCGAGCAAGAACACCGTGATGCGTCAGATGATCGGACAGGGGTACTTCGACACCGTCACCCCCGCCGCGATCCGCCGCAACATCCTGGAGAACCCGGGCTTCTACACCTCGTACACCCCGTACCAGCCGGAGATCTCCCAGGGCCGTCTGGAACTACTGCTCACCTTCCAGAACGCCGTGATCGATCTGACCGGCATGGACGTGGCCAACGCATCGCTGCTCGACGAGTCCTCCGCCGTGGCCGAGGCCGTTCTGATGATGCGCCGAGCCAACCGCAAGTCCCGTAGCTCCCGCGTGATCGTGGACAGCCGTTCCCTTCCGCAGACGCTCGCCATTCTCACCGGCCGCGCTCGCGCCGCCGGTATCGAGCTGGTCATCGCAGACCTGGGCGCCGACGACGCCGCGGCCACCTTGGCCTCGGACGGAGACTTCTTCGGCGTGGTCGTCGCGCAGATCGGCGCTGACGGCGATGTCATCGACCCCACCTCGGTGATCGAGGCCGCCCACGAGGCCGGTGCTCTTGCGACCGTGAGCACGGACCTGCTGGCCCTGACCACGCTGCAGAGCCCGGGTTCGGCCGGAGCCGATATCGCCGTGGGCTCCGCCCAGCGCTTCGGCGTGCCCCTGTTCTACGGTGGTCCGCACGCGGCCTTCATGGCCACCCGCAAGGGCGTGGAGCGTTCGATGCCCGGTCGCATCGTGGGTGTATCCACGGATTCCTCCGGTGCCCCGGCCTACCGCTTGGCGCTGCAGACCCGTGAGCAGCACATCCGCCGCGAGAAGGCCACCTCCAACATCTGTACCGCTCAGGCACTGTTGGCGATCGTGGCTGCGGCGTACGCGGTCTACCACGGTCCCGCCAAGTTGCGTGAGCTCGCCGAGAGGCTGCACGGCCTGGCCACGGTCTTTGCCGAGGGGTTGCGTGAACGCGGCATTTCGGTCGCTCACGAGCGGTTCTTCGACACCGTGACCTTCTCGGTCGAGGACAAAGCGGACGACATTCTGGCTGCCGCCGCTGAGCGTGGCATCAACCTGCGTCGGGTGGATGAGAACACCGTGGGCGTGAGCTTCGGTGAGTCCCACTCTGGCCAAGAAGTCGAGGACGTTCTGGCGGCCGTGTCCGAAGCCTGCAACGTCGGTGACAACGTGGAGCCCAGCTCCGATCTCCTGGACGGTGTTCCGGAGGAGTGGCACCGCACGGACGAGTACATGACTCACCCGGTATTCCACACCCACCGCTCGGAGACCTCGCTCATGCGTTGGCTGCGTCAGTTGGCGGACAAGGATCTGGCCCTGGACCGCACCATGATCCCGCTGGGCTCGTGCACCATGAAGCTCAACGCGGCCGCCGAGATGGAGCCCATTTCCTGGCCCGAGTTCGCCAACATCCACCCGCTGGCTCCGCAGGACCAGGCGCAGGGCTGGCACGAATTGATCGAGCAGCTCGAGGGCTGGCTCGCGGAGATCACCGGTTACGCCGCGGTCTCCGTGCAACCCAATGCGGGTTCGCAGGGCGAGCTGGCCGGTTTGCTGGCCATCCGCCGCTATCAGGTGGACCGCGGGGAAACCCAGCGCAAGACCATCCTGATCCCGTCCTCGGCGCACGGAACCAATGCGGCGTCGGCGGTGCTCGCGGATCTGAAGGTCGTGGTGGTCGCCACCGCAGCGGACGGCCTGATCGATCACGAGGACCTCAAGGCCAAGATCGAATCCGTGGGTGACGAACTCGCGGGCATCATGGTCACCTACCCCTCGACCCACGGCGTGTACGACACGGACATCTCCATGGTCTGCGAGGCCATCCACGACGCCGGTGGTCAGGTCTACGTGGACGGCGCGAACCTCAATGCCCTGATGGGTCTGGCACGTCCGGGCCGGTTCGGCGGAGACGTCTCCCACCTGAACCTGCACAAGACCTTCTGCATCCCGCACGGCGGTGGCGGACCCGGTGTGGGTCCCGTGGCCGTGGCCGAGCACCTGGTGCCCTACCTGCCGGGTAACGCCGTGGAGGCCAAGCTCGACGAGCGCGGCGCGGGCTTCCCCGTGTCGCAGGCGCCCTTCGGGTCGGCGGGTGTCCTGCCCATCACGTGGATGTACATCGCCATGACCGGCGCACAGGGCCTCACCGAGTCCACCCGCACGGCCGTGTTGAGCGCCAACTATATTTCCCGCTCACTGTCCGACGTATTCCCAACGCTGTACTCCGGCGACGGCGGTTTGGTCGCCCACGAGTGCATCTTGGACCTGCGCCCCATGACCAAGGCGTCCGGGGTCACCGCGGAGGACGTGTGCAAGCGACTGGTCGACTTCGGTTTCCACGCACCCACCCTGGCGTTCCCGGTTGCCGGCACGCTCATGGTGGAGCCCACCGAATCCGAGTCCCTGGAAGAGCTGGACCGTTTCATCGAGGCCATGCGCACCATTCACGCCGAGATGCAGGAGATCGCCGACGGCAAGATCGCCCTGGCTGATTCCGTGGTCCGCAACGCCCCGCACACCGCCCAGGTGCTCACCGCGGACGAGTGGGACCGTTCGTACCCGCGCTCGCAGGCTGCCTACCCCGTGCCCTCGCTGCGCCGCGTGAAGTACTGGTCCCCGGTGGGCCGCGTGGACAACGCTGCGGGTGACCGCAACCTGGTGTGCTCGTGCCCGCCGATCGAGGCCTTCGACGCCGCCTACGCCGCCGCTGCCGCAGGGGAGGAGAACTGATGAGCGAGAAGAAAACTGCCCTGTACGCCGCCCACGAGGAACTGGGGGCTCGGTTCACGGATTTCGGTGGCTGGTCCATGCCGGTGCGCTACGCGAGTGACACCGCGGAGCACCATGCCGTGCGCCGCGGTGCCGGAATCTTCGATCTCTCCCACATGGGTGAGGTGGAAGTCTCGGGTCCGCAGGCCGGTGCGTTCCTGGATTTCGCGCTGGTGGGCGTGCTGTCCGCTATCTCCGTGGGTCGCGCCAAGTACTCGGTGATCGTGGATGCGGACGGCCGTGTGCTGGACGACCTCATCACCTACCGCCTGGAGGAGAACCGCTACCTGGTGGTTCCCAACGCGGGCAATCAGGACGTGGTCGTGCGTGAGTTGACCGCTCGCGCCGAAGGTTTCGACGTCGCCGTGACCGACCAGGGTGCCGATACCTCCTTGATCGCCGTACAGGGCCCCCGGGCCTTCGAGGTGCTCAAGGCCACGGACCTGGACCCGAGCGACGTCGTCGAAAATCTCAAGTACTACGCCGCCGCACCCGCTCGTTGCGCCGGTGTGGAGGTCCTGGCTGCCCGTACTGGCTACACAGGCGAGGACGGGTTTGAGCTGTACTGCAGCAATCAGGATGCCCCGGCACTGTGGGCGGCGCTTCTCGAGACCGCGGGGGAGCTGTCCACCGACGACGCACCAGTGTCCGCGGCCGGACTGGCCGCCCGTGACTCGCTGCGTCTCGAGGCTGGCATGCCGCTGTACGGGCACGAGCTGTCCACCGAGATCACCCCGGCCGAGGCAGGCCTGGGGAAGCTCGTGGACATCGCGCTGCGCAAGAAGGGCGAAGCCGGTACGGACACCGTGGGCCGTGAGTCGCTCGCCGTCATCGTCGAGACCGAGCCGAAACGATCCCTGGTGGGGCTGGAAGGCGTGGGTCGCAAGCCGATTCGCGCCGACTACACCGTGGTGTCCGGAGGCGAGACCGTGGGTGTCGTCACCAGCGGGCTTCCCTCGCCCACCCTGGGCAAGCCTATTGCCATGGCGCTCGTGGCCACGGACGCGCTGGACCGGATCGCCGGGGGCGATGTGAGCGTTCAGGACGCCCGCGGCCGTGACATCGAGGTCAAACAGACCGAGATGCCGTTCTACAAACGCGGCTGATCAGGTCTGTAGAAGCACCTCTCAGCGAAGGCTGAACTGACTCCGGGCCGGGTACCCCGGTCGAGGTACCCGGCCCGGCGCGGTTTTCGGATTCCACGCTGTACGTCAGGGTCCGACCCACTCGTTGCCACTACTGAAGGGCCACTTCTCGTTGGCGGGAGATCAGCGGAACGCGGCAGTGTTCAGCCCCTGTCCTTCCGCGGCATGAAGGCCCGCACCTTGGCCAGTTTGTGGGAACCGTCGCAGTGTGGGGCAATGCTGGTCATGCCGCAGCGGCACAGCGCAATGACCTTCCGCTCGGGCGGCAGCGGTTCGGCACCGGGCTCTGCGGCCATCAGGAAATCTCCACGAACTAACAGGGGACCCTTGGGACACACGGTGATCACGGGGGATTCAGTGGAGCCGACCGTGGCCTGAGGATCGTCGGTGTGACTGCTCCCGCGCTGTTCCATACCTTCCTGGAAATCTTCGGGCGCGCAGTGATCCAGGTCGTCGGTCATACCGCAACTCCCGGGGTCAACAGGGACGAACGGCCCGAGGACCAAGCCGCCAACATGTGGTCGCCAGCTCGCCCGTCCACGTAGAGACACGCGGCCGCCCCGAAGAAGATGTCCGCGGTCAGCTGAGGTTCGTCATCGACCAGGTTCCCCACGAGATCCCGAGCGGCCAACTGTTCGTGAACGGCGTCGGCCTCGACGTGCTCGTCGAAGTACCACGTGACGTCCTGGCCGTAGTCGAGTTTGCGGAACGCATTGCCGTAGTGCTTATTGGGAATGGTCGAGGTCATTTCGAAGGCCGCCAGGTGGCCCACGTTCGCACCGCGTAGGCGGCGGTGCAGGCCGAACAGGCTGATCAGATTGGTCGAGGCCAGAGTGGCGGCGGGGACCAGATCGAGGTAGCTGTCGGGGGTGTCGTCCAGCCCGAAATTGCGCATCGTGCGGGCGAAGATCTCGGAGTGCATCTTGTCCGGGTGGCCGCCGCCGTATTCGTCGGCCTGGATTTCCACCATTGCTGCCTTGGCTCGCCCTTGGAGCTTAGGGATGGACCACGTGTGCGGGTCGGCTTCGCGCAGCGTGTAAATGGAACGCTGAATGAGGAACTCACGCAGCAGGTCCTCGGTGGCGTTCTTGGCCAACCATATGGCCGTGCTGGGTTTAGCTGCGGGCTGGGTCATGTCGAACAGCGCTTCCGCAGCGTCCTTGCCGTTCCGGGGGAGAGGTGAGGGCAACTCGACCTCGGCTCGCAGCTGAGCTTCGAAACGTTCCTCGATGCGCGTGCGGATCCGGATCAAATCGGGATCCCATTCCCATTCGCCGCGGACGAACTCTGCCGGGCCGTAGTGCAGCAGGTACAGCAGGAAGAGCGAAAGTTGAAGATCTTCGTCAGTGAGGATGTCCTGCACCCCGGACAATGCCCGGTCAGTGGCAGAGGTCAATTCGGTCAGGACATCACGGGGATCGTTGTCGTTCACCAGGAGGGAGATCAACGCGGCACTCACCGGTCCTCTGGCGGTCGGAGCAGCGGTTCTTTCCTTGACTGTGGTCACCGGTCTCAACTTTCTTCTAACGCAGCGATGGGAGCCCGCCTCCGACGGATGAACTCCGAGGATGAACGGGGAAGCACTCATGTGGTGACGCTGCAGGGGGATGAACTGTCACTACTATAAGGCGGCTTAGCGAAGTTCGGGACCCTGGTTTTCGATGAAGGGTTGGGCGTACGTCGATACCTTCCTCATGAGTACCCGGTCAATTGGTACTTAATGGGCTAAGAGTTAAAGCGATAAGAAACTAATCAGTAGGCGTATCATTTGCGATGGCCAGCGCGTAGCGTGGAAGGACACGGGCCCCTTTCTCGGCATCCGCGCCGGGGAGAAGCTCCTGGACCAGGGCAGCACGCTCGGTGAGGACATGTCATGGCCATCCACGAATACACGGCGACCGAACGTCGCAGCCGCACCGAAGTAGCTGCGGTACCGCGATCGAAGGGTCGGATCATCGTCGGTTGGCTCACGTCGACCGATCACAAGACCATCGGGTACATGTACTTGATCGCGTCGTTCGCATTTTTCTGCGTGGGCGGCGTCATGGCGTTACTGATCCGTGCCGAACTCTTCGACCCCGGTCTGCAGATTCTGGAGACCAAGGAACAGTACAACCAGCTGTTCACCATGCACGGCACGCTCATGTTGCTGATGTTCGGAACGCCGCTGTTCATCGGTTTCGGCAATGTACTGGTACCTATTCAACTCGGTTCTCCGGATGTCGCGTTCCCAAGGCTCAATGCGCTCGCATTTTGGTTCTTCCTGTTCGGGTCCTTGGTGGCGATTGCCGGGTTCATTACTCCGCAGGGAGCGGCGTCCTTTGGGTGGTTCGCCTACGCTCCGCTCAACAACACCACTTTCAGCCCGGGGGTGGGTGGTGATCTGTGGCTGTTCGGGCTCGCCCTGCAGGGCTTCGGCACGATTCTGGGTGGCGTCAACTTCATCACCACGATCCTCTGCATGCGTGCGCCCGGAATGACCATGTGGCGCATGCCGATCTTCACATGGAACATCCTGCTCACGTCCATGCTCGTGATCATGGCGTTCCCGCCGTTGGCCGCAGCCCTGTTCGCGCTGGGAATGGACCGCCGCATGGGTGGGCACATCTTTGATCCTGAGAACGGTGGCGCGATTCTCTGGCAGCACCTCTTCTGGTTCTTCGGTCACCCCGAGGTCTACATCATCGCCTTGCCGTTCTTTGGAATCGTCTCGGAGATCATTCCCGTCTTTTCCAGGAAACCGATCTTCGGCTACAAGGGGCTGGTCTTCGCGACCATCGCCATTGCGGCACTGTCCATCACGGTGTGGGCCCACCACATGTTCGTCACGGGCGCGGTGGCCCTGAGCTTCTTCGCGTTCATGTCCATGATGATCGCGGTGCCCACGGGCGTTAAATTCTTCAACTGGATCGGCACCATGTGGCAAGGATCCGTGACCTTCGAGACTCCCATGCTGTGGGCGCTGGGGTTCCTGTTCACGTTCCTTTTCGGCGGACTTACCGGCATCATCCTGGCCACGCCCGCGCTGAACTTCAACGTCTCCGACACCTACTTCGTCGTAGCCCACTTCCACTACGTGGTCTTCGGCACCGTGGTGTTCTCCATGTTCGCCGGTTTCTACTTCTGGTGGCCCAAGTTCACGGGAAAAATGCTCAATGAGCGGTTGGGCAAGATTCACTTCTGGATGTTGTTCATGGGGTTCCACATAACCTTCCTCATCCAGCACTGGCTGGGCGTGAACGGAATGCCTCGGCGGTACGCGGACTACATGCCGGAGGACGGATTCACGTGGATGAATCAGCTGTCCACGGGCGGTGCCATGCTGCTGGGGCTGTCCATGATCCCGTTCTTCTGGAACGTGTACATCACCGGCCGAAAGGCCAAGAAGGTCGAGGTTGACGATCCGTGGGGTTTCGGTTGTTCTCTGGAGTGGGCCACGTCCTGCCCTCCACCCCGGCATAATTTTGCTTCCTTGCCTCGCATCCGCTCCGAACGACCGGCACTCGATCTCCATCACCCGGAGCTGGCGGCTTTCTCGAGCCAGCAGTTCCAGGCCGGCAAGCCGGTGTCCGGAGGTGTCGGGACGCGCGGCAGTTGAGGGTCGCGACCCGCGGCACCCGCCCGCGGCGGCGTCGTCGTCCCGAGGTATCGAGACGAAAGGGTAGGTGCGGAACAGGAGGGGCGGGGTATCTTACGACGAGTTGTCCCGTCCGTCTACTAAGGGTGTGGACAACACGGAAAAATAGTCCTAGACTGATAGCTTGCGTTGTCCCTTATACATGCGTGCCTTCATATAGCGGTGGGCGCCACTGGGGCGGATCGCGCGTACAGCCGAAACCAGCCCCCAATTCTCATCTCGGGAACCTCGCGAATTCACTGCATGTCTGTGGAAGGATCACATCTTGGTCGCCTCGAGCACCGATTCGAACGTCACCGCCAACCACCCTACGAGCGATAACATTCCTCGCCGAATTTCTTTCGCAAAGATCCATGAGCCGCTAGACGTCCCCAACCTGCTTGCTCTTCAGACGGACAGCTTTGATCGTCTGGTGGGCAACGAGCGTTGGCAGGCCCGCCTCGCGCAGGCGCAGGAGACCGGTGAGACCGGCGTGGCCACCACGTCCGGTCTGTCCGACATCTTCGAGGAAATCTCTCCCATCGAGGATTTCCAGGGGACCATGTCCCTGTCGTTCTCCGAGCCGGAGTTCTACGACCCCAAATACACCATGGACGAGTGCAAGGACCGCGACGCCACCTATTCGGCGCCGTTGTATGTCAAGGCCGAGTTCATGAACAACACCACCGGTGAGATCAAGCAGCAGACCGTGTTCATGGGTGATTTCCCGCTCATGACCGAAAAGGGAACCTTTGTGATCAACGGTTCCGAGCGCGTCGTGGTCTCCCAGCTGGTGCGTTCCCCCGGTGCGTACTTCGAGAAGGGCCAGGACCGCACTTCGGACAAGGACATCTTCTCCGCGAAGATCATCCCGTCCCGCGGCGCATGGTTCGAGCTCGAGATCGACAAGCGCGATCAGGTGGGCGTTCGTCTGGACCGCAAGCGTAAGCAGTCCGTGACCGTGCTGCTCAAGGCGCTCGGTTGGACCGAGTCCAAGATCCTCGAAGAGTTCGGCGAGTACGACTCGATCCGCGCGACCCTCGAGAAGGACGCCACGGAGACCCGCGAGGAAGCTCTGCTGGACATCTATCGCAAGCTGCGCCCGGGCGAGCCGCCCACGGTCGATGCTGCCCAGTCCTTGCTGGACAACATGTACTTCAACCCCAAGCGCTACGACTTGGCCAAGGTGGGTCGTTACAAGATCAACCGCAAGCTCGGCTTGGACAAGTCCTTCACCGACGCCGATGCTTCGGTGCTCTCGGTCGAGGACATCGTGGCCATGATCCGTTACCTGGTCACCCTGCACGCCGGCGGCACCACCATGCAGGGTGTTCGCGACGGTGAGCCCCGCGAGATTCACGTTGACGTGGATGACATCGACCACTTCGGTAACCGCCGCATCCGCGCGGTGGGCGAGTTGATCGAGAACCAGATCCGCACGGGCCTGTCCCGTATGGAGCGTGTGGTCCGCGAGCGGATGACCACCCAGGACGTCGAGGCCATTACGCCGCAGACCCTGATCAACATCCGCCCCGTGGTTGCCGCCATCAAGGAGTTCTTCGGAACCTCCCAGCTGTCGCAGTTCATGGACCAGAACAACCCGCTGGCCGGTCTGACGCACAAACGTCGTCTCTCCGCCCTGGGCCCGGGTGGTCTGTCGCGTGATCGCGCCGGTATGGAAGTCCGTGACGTGCACCCCTCGCACTACGGCCGTATGTGCCCGATTGAAACCCCTGAAGGTTCCAACATCGGTCTGATCGGTTCGTTGGCGACCTACGCGCGCATCAACCCGTTCGGCTTCATCGAGACTCCTTACCGCAAGGTCGTCAACGGTGTGGTCACGGACGAGGTCAGCTACTTGACCGCGGACGACGAGCGTGGCGTGACCATCGCGCAGGCCAACGCTCCGTTGACCGACGACGGCCACTTCGCCGAGGACGCCGTTCTGGCGCGTGCCGCTGACGGCTCCGGTGAAGCCGTGTTGGTCGAGCCCTCCGACGTCGAGTTCATGGACGTGTCCCCGCGCCAGATGGTGTCGGTGGCTACCGCCCTGATCCCGTACCTCGAGCACGACGACGCCAACCGCGCGTTGATGGGTGCCAACATGCAGCGTCAGGCTGTGCCGCTGTTGGTCTCGGAAGCACCGTTGGTCGGTACCGGTATGGAGCGCTACGCCGCCATGGACGCTGGCGACTCCGTTCTGGCCATCAAGCCCGGTGTGGTCGAGGAGGTCTCCGCCGATCAGGTGAAGGTCCTCAACGACGACGGAACCACCAAGATCTACCCCATCAACAAGTTCGTTCGTTCGAACCCGGGTAACACCTACAACCAGCGCGTGATCGTCTCCGAGGGCGACCGGATCGAGGACCGCACGGTCATCGCCGACGGCCCCTCGACCGATCAAGGTGAGTTGGCACTGGGTAAGAACCTGTTGGTCGCCTACATGTCCTGGGAAGGCCTCAACTACGAGGACGCGATCATCCTCTCCCAGCGCATGGTCTCCGAGGACGTTCTGACCTCGATCCACATCGAGGAGCACGAGATCGACGCCCGCGACACCAAGCTCGGTGCCGAGGAAATCACCCGTGACATCCCCAACGTGTCCGAGGAAGTGCTCTCCGCCCTGGACGAGCGCGGCATCATCCACATCGGTGCCGAGGTTCAGGCCGGTGACATCCTGGTGGGCAAGGTGACCCCCAAGGGTGAGACCGAGCTGACCCCGGAAGAGCGACTGCTGCGCGCTATCTTCGGTGAGAAGTCCCGCGAAGTGCGTGACACCTCCCTGAAGGTGCCCCACGGCGAGTCCGGCACCGTGATCGGCGTCCGCGTGTTCGACCGCGACGACGAGGACGATGACCTGCCCGCCGGCGTGAACCAGGTGGTTCGCGTGTACGTGGCCCAGAAGCGCAAGATCACCGACGGTGACAAGCTCGCGGGTCGTCACGGTAACAAGGGCGTGATCTCCAAGATCCTGCCCATCGAGGACATGCCGTTCCTGGCGGACGGTACCCCCGTTGACGTGATCCTCAACCCGCTGGGTGTGCCCGGCCGTATGAACCTGGGCCAGGTGCTCGAGGTTCACACCGGCTGGCTCGCCAAGCAGGGTTGGAACATCGAAGGCAACCCCGAGTGGTTGGACCGCCTGTCCAACTTCCCCAAGAGCTCCGGCCCCACCAACGTGGCCACCCCGGTGTTCGACGGCGCTCGCGAGGACGAGATCTTCGACCTGCTGGATCACACCAACCCGACCCGCGACGGCGATCGTCTGATCGACCGCAGCGGTAAGGCCCGGTTGTTCGACGGCCGTTCCGGTCAGCCGTTCCCGGACCCCGTGTCCGTTGGTTACCAGTACATCTTGAAGCTGCACCACTTGGTGGACGACAAGATTCACGCCCGTTCCACCGGCCCGTACTCCATGATCACCCAGCAGCCGCTGGGCGGTAAGGCGCAGTTCGGTGGCCAGCGTTTCGGTGAGATGGAGGTGTGGGCGCTGGAAGCGTACGGCGCCGCTTACACCCTTCAGGAACTGCTCACCGTGAAGTCCGATGACGTTCACGGTCGCGTGAAGGTGTACGAAGCCATCGTCAAGGGCGAGAACATCCCGGAACCGGGTGTACCCGAATCCTTCAAGGTGCTCATCAAGGAAATGCAGTCCCTGTGCCTGAACGTCGAGGTGCTCTCGGCGGACGGCAATGCAGTGGAGATGCGTGACTCCGAAGATGACAGCTTCCGTGCAGCCGACGAGCTCGGCATTGACCTTTCGCACTCCGAGCCCAGCTCGGTCGAAGAGGTCTGATTCCCACTCGTAACCGGTAAGCACGAATAACTTCAGGATTTAGAAAGAGGGACAGGACCTTATGTCCAACGATTCTTCACTGGGCCTCATGCGTATTGGCCTGGCCACCGCCGACCAGATTCGCAGCTGGTCGTACGGCGAGGTCAAGAAGCCCGAAACCATCAACTACCGCACGCTCAAGCCCGAGAAGGACGGCTTGTTCTGTGAGAAGATCTTCGGCCCCACCCGGGACTGGGAATGCTACTGCGGTAAGTACAAGCGCGTCCGTTACAAGGGCATCATCTGTGAGCGCTGCGGCGTCGAGGTGACTCGTGCCAAGGTGCGTCGTGAGCGGATGGGTCACATCGAGCTGGCCGCTTCCGTGACCCACATCTGGTACTTCAAGGGTGTTCCCTCGCGTTTGGGCTACCTGCTGGATCTGGCTCCGAAGGACCTCGAGAAGGTCATCTACTTCGCCGCGTACATGATCACGTCCGTGGATGAGCAGGCTCGTCACGACGACCTGCCCAACCTGCAGGCTGCCATCGACCGCGAGAAGAAGCAGATGGAGGACACCCGCGACTCGGATATCGCCGCGATCGCGCGTGACCTCGAGACTGAGCTGGCTCGCGTCGAGGAAGAAGGCGGCAAGGCCGCCGAGAAGCGCAAGCTGCGTGACTCCGCTGATCGTCAGATGGCCAACGTGCGTAAGCGCGCTGACCGCGAGATCGATCACATCGAAAAGGTGTGGGACCGCTTCAAGAACCTCAAGGTCAACGACCTTGAGGGTGACGAAGCCCTCTACCGCCAGATGGTGGACCGCTACGGCATGTACTTCGAGGGCTCCATGGGCGCCGAGGCGATCAAGAAGCGTCTCGAGTCCTTCGACCTCACCGCCGAAGCCGAGTCGCTCAAGGAAACCATTGCCACGGGCAAGGGACAGCGCAAGACGCGCGCCCTGAAGCGACTCAAGGTCGTCAATGCGTTCCTGACCACGGACAACTCGCCGCTGGGTATGGTCCTGGATGCCGTTCCGGTGATTCCTCCGGAGCTGCGTCCCATGGTCCAGCTCGACGGTGGTCGTTTCGCCACCTCGGACCTGAACGACCTGTACCGTCGCGTGATCAACCGCAACAACCGCTTGAAGCGTCTGCTGGATCTGGGTGCGCCCGAGATCATCGTGAACAACGAGAAGCGCATGCTCCAGGAAGCGGTCGATTCGCTGTTCGATAACGGTCGTCGCGGTCGCCCCGTCACCGGACCGGGCAACCGTGCGCTCAA
>JAFAAV010000004.1 GCA_023426375.1 Actinomycetes bacterium | reverse complement strand
TTCGTGGTTGATGTGGCCAATGACGGCGTGACCGGTGCGTGGCTGGCCCAGGAGAACCCGTACGACGTGATCGTGCTGGACCTCATGCTGCCCGGTAAGAACGGGTACACGATCCTCAAGGAAATCCGCGCCGCCAAGAACTGGACCCCGGTGCTCATGCTGACCGCCAAGGACGGCGAATACGACGAGGCCGACGCCTTCGACCTGGGGGCGGACGACTACCTGACCAAACCCTTCAGCTTCATGGTCCTGGTGGCCAGGTTGCGAGCGCTCATGCGCCGCGGTGCCCCCGAACGCCCCGTGAACATCACCGTGGGCAGCCTGGAACTGGATCCGACCCGACACAAGGTCACCCGCGGGGACACGGTGATCGAGCTGACCGCCAAGGAGTACGTGATTCTGCAGTACCTCATGCAGAATGCGGACACGGTGGTGTCCAAACTGCAGATCATGGACAACGCTTGGGATGCGGCGTTCGAGGGCTCCGAGAACATCGTGGAGGTCTACGTGGGTTATCTGCGCAAGAAGATCGACGTGCCCTTTGGCCTCAACACACTGCAGACGGTGCGCGGCATGGGCTATCGACTGGTTGCGGACACTCCCGCAGCATGAGCATGTTGGGTGTCCGCAGGCGGTGGGGAGTGCGGCGCAAGACCACGTTCGCCGCGGCACTGCTCATGATCGTGGTGCTGTTGCTGGCCGGCGTATTGCTGTTGGAAGTGCTCAAGCGCAACATCGTCTCCACCGCGCACGAGCAAGCTGTGACCAGTCAGCAACAGGTGCTCTCTCGCCTGGTGGACGGCCAGGAGACCCCGGAGAACCGCGTGATCTACGTGTGGTCCCAGGCGGATCCTGCGGAGGTGCTCCGCGCGGTGGGGCAACCGGGAGTTCTGGTTCAACTCACCGATCAGGATGGTTCGGTGGTGGCTGCCTCCCCGACTGCCGCGGAGGACATCGATCTGAACTCACCGGCACTGAGCCCCGGTGAAACTTTCGAGTCACGCACCGACAACGAGGGTCTGCTGCGTATCCCCAATGACTTCGTCTATGTCTCCGAGGGCATCGTGGTCAACAACGAACCGCACACGTTGGTCGTTGCCGTTCCCGTGAACTTGCAGACTAGTTCCCTCTCCGTGGTCGCGGTGTTCGTGCTGGTGGTGGGTCCGCTGCTGGTGCTCCTGGGAGCACTGACCATGTGGTGGCTCACGGGACGGTCCTTGAGGCCGGTCCGGCGTATCACCGACCAGGTCCGCATGATCGGCGGGTCCAATCTGGACGAACGCGTGGACGTGCCGCCCACCCGCGACGAGATCGCGCAGCTTGCCTCCACCATGAACGCGATGCTGGACCGACTCCAGGCCTCGGACCGCGCACAACGGCGCTTCGTGGCCGACGCCTCGCACGAACTGCGCTCGCCGTTGGCCACGCTGTCCACCACCCTGGACGTGGCCCGCAGTGATCCCTCCGGGGAGACCTGGAAAGAACTGTCCCCGGTGCTAGTCTCGCAGTCCCAGCGCATGGGACAACTCGTCCAGGACCTCCTCACGCTCGCCCGCGCCGACGACGCCGGCCTGGACATGCGCGTGGCCGACACTGACATGGACGAGGTGGTGTCGGAGGAGATCGCCCGCATCAAACCCGCTCTCCGGCAGGAGCTTACGGTTTACATCGAACCGGTGCGATTGCGCGCGGACACCTCGAAACTGCAGCAGGTCGTGCGGAATCTGCTGTCCAACGCGGGCCGGCACGCGGAATCGAACATCGAGGTGCGGCTGAGCGCCTCCGAGACACACGCGGTGCTGACCGTGACCAACGACGGTGACACCATTGCCCCGGAGGATCGGGACAAAGTGTTCGAACGCTTCGTCCGGTTGGATGCGTCACGCGCCCGAGACACCGGCGGTTCGGGTCTGGGCCTGGCCATCAGCCGCGAGATCGTGCTCGCCCACGGAGGCAGGATCTCCGTTGACGATGATCCACTGGGGCGCTGTCGTTTCACCGTGACCCTGCCCCTTCCGCAGGATGATGCTCAGAGCGGCTAGGGGACGATCGTGAACTTGACCTGACCCTCACCACCGCGCTCGGCGATGCGCAGCACCTCGGCCACTTGATCCAGGGTGTGGGTGGGGCCCAGGCAGTAGTCCACCTCGACCTCACCGTCGTGGATGCGGCGCACCGCCTCATGGAAGGACTTGAGGCCGGGTTCTGACTGGGCTGCCACGGAACCCTGCAGGCGCACGCACTTGCGGAACACCTCGAAGATCGGGACCAGGGTGGGTTCGAAGCTTTCGTAGAGGCCGAACCAACCCACGATCCCGCGGTTGGCCACGATATCCACGGCCTGGGTGCGCAGCTCGTCCGATCCGACGGCCTCGATCACCAGATCCGCTCCGTTGTTGCCGGTGAGCTCGGAAACCACGGAGCCCAGGTCCTCGTCCGGAATCAGCACGGTGCGCGCGCCGAGTTCGCGGGCAATCTCGAGGCGGGCGGGTTCCTTGTCCGAAATGATGACCTGGTCGAACCCGCGCCGCAGGGCGTCCTGCAGGAAGAACAACCCGGCCGAACCGGCACCCATGATCACGCACGTGCCAGCAGTGCGCGCGGGAACCTCGGTGGGCCAGTAGAGGTCGAACGCGTAAATGCACGTGCCCAGCTGCTGCGCCATCATGTAGCGGCGCATCTGAGTGAGATCCTTGCTGTCCACATCGGAGGGCAGGGCCACAGCGTGGTCGTCGTCCAGCATCATGTACTCGGCGAACGCGCCGCCGAACTCACCCGGGGGAACGCACAGCACCGTGGTGCCCACCGGGAATTTCTCGGAGTTGGACTCCGCCACGACACCCACGCCCTCGTGGCCCGGGTAGCCCGCACGTTCCGGGCCCTTGGGATGCAACGTGCCGTGCAGGGCCGCGTGCAGATCCGAACCACACACGGACGCCGCCGTCATCCGCACCACGAACGTGCCCGGCTCGGTGGCCTGCGGCTTGGGCCATTCACGCACGGTGATGACTCCGGTTTCCGGCACGTGGGTTGCGCGCATGTGGGGGCTCCTTTGCTGATAAAACAGGTGATCGTGATCGATTCAACGGTACTTCATGGCGATACTGACGACTGCGATCACCCCGTATATCACAAACTGGGTATATAGCGGTAGGCTGTTTCAAATGTTACTTCCCCGTGCGCTCAAACCGTTCAGCACCCCTGCCTACGCGGTGCTGGCGTTCGCCATGTGCATGAGCGTGTTCGGATCCGGGCTGTGGGCGGTGGCGCTGGTCGCCAAAGTGATGGCTTTGGGCGGTTCGGCCGTGGACCTGTCCCTGGTCACCGCAGCGGGCGCCGTGGGTGCGGTCGCATTCGTACTGGTGGGTGGAGTAACGGCTGACCGTGTACGGCTGAGCGTCATTTTGCGGTGCGTCGAGGCTGTCAATCTTATGACCGCCACGGTGATTGTTCTTCTGACGTGGACCGAGAACCTCACCATGTGGCACTTGGCGATCGCGGCATTCGTGTTCGCGGGGTCCCTGGGGTTCTTCTACCCGGCCTATTCGGCCGCGCTGCCACGGATCTTGCCCGCCGATGAGTTGCTCGCCGCCAACGGTGTGGAAGGAACCGCCCGCCCGCTTTTGCAGATTGCCGCCGGCCCCGCGGTGGGTGGTTTCCTGGCCGGCCTGGCATTCCCAGCCCTCGCGGTCGTTGCGATTGCCGTGTGTCACGCGGCAGCGTTCGCCCTGATGATGTTCCTGCGTATCCCCACGGGCGGTCGGTTCGGGGACGAGGAGTCGCAAGGTTCCACCACCGCGCCGTCCACATCCATCCTGCGCGACCTGGCGGACGGGTTCCTCTACTCGGTGCGCACCCCGTGGTTGCTCTGGACCTTGCTGTGGGCCATGACCGCCGTGTTCCTATTCATGGGCCCGCTGGAAGTGCTCGTCCCGTTCCTGGTCGTGGACCGGCTGGGCGGCACGGTGGCCAGCTACGGTGCGATGCTCGGTCTGTACGGGATGTCCATGGCTCTGGGTTCGCTCATCACGGCGTCCCTGCCGCTGCCGCGCAATTATCTGACCACCATGATCTGGCTCTGGGGTTTCGGCACGCTGCCTTTCGGCCTGGTGGGCATGACCGATTCATGGTGGGTCATGGCCATCGCCCTGTGCGTATTCGGTGCGACCGGTGGCGCGGGTCAGGTCATTTGGGGCACTCTGCTGCAACGCCGCGTGCCCGTGCACATGCTCGGTCGCATTTCCTCCCTGGACTTCTTCGTATCCCTGTCGCTCATGCCGGTCTCCATGGCGGTCGCGGGCCCGGTTTCACAGGTCCTGCCGCCCGAGGCCATCTTCTGGGGCGTGGCGATCATGACGCCTTTGCTCGGCGTGATCGCGGTGTTCGCGGGTCGCATGCACAAGGATCAGGCGGAACACCCGCTGCGCTAGACAGCACGTCAACGCAACGACGCCGCTGCCGGCACCTTTCGCAGAAAAGGCGCCGGCAGCGGCGTCGTAGGCTATCTGAACAGTATATATAGCGGGATCAGTATGCCTTGTGGCGCTGCTCCACGATCAGGTGGATGAGCGCGAACGTGCCCTGCTCGTCAATGGCTTTGAAGGCCTGCTCGAGCGCACCCGGGATCTCGGACTCGCGCTCCACACGCACGCCGAAACCACCGAACGAGGTGGCCATGCCCGCGAAATCAGGGTTCTTCAACTGCGTGCCGGACACGCGGTTCGGGTACTGCTTCTCCTGGTGGGTACGGATGGTTCCGTACTCCTGGTTGTCCATCACGATCACCAGTGGAGTGGCACCGTACTGCGCGGCGGTCGCCAGCTCCTGGCCGTTCATGAGGAACTCCCCGTCACCGGCGATCGAGATCACGCGGCGGCCCGGGTAGTTCAGGGAGGCTGCGACGGCGGAGGGCACCGAGTACCCCATGGAACCGTTGCGCGCGGAGATCATGGACGCGTACCCGTTGGTCGGGAAGTAACGGTGCGCCCAGTTGGTGTGCTCACCGGCGCCGAAGGTGACCATGGCATCCGCCGGCAGGTTCTCCACCAGGTTGGCCATCATCGTGTCCATGGTGGCCGGGCCGTCCGCGGGCTGGGTGTCCTTGGGCTCGGCGAACTCGACCTGCTGCTGACGCATGCGCGCGCACCAGTCCTTCCAACCGTCCTTGACCGGGAGATCCATGCGGACCAGGTCACGCACGAACACGTCCGGCTTGGCCACGATCTGGTGCGAGACGGCACCGGAACGGCCGCGCATGGACGGGTCCATGGTCACGATGAAGTTCTTCTTGGACCAGTCCTGACGCACCAGGAAGCCGTCCGTGATCACATCGCCGGGCACGGTGCCCACGAACACCAGGAGGTCGGTCTCCTCGAGCAGGTCGTAGGTGGGGCGCGGGCGGCCGTAACCGATGGGTCCCACGTAGGACGGGGAATTGAAAGGCACGGTGCCCTCGGTGCGCCATTCCGCGGCGGCGGGGATGTGGTGCTCTTCGAGCCACTGGGTGAACTTCTCGGCACCCTCGTGGGTCCAGTCATTGCCACCGGTCACGAACAGCGGTTTCTCGGATTCCTTGAGTGCGCTTTCCAGGGCCTTCCAGTCGGTGACGGTCATACCGCCGCCGGCCACGGGAATCTGCGGGTGCAGGGTTGCATCGATCTCGCGTGTGATGACGTCCTCGGGCAGACCCACTACCACGGGCCCCGGGCGGCCGGATGCTGCGGCGAACATGGCCTCGGCGACATATTCGGAGGCGCGTTCCGCGTGGTCCAGAACCATCACGCGCTTGGCTCCGGATCCGAACCACTGGTGCGGGTCAAATTCCTGGAACGCTTCCTTCTCGCGGTGTTCGAAGGGGATCAGGCCCACGAACAACACCATGGGTGTCGAATCCTGCCACGCGGTGTGCAGACCCACGTGGGCGTTGGCGGCACCGGGGCCGCGGGTCACCATGGCCACGCCGGGCACGGAGTTCATCTTGCCGTCCGCCTCGGCCATATAGGCGGCACCGCCCTCGTGGCGTGTGACCACGGTGTTGATGGGGGACTTGTGGAGGCCGTCCAACACGTCCAGGTAACTTTCGCCGGGCACCACGTAGGCGCGTTCCACGCCGTGGGCCACCAGTGAATCCACGATCACGTGTCCGGCCGATTTACGTCCTGCTGCGGAACGTTCAGAAGAATTCTGGGTCACCGTGAGGTCCTCATTTCGCCATTGAAGAGTCGTGAAGATGTGGGCGAATCCACGGGGATCGTCCGCGAATACCAGACTCGAAACTACCCGAGAACGCGCGGGGTGGGGGTATCCGAGCGGCATATTTGTTAATCCGACAAACTATGACCCTTCGCGGCTAGGCACGAAAAGCTACGGGTACGACGTCGCCCCGGTCCCGTACTCACGTACGGAACCGGGGCGATCGAGCCGGTTAGGGCAGAACGTCAGTCGTGCATGTCCTCGAGCTCCACACCCTTGGTCTCCGAGACCATCTTGATGGTGAAGATCAGCGAGACCACCGCGAAGAACGCGTAGATGCCGTAGGCCAGGCCCAACGAGAAGTTGGACAGCGCCGGGAAGCTGACGGTGACCGCCCAGTTGGCGATCCACTGCACAGCGCCGGCCACAGCCAGTGCGGCACCGCGGATCCGGTTGGGGAACATCTCGCCCAGCAGGACCCACATGAGCGGACCCCATGAAACACCGAAGAAGATCACGAACAGGTTGGCGGCGATCAGGGCGACCGGGCCGGCCACGGGGCCGAGTTCCGGGGTGAGCTGACCGTCCACCATGACCTTGTTTGCGGTAGCGAAAACAATGGCCAGCGTGGCCAGAGAGGCGGCCATACCGGTGGAACCCACCAGCAGCAGCGGGCGGCGGCCCACCTTGTCCACCAGGAAGATCGCGACGATGGTCACCAGCACGTTGGTCACGGAGGTGGCCACCGAGATCACGAACGAATCGGACTCCGAGAAGCCCACCGACTCCCACAGCACGTTGGAGTAGTAGAAGATCACGTTGATGCCCACGAACTGCTGCAGTGCGGCCAAACCGATACCGACCCACACGATGGGCTTGAGCCCACCCAGGGATCCGCGCAGATCGCCGAAACGGGGCGTGTGTTCCTTGTTGATGGTCTCGCGGATGCGGGCCACGCGCTCCTCGGCCACTCGATCACCGTGGATGCTGGTCAGCACGGAGCGAGCTTCATCGTCGCGACCGCGAGCCACCAGGTAGCGCGGGGATTCCGGAATGGTGAACGCACCGATGCCGTACATCACGGCGGGAACGGCCATGACCAGGAACATCCAACGCCACGCTTCGAGGCCCATCCACAGTTCGTTGGCGGCACCACCGGCCCAGTGGGCCAACAGGGCGTCGATCAGCAGCGACAGGAAGATACCGAGCACAATGCCCATCTGCTGCAGCGACCCCAAACGCCCACGGAGGTGAGCCGGGGACACCTCGGCAATGTAGGCGGGTGCAATCACGGAAGCCACACCCACGCCCACGCCGCCGACCACGCGGAAGATGATCAGAGTGGTGATGTCATTGGCCAAACCGCAACCGATCGCGGAGGCCAAGAACAACAACGCGGCGATCTTCATGATCAGAATGCGTCCGGTGCGATCCGCGATGCGCGAGCCGAAGAAGGCACCCACCGCAGCACCCAGCAGGGCTGCTGCCACGGCAAAGCCCAGCGGACCCGGACCCACATCGAAGCGGGATTGGATGGACGAGACCGCGCCGTTGATCACGGCGGAGTCATAACCGAAGAGCAGACCACCGAAGGCCGCGACCGTGGTGATTCGAATGACGGCGCCGGTGTTCGCGTCGTGACGCTCCGACGGTACTGCGTGCGCTGCTTGGCTCATCGCGCAGCTCCCTTGCTGTAACGAAGTAGGAATGCAGGCCCCAGGGCACAGGAGGCGGTGGGGTCGACGACCGGAAGTACGCTTGCCGGTGGTGGATCAAGATTAGGACTCAGATCACTAAATGTCCATGTCTTGAACACAAAACTTGCAGGTGTGTCCTAAACGGGGAGAGAAATGTTCTCCAGCGCCATGATCAGCGCCCCGGTGAGATGGGCCTCCGGTCCGAGTTCGGCCGCGCTGATCGTCAGGTCACGCGTGCAGCCCTGCACCCCGTAGCGGGACACGATCTCCCGCAGCGGTCCCAGGAGCAAATCACCGGCCCGGGCCAACTCGCCACCCACCACCACGAGTTCGGGATTGATCACGTTGCACAGGTTGGCCACGGAGGTGCCCAGGGTGCGGCCGGTGTCCCCGATGACCCGCGCGCAACCAACGTCCCCGGACAGGGCGGCGTCGACAACGTCCGAAACCGTGAGATCTGCACCGCGGGTGGTGCCGAGGAGGGCGAGGACGGCCTCGGAGGAAATGAAGGTTTCCAAACAACCTCGGTTGCCGCAGCGGCAGACCTCGCCCTGTTCGTCCAGGGTCATGTGGCCGAGTTCCCCGGCGGAACCCGTGGCCCCGCGGAACAGGCGACCGTTGAGGATCAAGCCGGAACCCACACCGTGGGAGACCTTGATGTAGGCCATGTTCTCCACGTTGCGTCCGGCGCCCTGAGCGAACTCACCAACGGCCCCGGCATTGGCATCGTTCTCCACGGCGACCGGCAGCTCGAGGCGAGCGGATGCGGCGGCGCGAACATCTGTATCGGCCCAGGCCGGGAGGATGGCTCCGGCACTCACCACGCGCCCTTCGAGGTCCACTGGTGCGGGGAGTGTCAGTCCGGCGGCGAGCAGCTTTCCGCGCGATATCTTCAGCTCCCGAACCATGGTGTCCAGGGTGGAATCGGCGGTGTCCAGAACTTCGGTGACCGAATGGCCGCGAGGTAGCTCGAAGCGCTGACGTGACTTGATGTCCTGGTTGAGATCCGCGACGGCCACGGTGAGGTGTCGGTGGCCCACATCGAGGCCCACCACGAACCCCGCATCTTCGCTGAAGCGGACTAACTGACCGCGGCGCCCCCCGTGGGATGAATCCATGGCGAGCACACCCGCAGTGACCATTTCGTGCACGATCGAGGACACGGTGGAGGGTGCAAGGGCGGTTTCCCGCGCAATGGTGGCCTGTGTGGTGGTGCCCAAGGACCGCATGGCGTCGATTACCCGACGCTGATTGGCCACGCGTAAGGAGGTCTGTGAACCGGGTGCCGCCTCGTTGTGCGCGGCCGTGGAGTGCAGGGACATCGTTGTCCTCATTTTCCTGTGAAGATTCTCTTGCACCGGAGTGTAGCCCGTCTTCGACTCTCGAAGACAAAGTCCCATCTCAACAGAATGAAACCGCGCCCACACGGGGTGTGTGCGGCGCGGCTTCACTGGGCTGGCGCAGTGCTAGTCAGGCCTCGTCGAACAATCGCAGGGCCATGGCGGTGTGAGTGACGGCCGCGCCGGCGCGCAGGCCGGCAGCCACCATTCCGGCTTCGACGATCTGCTCGCGTGTGGCACCGGCGGCCTTGGCCTTCTTGGTGTGCACCTCCAAGCAGTAGGGGCACTGAGTGGTCAGAGCAACTCCAATGGCAATGAGCTCACGGTTCAGCGGGTCGATGTGGCCGCCTTCGCGACCGATTGCAGCATCGAAGGCCGCGAACTTGGTGAACTCCTCGGGCGCGAGGTTCTTCAGCTCACCAAGGAGCTTGAGGTCTTCCGGGGAGTGGTAGTGATCAGCCATGAGTCATCCTGCTTCCTGTGATTAGCGGTACTGGCTCACTCAGTCTGCGGCCGCGGGGGTGGCGTTGGCCAGCAGTTGACGAACCTGGTCAGGTGCATCCGATTCCGCAGCGATGAAGTGCGTGTCCTTGGTGACCACGGTCGGAACCGTGGAATTGCCATCGTTCAGAGACGCCACGTATTCCTTGGCCGCCGGATCTTCCCAGATATTGGTCCATGTGGCCTTCAGACCATCCTCACCGAGACCGTCTTCCAGTCGCTCGCAGAAAGGGCAGCCGGGGCGCCAGTAGATGGCCACGCCGTTGTTGTCGATGTGCTTGAGTGCCTCGTCGTGTGAGACCTGCGGGTACTGGGGATTCTGGGGCACGATGCCTCCTGGATCGAGTTGGATCGGATCAGTTCAGAGTTATAACGGCAGAGTAGATCAGTCGATTCCAACCGACGTCATAATCGACGTGCGCATTACATACGTTATTTGGAATACAAACAAATAAAGGTTATTTCTACATTTTCGTTTCACGTGAAAACTCTAGGCGCGGGATCAGGCATCCGAGAATTCAGCAAGTACTCGGTGATGAGTGACACCATGGATTCATGACCTATCCGGCGCAGAATACTTCCCCCTCGCCGGGCGGGTCCCCGTGGCGCTTGCCGCAGCTGCGACATCGAGTGGCCGTACCTCTGGTCACGGTGTTGTTGGTTGCGACCGTCGGTCGATTGCTGGTGGTCTCACCGGAAATCACGCACGGGGAGACCGCGTTGCTCGAGGGGCTTGTCCAATACCGCAACGCAGCTCTTGACGCCCTTGCCATGGCGATCCAGGCGGTGCTCTCCAACGCGGGCATCGTGCTGATCATTGCCATGATCACCGGCTGGTTGGCCGTTTTCCGGCGACGACCCTTGGACGCCACTGCATTCCTCATCACCTCCCTCATGGGTTGGGCCGCGATTGGCTTAGTCAAAGTTGCTGCCGAGCGCCCGCGCCCGTCCCTGATGACGGGTGATCAGTTGCTCGCGATGGAGGGTGCCACGTCGTTCCCATCCGGCCACACCGGGGGCGCGCTGGCCATCGTTCTGGCTCTGACGTTGGTCAATTTCCGCTCTTCAAAACGCAACCGAATTCTGTTGTTGGGTCTGGCTGCCGTGGTGCTAGTGGGTGCAAGTCGTATATACGCCACTGCGCATTATCCGCTTGACGTGCTGGTTTCCATTCCAGTCGCCTGGGCGGGTGTGATGATCGGCTGTTCATTGTCGAACGCCCTGGTGCCCGCGCTGGCGTACGGGTTCGGGTGGACACAGAAAGGTGTCACGGTGCCCGCACCGGCAACCAAGCGTGGGACCAGCAGTGCAACCGCCGGAGGAAGCGGCAGTGGCGCGACAGCGGCGTCGTCGTGGGAAGTCCCCGTGACGGCACAGCAAAACCGCCCGACCTTCGACCGCAATGGAGCGGAAGAAGACCGAGCGGCCTGAGAGCTACAGAAGCTTCTGGGTGGTTCAGTCGTCCACGGTGTATCCGGCCTTGACGCACAGTACCGGGCACGTGGCTTCCAACAGGATGCGCTGCGTGGTGGGTGCCATGATCAGCTTGCCCACCGGGGTCCGCTTGCGCGTTCCGATGACCAGCAGCTCGGCGGTGACACGTTCGCAGGCGTCCAAGATGGCGTCCGCGGGGTCACTGTCCGGATGTACCGACACCAGTTCGTGCTCGATACCGCTTTCGGCCAGCAGCGCCTGATCCTCGGCGGATGCTGCTGGTGATTCGTGCTCCGCGGGCCGCCCGAAGCGCTGCTTGGGGGCTGGCGCTTGGACGATCACCAATTTGCTGGAGCGGAGCTTGGCCTCGTCAATGCTCGCCCGCAGTGCCGCTCGCCCGGCGGCGGTGGGTAGGTAGCCGACAACAATGCTCATGGGTGTCTCCCTGATGCGTGTGGAATGGATGCGTTAGCGGTCGGTGTCTTCCAGATGGGCCAAGTCCTCCGGGTGCTGGAATCGCGTCCGGCGGCCTGTGATCAAACGGCCGTACAGGAAGTTCAGCAGCCAGAGCAGCACGCCCAAGCCGATGAGTATCACGGCAATCTGATACTCGATCGGATCCTGTGCCCACGGACCCAGTAGATAAGCGCAGGTGATCGTGCCCAGGTACGGCAGCACCTTGGGCGCGTGGAAATACTCGCGATCTTCTTGGGACTTGTCACGGCGCAGGATGATCGCCGCGATGTTGACCACGGTGAACACTGCGAGCAGGAGCAATGCGGTGGTGCCGCCCAGGGCTGACGCCGTTCCCTTACCCATGAAGTTGTTGACGATCAGGATGAGCGCCATGCCCAGCACGGTGGTGAAGATGATGGAGGTCCACGGTGTGCGGCGCTCGGGGAGGACCTTGCCGAGGATCCCCGGAATCACACCTTGGCGGGCCATGCCGTAGAGCAGACGAGAAGCCATGAGCATGTTGATCAATGCGGTGTTGGCCACAGCGATGATGGTCAGGAACGGATAGATGGAGTCGATCGGAATACCAGGTGCGCCGATACGGACTACGTCCAGCAACGGGGTGGTGGATTCACCCAGCTGGCCGATGGGAACAATGGCCACGGTGAAGAGCGAGACCAGGACGTAGACCACCAGGGTGATGCTCAGACCCAGCAGCATGACGCGCGGAAAGTTCTTGGTGGGGTCCTTGGTCTCCTCAACCATGTTGACCGAGTCCTCGAAGCCCACGAACGAGAAGAACGCCAGGGAGGTCACCGCGGTCAGGGCCATGAAGATGCCCTTGTCCTCGGAGGTTTCGAAGACCACTGTCTGGCTGAAGTCCGCGTTGCCCTGGGATGCAGCCCAGAAGCCGACCAGGATCACGATCAGCAGACCCGTGAGCTCGATGCAGGTGAGCACCACGTTGAGTTTCACGGATTCGGACACACCGCGCAGATTGACGAGCGCCAGGATGCCCAGAAACACCATGGCCACCACGGTGACGCCGAACGGGCTCAGATCCAGGTGGAAGCCCTTGGCGAAGTTCGAGGCCACGGCCGACGATGCGGTCGCAGCAGATGTCAGACCGGAACACAGCACGGCGAACGTCACCAGGAAGGTGATGAAGTGAATGCCGAAGGCCTTGTGCGTATAGAGAGCTGCGCCGGAAGCACCCGGGTACTTGGTCACCAGCTCCAGGTAAGAGAACGCTGTGATGGTGGCCACCGCGAACGCGATCAGGATGGGGGCCCAGGCGGCACCGCCGATTTCGCCGGCGATGTTGCCGGTCAGTGCATAGACACCGGTGCCCAGGATGTCGCCCACAATGAACAACAGCAGCAGGCCGGGTCCCATGACCCGCTTCAGTTCGTGGGACTCACCGGTTTTCGGATCGTTGCCTTTGATACCCGCCGACGGCGCAGTGGCGCCTTGGTCGCGGGATGGTTCGTTGCTCATGTTGACCTCTTGATGCAAGGGGGCGCTGTCCACAACCGTCGGTGAGTCCGGGGGCTGCGAGGCGGTGCCGAGCGTGAATGTTACGTGAAGTCAATGTAGGCGATTCAGGTCACACTTCATAGGGCAACACGACGTGCAGAACACCCCGCATCTCTCGAGGAGGTGCGGGGCGCTCTGAACGGCCAGAGCGGCGTCGTTATCTCGGAGGAATCACCGAATGCCGCGCATGCGCTTGAGGATGGGTTTGGAGGCGGCCAACATCAGGATGCCGAGACCAACGGTGACCGCTCCTAACGTGCCGAAGTAGGCGGTCTCATTCTCGGCGGAGTAGAGCGAGGCCAACGAACCGGATAGCGCCGTACCCAGAGCGAGCGCGAGATTGAAGAGAGCCACCATTTGTACCGGGTACTTGCGCGGTGCGAGTTTGGTGGCCAATGACAAGCCAACCGGAGATAGGAACAGCTCACCCATGGTGGCCACGAACAGGATCAGGACGATCCAGCCGACGAACACCGGGTCTGAATTGACCTGCGTGAGAAAGAGCAAGAACGCCGCACCGATCAGTAACAGGGCGATGCCGAACTTGGTGGGTGTGGCAGGAGCCCGATTGCCCAATTTGGTCCACACGCCCGCGAACACCAAGGAGAAGATGATGATGAAAAACGGATTGATGGACTGCACAAGCGATGGCGGCAACTGCCAACCGAATAAATTCAGGTCGAGACGAGTATCCGCATAGATCGCGATCACCGTGAACTGCTGCTGGAACAAGGCGAAGAATGCCGCAGTGGCAAGGAACATCGGCACGAACGCAATGATGCGAGAATGCTCATCCGGTGAGAGTTCCTTGTCACGCAGCATCATGGTGAACAACGCGATAGTTGCTAGCACGGTGACCAGCACTACGGCATCGGCCAGATTGGTCGGGTTCAATACGCCCGTCAAGAACAGAACGATAATTAGCGCTATGCCGCCTAAGGCAATGCCGACCCATTTGGCATACTGCGAGCGGGGTAAGGGATTGGCCACCGTGTGCACGGTCTCGGGCAAACCTTTGCGCGTCAGAACGTACTGGGTCAGGCCGAAGGCCATACCGATCGCGGCCAGGGCGAAGCCGAAGTGGAAGCCCCAGGCACCCCACGCGAAGCTGGTCAGGAGCGGACCGAACAGGCCACCGATGTTCACACCCATGTAGTAGATCGAGAAGCCCGCATCGCGGCGCGGATCTTCGCGGGTGTACAGGGTGCCGACAAGGTTCACGCACGTGGTCTTCAAGCCGCCTGAGCCGACCGCGATACACACCAGGCCGATAGCCAAACCGGTCACGTGGGGAATCAGCGACAGCGAGAGGTGCCCGACCATGATCAGCACCGCTGAGGCAAGCATGGTCCGTTCGGAACCGATCAAGCGGTCAGCTACCCAACCGCCCAGGATGGAGCACAGGTACACGGTGCCCCCGTAGGCGCCCACGATCCCGGCCGCTACGCCTTCGTCAATGCCCAAACCCCGGTCGGTGGTTTTGTAGTACATGTAGTACAGAACCAGCGCCTGCATTCCGTAGAAGGAAAATCGTTCCCACAACTCCACGCTGAACAGATTGGCCAACATACGTGGTTGGCCGAGGAAGCGCTTACCCGAGGGGTTGTGAGGATCAATGTGAGTGTTGGGGGAACCCGGCGCGGTTGTGGCGGCACCTTCCCCCGGTGTGGTGTGTCTCATACCACATGATTGTCCACCCGGTAGGTATATTAAGACGAACGTGTCGGAGCTCTTGAGGGTCTTCTATGTCCTCGTTCGCACTAGTCAAAGGGCGATAAAAATGGTTGCGATACGCCTGACGATTACCTAATGAAACCCTGTTTATTGCAGCCATGACCGGTCTTCCGGTGACGACGACGTTCATCGGGTGCAGAACGCCCCGCACCTCACAAAGAGGTGCGGGGCGTTCTGAACGGCCGGAGCGGCGTCGTCGGCGAAGGAATTACCGTACGCCGCGCATGAGGCGCGTGATGGGCTTGGCCAGCAGGAGCAGGACCACGCCCAAGGCCGCGGTGATCAGACCCAAGGTCCCGAAGTAGGCGCCCTCAGTATCCGAGGTGTAGTACACCGCGAGCACACCGGACAGCGTGGTACCGAGCGAGACGGCCAGGTTGTTCAGGGCGACCATCTGGGCCGGGTACTTGTTGGGTGCCAGCTTGGTGGTCAGGGACAAGCCCACCGGGGAGAGCATGAGCTCACCGAGTGTGGCGATTAGCAGGATCAAGGCGATCCACATCAACGGAACGGACACACGGCCCACCATGGGCAGGAATGTCAGGAATGCCGCGCCGATCAGCAGCAATGCCAGTCCGAACTTGACCGGGGTGGTGGGCTGACGACGGCCCAGCTTGGTCCACATTGCGGCGAACACGGGTGCCAGCAGGATGATGAACACGGGGTTGATCGACTGGACCCAGGACGGCGGCATTTCCCAGCCGAAGAGGTTCAGGTTGAGGCGGGTGTCCGCGTAAATCGCGATGACCGTGAATTGCTGCTGGAACAGTGCGAAGAATGCCGCGGTGGCAATGAACATGGGGATGAACGAGATCACGCGGGAGTGCTCATCCGAGCTGAGGTCCCTGTCGCGCAGCAACATAGTGAAGATGGCGATGGCCGCCAAAATCACAACCACGGTGATGACGTTGGCGAGGTTCGCGGCGTTCAGGACGCCCAGCAGCGCGGCAACGGCAATGATGGCCACGGCGGCCAGAGCGATGGTGATCCACTTGCCGTACTCCGAACGGGGCAGCGGGTTGGGAACGTGGTGCATCGACTGGGGAAGCTTGCGGCGAGCGCGCGTGTAGAGGATCAGGCCGATGGCCATGCCGATCGCGGCCAGGCCGAAACCGAAGTGGAAGCCCCAGGTTTCCCACGCGAGACCAGTGAGCAGCGGGCCGGCCAGACCACCAATGTTGACGCCCATGTAATAAAGCGAGAAGCCAGCGTCACGGCGCGGATCTTCGCGCTCGTAGAGGTGGCCGACCATGTCGACACACGTGGTCTTCAGACCACCCGAGCCGATAGCGATGCAGAACAGGCCAATACCCAGACCCAGGAAGCTGGGGATGAGCGCCAGCGAGATGTGGCCGGCCATGATGAGGAGCGCGGAGTAGAACATGGTCCGTTCGGATCCGAGGAGCCGGTCCGCGATCCATGCGCCCAGGATGGAGCTGAGGTAGACGCTACCGCCGTACGCACCCACGATGCCCACGGCGATGTTCTCAGGGATGCCAAGACCACCGTCCACCACCTTGTAGTACATGTAGTAGGCGATGAGGCCCTGCATGCCATAGAAGGAGAAGCGCTCCCACATCTCCACGCTGAACAGGTGGGACAGCATGCGCGGCTGGCCGAAGAACGTTTTTCCGCTGGGATCCTGCGGAGCTATGTGTGAATTGGGAGTCACCGGCACGGTGGTGGCGCGAGGCTCCCCCTGGGGGTTGTTTGTCATAACTTCTAATTCTGCACCTGTTAGGGGAGCTAACGCGACACTTCCGGGCCTTGTCGCCGGTGTATCATCAGGTCTTTTGCCTGGTCGTCCGGATGAAAACGGTTGTCAGGGCACGTTGAAATTTTCTCAGCGGATCACGTGTAGAAAGGTCCCGGTTCCCCTGTGGGAACCGGGACCTTTCTCACTGAAGCACTAACGATCAGTCGTTAAAGTCCTCCGGGGCGGAGCCGATGCGGCCGTCCTCGCGGGTGAGACCGTCGATCAGGGCGATCTCCTCGGAGCTGAGCGTGAGGTCCTGTGCGGCCCAGTTCTCCTCGATGCGTTCGGGAGTCACGGACTTGGGGAACACCACGTTGCCGATGGCCAGGTGCCACGCGATGATGACCTGCGCCGGGGTGGCGTCGTGGGCCTTGGCGATCTGGGCGATGGTCTCGTCCTGCAGGTCGGCCTTGCCCTGACCCAGCGGTGACCAGGCCTCGGTCACGATGTCGTACTTCGCATCCAGATCGCGCATGGCTTTTTGGCTGAAGTAGGGGTGCAGCTCGATCTGGTGCGCGGCGGGAATATCACCGGTTTCGATGATCTCCTTGAAAGCTTCCTCACCGAAGTTGGAGATACCAATGGAGCGGGCCTTGCCCGACTTCTTGATCTCCTGGAAGGCCTTCCAGGTCTCCAGGTACTTGCCCTTCTTCGGCTGCGACCAGTGGATGAGGTACAGGTCCACGTAGTCCAGGCCCAAGCGTTCCAGCGAACCGTCGATGGCCTTCAGCGCGGAATCGTAGCCCTGGTCGTCGTTCCACAGCTTGGTGGTGATGAACAGTTCCTCGCGGGGGATGCCGCTCTTGGCGATCGCGCGGCCCACGCCTTCTTCGTTGCCGTAGATCTTGGCGGTGTCGATGTGGCGGTAACCGGTCTCGAGGGCCTTGGTCACCACTTCCTCAGCGACGTCCGGTTCGACCTGCCAGACGCCATAGCCGAACTGCGGAATCGTGTTGCCGTCGTTGAGGGTCAGAGTTGCATTGCGAGGCATGGAAATCCTTTCGTAGGGAAACTGTTTTCAGTGAACTCCTCCGCCCGCCGCCCTGACAAGCGGTTAAGTTATGAGTGAAGTCACGGCCGTCAGGTGCATGTCAGTCAGTCATGGTGAAATAGAGGTATGAAGTTCAACTTCCACCGTGTCAAGACCCCCGCGTACATCACCTCGATCGCCCTGGTGGTGATCGGTCTGCTGTTCGAGCTCGGCTCCATGCCCGTTGCCGCCTGGATCTTCGTGATCCTGGGCATCGTGCTCAACGTCATGGCCGTGTCCGTGACCGCGGTCAATGACACCCCTCGCGCCCCCCGCGAATACAAGCGCCGCTCGGTGGAAGACGACACCCGCGTGGTCATCGACTCGGACGTGGACACCGAGCAGCAAGAGACCGTTCCCGCGCCGGCCAAGTCGAAGTCCACCGCCCCCATCAAGGACGAAAAGCCCGCGAAGCGCATGGGCTCCTCCGCGCTCCGTGCCAACCTGGCCGGCAAGTTGGGCTCCCGCCCCTCCGCCGAAGGCACCAAGGACACTCAGCAGGTCAAGTAGTTCTTCTGCCGACGACGCCGCTGGGTCGCCGTGGCAACGGCCTCTCACCTTTCGGTAAGAGGCCGTTCGCATGTCCGGATCGTGCTTGGTGGACGGTCAGTTCATCGCCGCGCCCTGATAGATCTGACGGATCCGGGCTTCATCCAGGCGGGTTTCGATGCTCACGGTGTTTTCGGGATCGGAGCGCAAGTAGCGCACCGGCCCGTGCACGCCCACAGTGAGCTTTTCGGAATCGGACGTGTTGTACACGGCGTCGATCGGGGCCTGGAACTTGGGTCCCTGCACCGGGTTCACCGATAGCACCAGGTGAGCGGTGACTGTCTCCGAGACACCGTTCTCGTCGAAGGGGGAGTCCACGTTCACCTCGCGGATGATGCCCACGCCGTAACCGATGACACCCGGCAGTCGAGTAGCGAGATGACCCTGCGCGCGGGCGAAGGCCTTCTTCACACTGGAGATCCATGTGAGCGCGGCCAGCACCAGGATCACGGCAATCGCACCCAACCACAGGCCGTTGTTGGTGTCCGCGTAGCGCATCCAGCACAGCACGATGGCCAGCGCAGAAACCAACGGAATGACCAGGATCATGGAGTTCGCGAGCTTCTCGCGGGTGCCTACCTTGGTCGGTGTGGCAGGCGAGGCGGGACTCCCCGCGCTGGGACCGGCGGACGCCGTGGTGCCCGGATCGGAAGCGCCGTCGGCGGGTGTAGCGCCACCCGCGGGCGTAGAACCAGCATTGCCCGAGGTCGCGGAGGGGTTGCGTCGCAGCTCCTGCATGGCTTTGAGATCGAACCCCCGGTCGTCAACGGTAACGGGGGTGGGCCAGGTGTCCATGGAATCCATGGTTCCCATTATGGTGGCATGACGTCCTAGAGAGGTGGTCCGTCCATGCCCGAGCGTCCCGCTCAGCCCCCGGTCAACCGCGGCCACCGCGCCGGTTTGCTGCTGGTGGGGGTGTTGTTGCTGGGCGCCAACCTTCGCGCAGGCATCACCGCTGTCGGCCCCGTGCTCCCGGACATCGAGCAACAGGGTGGCCTGACCGGGTTTGAGGCGTCGCTACTCGTGAGCCTGCCGCTCATTGCGTTCGCCGTGATCTCGCCGTTCGCGCCGCGGCTGGCGGAGAGCCTCGGGCTGGAACGCGTCCTGGGTCTGGCGCTCGCCGTTCTCGCCCTGGGCATCATCATTCGCTCGACGCCCGGACCCGGTTTCATCTGGATCGGCACTATGTTGCTGGGTGCGGCGATCGCCGTGATGAACGTGCTGATTCCCGCGCTGATCAAACGCGACTGGCCGCACAAGATCGGTCCCATGACCGGCGTGTACCAGTCGGTCACCGCGCTCACCGCGGCACTCGCCTCCGGAGTAGTGGTCCCCATTGCCCAGGTGGCTCCGTCCGGTTGGCGCTTCGCCCTGGGGATCTGGGCCGGCACCGCGATCATCGGACTGGCCATCTTCCTGCCGTGGATCGTGGGCCGCCGGACACCCACCAAGACTCTGCCCGGCCGTTCTGATCTGCGCGACGACCACGGGGCTTTAAGGACGACGACGCCCGCTCGTCGATACGCCAAACTCCCCTTGGGATCCGCGCTGGCTTGGCAGGTCACCGCGTACATGGGTTTGCAGTCCACCGTGTACTACACGATGGTGACTTGGCTGCCCGCGGTGCAGGTGTTCAACGGTGCGAGTGCGGTGGAGGCCGGGTGGTACCACTTCGCGTTCCAGGCGTGCGGACTGGTGGGCACCCTCTTCACGGCCTCCATGATCCCCAGGACCCGGAGTCAGTCGGGGTTGGGCATCCTGTTCACCAGTTCGGCCGTGATCGGCGTGATTGGTCTGCTGACCATGCCCGGACTGTCACTGTTGTGGGCGCTGTTCATCGGCTTCTGCACGGGCGGGGCCATTGTGCTGGCCATGGCGCTGTTCGGGCTGCGCACCGTGGATTATCATCAGGCGGCTGGGCTGTCCTCGATGGCGCAGAGCGTGGGTTACCTGCTTGCCGCGTTGGGTCCGGTCATGATCGGTGTGCTGCGAGACGCCACGGGAACGTGGACCATCCCGCTGCTCACGATTCTGGGTGTGATCATCGCGCAGGGCGTGTTCGTGGCGCTCGCCGGACGTAATCGCACGCTGCCCGCGTAGGCGAGCGGGCGGCGTCGTCGATTGTCGACGAGCTAGGCGAGCTGGAACGAGCGCTTGGACAGGCCGATCTTGTAGCCCTCGATCGTTGTCTTCACCGGACCTTCGGGATCATCAGCGGCACCCAACGTGATGAACAGCGGCGTGAAGTGTTCCACGGTGGGGTGCGCGTAGGGCATGCCGGGTGCGTCGGTGCGGAAGCGGGAGAGCCCGGCAACGTCGCCATCGTTGAGCAACTGGGCGGCCCAGGAATCGAAATCCACGGACCAGGACTCGGGCTCGGCCGTGGTCCCCAACAGCAGCTGACGAGACGGCATGCCGTGCGTCATGAAGCCGGAACCGACCACCAGGTAGCCCTCGTGGCGGAGCTGGCGCAGGTGGCGGCCCAGGTCCATGAGGCGCTCGGGTGAATGTGTGGGCATCGAGACCTGCAGCGCCGGAACATCCGCGAGCGGGTACATGGCGCGCAGCGGAACCCAGGCACCGTGATCCAGGCCGCGGTTGTGATCGACGTGCAGGGACTCGGAATCCGGCATCATCGCTGCGATCCGGGCACCCAGTGTTGAGGCGTCCGGGGTGGGGTAGGTGAGCTCGTAGAAGCGCTGCTCGAACCCGCCGAAGTCGTAGACCAACGGCGTATTGGCGGTGGGCGAGGTGATGGAGGTGGGCGCGTTCTCCCAGTGCGCGGAAACCACCACGACGCCGCGCGGCTTGGGCATGCTCATGGCCCACTCGAAGAGTTCGGAGAGCCAAAGTTCATCATCGAGCAGCCCCGGGTAGCCGTGGCTCAAGTAGATGGACGGCAGTGGTGCGTCACCGTCTTGCCAGCGCGGTTGCGCAGCGGAGCGGGGGACCGATGACATCTCATGGCGGTCGAGAACGGTCATGCTCATGACGGTTACTTCCTTCCAAAATAGTTTCTTCAGCAAGCAACTCTAGGGAACAATATTTGCTGCGTCAATATATTCCACCTAGAATTGAGTGCATGAGCGATACAGAATGGTTGTCCGAGGACGAGCGCGAAGCGTGGCTGGCGCTCGTGTCGATCATGTTCCGGCTGCCCGGTGCCGTGGAAACACAGCTGCGCAGCGAGGAAGACATGTCGCTGGCGGAATACCTGGTTCTGGCGATGCTCTCCGAAGCTTCCGACCACCGGCACCGCATGTCCGAACTCGCGGCTGCCACCAATACCTCCCAGTCACGGCTCTCGCGCATCGTCGCGCGCATGGAGAAGGCCGGGCTGGTCACCCGCGAAGGTCGCCTCGATGACCGCCGTGTGGTCATCGCCGAAATCACCGACACTGGGATCGAGCGCATCCAGCAGGCCGCACCGGCTCACGTGCGGCATGTGCGGGAAATCGTCTTTGACCGCTTGAGCCCGGAGCAGGTGGGGCAGCTCGTCGAGATCGGTCGCTCCCTCAATCGCGGGCCGGCTGAGGACGTGGCGAAGGGCTTGCGCTCGATCGCGTGACGGGTGGATGGATCAGCAATCGGACTCCCCGCTGATCCGGGTCTCCTGCTCGGTCAGTGGCTGGACTGATCGCCGTGAGTAAAGCTTCTCCCCGCCCCTGACCTCCAGGTCTAGAGTGGCGGGGTGAGTATGAACAGCAGTCCGCACCGCGTCATGATGGGCACCGTCAAGGGCCAGGAGTACAAGGGGCGCAAGATCAGTGGCGCCACCATCAAGCGCATCCTGACTTTCGCGCGCCCCCACCGCAAAACCATTGCGCTGTTCATTGTGGTGTCCGTGGCGCTGGCTGTGCTCGGTGTGGTCACTCCGGTGCTCGCAGGACGGGTGGTCAACGCCATAACTGGAGGTCAGGACATCTCCGCTGTGGTGTGGCTGGCCGTGGGGATCGCGATTGTCGCGCTGTTGGATGCCGGTCTGTCCGTGCTCAATCGACTGCTGTCCTCCCGCGTGGGTGAGGGATTGATCTATGACCTGCGCACCACCGTGTACAACCACGTGCAAACCATGCCGCTGGCGTTCTTCACCCGCACCCGCACGGGAGCGTTGGTCTCGCGACTCAACACTGACGTGATCGGTGCGCAGCGGGCCTTCGCGGGAACACTGTCCGGGGTGGTCTCCAACGTGGTTTCGCTGGCGCTCACCGTGGGTGTCATGGTGACGATCTCGTGGCAGGTCACCGGATTGTCCTTGCTGCTGCTCCCCATTTTCTTGATTCCTGCCCGCGCCATGGGCGGTCGGTTGGCCGGTCTGCAGCGGCAGTCCGCCCAGTACAACGCGCAGATGTCCATCCGCATGACCGAGCGCTTCGGTGCCGGTGGGGCAACGCTGGTCAAGCTCTACGGCGACCCCTCGAGTGAGTCTCGGCAGTTCGCGGAGCGCGCCGCGAGCGTGCGCAATATCGGCATCCGCACCACCATGCTGCAGACCACGTTCGTCACCGCGCTGACCTTGGTGTCCGCCTTGGCACTCGCGCTGGTCTACGGCGTGGGTGGTGCCCAGGCGATCCTGGGGCACTTGGACGCCGGCGCCGTCGTCACCCTCGGCATGCTCTTGACCAGGCTATATACCCCTTTGACCATGTTGGCCAACGCCCACATGGACATCATGAGTGCGGTGGTGAGCTTCGAGCGTGTGTTCGAGGTGCTCGACATCAAGCCCCTGATTCGCGAAGCTCCCGACGCCCGGGCCATTACTCCCGGCCCGGCGTCCGTGGAGTTCGACGACGTTCACTTCGCCTACCCCTCGGCCGAGCAGGTTTCGTTGGCGTCCCTGGAGGACGTGGCGGTTCTGGATTCGCGCGGTGGTGAAGAGGTGTTGCACGGGATTTCCTTCAACGCTCAGCCCGGTCACACCGTGGCCCTGGTGGGATCCTCCGGAGCCGGTAAATCCACGATCGCTCAGCTGGTGGCCCGCCTGTACGACGTCGATACCGGCGCCGTCCGCTTGGGTGGCCAAGACGTCCGCGAGACCACGTTCGAATCCCTGCGGGACACCGTGGGCATGGTCATGCAGGACGGCCACCTGTTCCACGACACGATCCGCGCGAACCTCGCTATGGCCCGTCCGGAATCCACCGATGAGGACCTCTGGCACGCCCTGGATCGCGCCCGCATGAAGCACGTGATCGAATCCCTCCCGGACGGTCTGGACACCGTGGTGGGAGAGCGCGGTTACCGGTTGTCCGGTGGTGAGCGTCAGCGCCTGACGATTGCTCGACTGCTGCTCGCGCAACCCCGCGTGGTCATCCTGGATGAGGCCACCTCCGCGTTGGACTCGACCAACGAGGCGCACGTGCAGGCCGCCCTGGGCGAGGCGATGATCGGTCGGACGGCCATCGTGATTGCCCACCGTCTGTCGACCATCCGCCAGGCGGACCAGATCCTGGTGATCGAAGCGGGTCGGATCGTGGAGCGCGGCACGCATCACGAATTGCTCGAGGCCGATGGTCGGTACGCAGAACTGTACGAAACGCAGTTCTCCAGCACCGAGTGAGCGGGCCTAATCTGTCGTCATGCCGATGAACGTCTCACTGCCCGACCAGCTGCTCGAAGAACTGGGCATTACCTGGCCTCACGCGATTGCGGTGGTGCTGTCCGCGGTGGGGATCTACGTGGCGTTCCTGCTGTTCGTGCGCATCTTCGGTCAGCGCGTACTCATGGCCATGTCGACCTTCGACGTGGTGGTCACGGTCATGCTCGGATCGGTGGCCGGCCGCGTGATCCTGGGACACCCGCCCACCCTGACCAGCGGCATCCTGGGCCTGGCCATGCTATTCATCCTGGAGGCGATCTTCGGTCAGCTGCGCTCGTCGATGCGGGTGCACAAACTCATGAACAGCCCGGCGCGATTGCTCATGATCGGCCCGGACGTCCAGGAGCAGACGCTCAAGCGAGCCCACATCACGATCTGGGAGTTGCATGGCGCGTTGCGTCGCGCCGGTGTTCGGTCCTACGAGGAGATCGCCTGTGTGCTCCACGAGCCGGGTGGCGGTATCAGCGTGCTGCGCCGCGGCGTTCCCATTGACCCACAATTGCTCACGGACGTGGCCGGCGCAGACCGCATCCCGACCGAATTCCTCGCCGCAGACGACACTGCCGATGACCACCGGGGTGATCATCGGCAGGCGTAGGGCACGGCCTGGGTTCAGCCTTGGCGGGCCTTCATGCGCGGGTTCTTCTTATTGATCACATAGGTGCGGCCGCGGCGTCGCACGATCTGCGAACCGGGGATCTTCTTGAGCGCGCGCAGCGAGTTACGGACCTTCATGGTGTCTCCTTATATCTGGGTGGGTGGGGTGTCTTGAGTTGACGGTGTACCCATCGGGGCGCCCGTGGCGGCGTGAAGTAGCTCGTGCAGTTGGCCGCCGTCCAGGAATGAGCCGGTGATTGCAATCGTGCAGCCGCACAGTCCGTCCGGTAGCAGCGAGACGTGTCGCGCGGGTCGGTCGGGCAGGGAGGTTTCAGCCGTGCTCGAGTTCAGCACCGACGCGATGTAATCGAGGGTCGTGGGTTCCGGCTCCTTGGGCTCGAGCCACACGTGCGGCCCCACCCCCTCGATGGCCACGGTGCGGGACGGATCCGTGTGGAAATGCACCGTTCCGCGCACCCGGCAGGCGCCGGCCACCATCGTGCCCAGGGCGCGATGAAACATCGCGGGGTCCACCGGCTGGGAGGTGCGCAGGACCACGGTCGATGACGCGGCGCCGTCGTACTCGGGAATGCTCCCCGGGCGACGCCGCTGCTTCGCGGCGTGTTCGTCGAAGCTCGCGAACATTCCAGCGTGCGTGGAGGAACTGCGACGGGGTGTGGCCGTGGCATCGACGATGGTCAGGTGCGGGGCGATTTCACCGATGAGTTCTATGCCGCGTTCCCAGCGATCAGGGTGATGCGGTGCCAGGGCTGCATCCAGATTGTTGACCGCGAGCAGGCTGGAACTGTGTGCCACTTCCGCGGCCAGGAACTCCCCGGCGGTGCGGCAATATTCCCGTTCGGGGATGAATCGAGGTTCGCCCGCAGGTGTTGCATGGACGGTGGGAAGCTCGGGGCGCGAGTCGAATTCGACGGCGGGGGACACGTCCCACAGAGTGTCCTCAACAGTCTCCGAGTCCACGGCGAAAATTACCGACTGGACGTGGACCTCCGGGGAATCGGGCGTGCGCCCCGATGAGTGCAGGGCAGCGACAGCCTGCTCGGACGGGAACCCCATGGGGAGCAGCAGCACGGTGAGCTCGTCATCCGCGGTCGCAGAGGTCTGGTCCGTCACATGATGCGCGAGGTCGTGGCGGGCTGCAGCCTCCTGATCCGGGTAGCCGACCTCGGAGGCGTCTAGTGGCGACGCGTGCAGGAAGCGGAGATTGCCGTTGCGGTGGTGCTTGCGCATCAGGGCGCCGTCCGCGGTGATGTCCCACCGGATGAATTCGGCCGAGGGCCAGCGGCGGGCCAAGTACTTCGCGGTGGCCAGGCGCGCCAGGGCATCCAGGGAGCTGACGATGACGAAACGCATGCCGTCACTCTAATAAGAATGGTTCTCAAAAACAAACCTGCGACAACACTACGAAACAACGGAGCACACTGATGATCTCCCTGGATAGGATGAACGCACGCCACGGAAGGGACTTCAAGGGCATGACCGAAACGGCCATTCGCTATTCAGGCGTGAGCAAGGTGTACCCCAACGGGACCACCGCAGTGGACCACCTGGATCTGGAGATCCCCACCGGCTCACTCACCGTGTTCGTGGGCCCTTCCGGCTGCGGCAAGACCACGTCTCTGCGCATGCTCAATCGCATGGTGGAACCCTCCTCCGGCACGGTGGAGGTCAACGGCCGCAACGTGGCGGACGTCCCCGCCGCTCAGCTGCGCCGCTCTATGGGTTACGTGATGCAGCAGTCCGGACTCATGCCCCACCGCACGGTGGAAGACAACATCGCCACGGTGCCCCGCTTGAACGGGGTGTCCAAGTCCCAGGCACGCGCCAGCGCTCGCGAGCTTCTCGGCTCCGTGGGTCTGGACGAGTCCTTGGCCACCCGCTATCCGGCGCAGTTGTCCGGCGGTCAGCAGCAGCGCGTGGGAGTGGCCCGAGCCCTCGCTGCGGATCCGCCCATCCTGCTCATGGACGAGCCCTTCTCCGCGGTGGATCCCGTGGTGCGTCAGGACCTGCAGCGCGAACTTCTGGACCTACAGAAGCGGCTGCACCGCACCATTGTGTTCGTCACCCACGACATCGACGAGGCCATCACCCTGGGCAACCGCGTGGCCGTCTTCGCACGCGGCGGAAAGCTGGCCCAGTACGCCACACCGGAAGAATTGCTGCGCGCACCCGCGGATGACTTCGTGGCGGATTTCATCGGCCGCGACCGCGGATTCCGCTCCCTGACCTTCGACCGCGCCCCGGTGGCCGTTCACCCCGTCACGGTGCTCAACGCGGAGACCGGCCAGCACTCGCGGGTCGATTCCGGCCACGGCGCGGCCGCTCCCTGGCAAGCCGACGGCGCTCGCGGCGGTTCTCAGAACGCCGCCCACGGCGGTACGCACACCGGCGCACGAAACGGGGCGGGAGCGGCGTCGTCGGACGGCTGGATCCTGCTGGTCAACGAACGGAATGCGCCGCTGGGCTGGTTGCCCGTGGACGGTGCCGGGAACCCCGCGCCGCGCGAGGAACTGCGCGTGGGCGGCACGCTCTGGCGCGCCGGTGACTCGCTGCGGACGGCCTTGGACGCGGCGCTGTCCTCGCCCTCCGGGCAGGCTGTGGCGGTTCACGAGGACGGCTCCGTGGCCGGAATCCTGCGCGGTGAAGAGATCATGCGGGCCATCGAGGAGCAACGCAACGAACGATTCGACCGGCGGGAGCAGCCGTGAACTGGCTGTCGAACAACTGGTCCACGGTCTTCGAACTGACGGGAACCCACCTGCTGCAATCGGTGATCCCCGTGGTGGTCGGGTTGCTGATCTCGGTGCCCCTGGCCAGACTGGCCGCCGGTAGCAAGTGGCTGCGGCCGTTGTTCGTGACCGGGTCGTCGCTGCTCTACACGATCCCCTCACTCACGCTGTTCGTGGTATTGCCGTTGATTCTGGGCACCCAGATGACCTCGCTGATCAACGTGATCGTGGCGCTGACCCTGTACGTGATCGCCATTCTGGTGCGCTCGTGCGTGGATGCGTTCGAAGCCGTGGACAAGGACATCCTGCAGGCCGCGACCGCCATGGGGTACAAGCCCGTGCGCCGTTTCTTCGGCGTGGAACTTCCGCTGGCCGTGCCCGTGATGATCGCGGGGTTGCGCGTGGCCACGGTGTCGAACATTTCCATGGTGTCGGTGGGTGCGGTGATCGGTATCCAATCCCTGGGCACGCTGTTCACGGACGGACTGCGCCGCTCCATCATGTCCGAGATCCTGGTGGGCATCGTGGCCACCGTGATCCTGGCCGTGGTACTTGACCAGTTGCTGCGGTTGATCGGCCACGTGCTCACCGGTTGGCGCCGGGCGGGGCAGACCACCACCAAGACTTCGCGTCGTGTGGGTAACGGTGACGGCACCGGCAAACGTCCGGTCACTGGCCACGGTGGCGAGACCAAGGATGAGGACTCCCAGCGCGCACGTTCCATCGCCAGCGTCGAATCCGGGGGTGCGGCCGCATGAACCTGATCGATCAGGCCCTCGAATTCCTCACGGATCCGATGAACTGGACCGGCACCTCCGGCATCCCGCAGCGCATGCTCGAGCACCTGGGTTACACGGGCCTCACCATGGCGATCGCTCTGATCATCGCCGTGCCGCTGGGGTTGTGGGTGGGGCACACCGGGCGAGGTAGCGGCCTGGTGGTCGGTATCACCGGCGCGCTGCGATCGCTGCCCACGCTGGGTCTGCTGACCCTGTTCACCCTGCTTATGGGGCTCGGGCTGATGCCGCCCATCCTGGCGCTCGTGCTGCTGGCCATCCCGCCCATTCTGTCCGGCACCTACTCCGGGGTGGCCTCCGTTTCTCCGGCACTCGTGGACGGCGCCCGCGCCATGGGTATGACCGAGCGCCAGACGCTCACGCGCGTGGAAATCCCCGTGGCACTGCCCGTGATCCTGGGCGGTATTCGAAACGCGGCGCTGCAGGTGCTCGCGACCGTGACCATCGTGGCCTACATCAACCTGGGTGGCCTGGGGCGGTATTTGATCGACGGGCTGGCCGTGCGTGACTACTCGCGGATGCTGGCCTCCGTGGTGCTCGTGGCGGTGCTCGCGCTCGCCGCGGACGCAATTTTGGCTCTGATTCAACGCCTGGTGACCTCGCCGGGGCTCAGAATGGCAGGAGAACGCTCATGAACATCTCACTCTTCCGGCGCGCGGGCGCGTGGCTGGCCGGGCTCTTCGCCCTGGCGCTGGTGCTCACCGCGTGCGGCGGCGGTTCCGATCCGCTCGATGATTCCGGGGACGACGCCGCCTCAGGCGGGTCTTCGGAGGCCGTCACCGTGGGCTCGGCAGACTTCCCAGAATCCCAGGTGATCGGCGAACTGTACGCGGGAGTCTTGCGGGACGCAGGCCTGGAGGTCGAGACCAACACGGGAATCGGCGCTCGCGAGGCGTACACCGGAGCCATCAAGGACGGGTCCGTGGATGTGGTTCCGGACTACTCCGGTAACCTGCTGCTCTTCGCGGACACCGAGGCCACCCAGTCTTCCGCGGAGGACATCATGAGTGCGCTTCCGGGTGCC
Organism: Actinomycetes bacterium; assembly: GCA_023426375.1. Taxonomy (GTDB): domain Bacteria; phylum Actinomycetota; class Actinomycetes; order Actinomycetales; family Micrococcaceae; genus Kocuria. Next base: position 8,621 of record JAFAAV010000004.1, on the reverse strand, counting down.
CTGGAAGCGGAGGGGCTGTCCGTGCTGGAGGCCTCCGAGGCCGAGAACAAGGACTCCCTGGTGGTCACACAGGCAACCGCCGATGAGCATTCCTTGAAGTCCATTAAGGACCTGGCACCCAAGTGCGGCGATTTCATCATGGCCGGCCCGCCCGAGTTCCAGGAACGTGCCTACGGTGTGAAGGGCCTGGAAGAGAAGTACAACTGCACCTTCAAGTCCTTCGAACCGATCAATGACGGCTCGGGCCCCCTGACGGTGCAGGCACTTACGAGCGGTGACGTGCAGGTGGCCAATATCTTCACGACCACCCCGGCCATCGAGGACGAAAACCTGGTGGTCCTGGAGGACCCCCAGAACAACTTCATCGCGCAGCAGGTGTTGCCGCTGACCGCTCCGGACCGCCTCCCGCAAGAGGCCCAGGACGCCTTGAACGAGTTCTCCGGCAAGCTGACAACCCAGGATCTGATCGATCTCAACCGCAAGGTGAGCGGTGAACAGCAAATGAACCCGGCCGACGCCGCCGCCGAATGGTTGTCGGAGAACGGCTACCAGTCCTAATTTCCACAGGGGATGTCCACAACACGTGGGCATTGTGAGAAACCGATGTTGACCTGCTCAAACACAGCGTTTGGGCAGGTCAATTCTCGTTCGACACGCCGCAGTGTCCACACCTGTGGATAACTCTGTGCACAACCTGTGCAGTAAACCTGGGGTTACGGAATGCGACACGTACGCGTCACCTTGTTAGCGCACTAACGAACGTGTCTATGCTGGGGAAGCCACGATTCATCGGATGGTGGCATTGTCCGAAAGGGCTCGGCGTCAAGGGGGATCTCGAGCTCGGAACCACCTCACAGATCTGTTGTGCGTGAGGAGACCGAGGAGACCGCACCATGTTTCAACAAGAAATGATCCTCCCGACCGTCACGAGCCGTGACGAACTCATCGGTGCCATGAAGCGACGCTTGAGTCAGGATGACCGAGTGTCAGCGGCCGACCGTGAGGTCTTCCTGCGTCGACTGAGTTCCTACGCTGGTCAACTCGTGAACGGATTGCGCGCCGTCTACGGACAGCGCCCCGATTTCTGGGACTTGGCGGCGGCCAGTGTGCTCACTGCGTGGGATTCCTATGCGGAACGACCGGACGATCTCAGGAAGCTGGACGTGGAACGCGAGGCTGCGCCGTCGTGGTTCTTGTCCCGGCAGGCCGTGGGCGGTGTCTGCTACGTGGATCGTTACGCCGGTTCCATTGCGGGTTTGCGTGAGCGCATCCCGTACTTCAAGGAGCTCGGTCTCAACTACCTGCACCTGATGCCGCTGTACGAATGCCCGGAGGGCAATTCCGACGGCGGGTACGCGGTGTCCTCGTACCGGCGGGTGGATCCGTCACTGGGCACCATGGAAGAGCTCGCGGAGTTCGCTGCCGAGCTGCGGGCTGAGGGTATTGCTCTGGTGCTCGACTTCGTCTTCAACCACACTTCCAACGAGCACGAATGGGCCCGGGCTGCCGCAGCAGGGGATTCGTACTACGAACAGTTCTATTGGATCTACCCGGACCGCACCGTGCCGGCCCAGTTCGAGGAGACTGCGCGTGAGATCTTCCCGGATGACCACCCGGGAGTTTTCACCCGAGTGGACGCCACCCCCGCTGGGCGAGCGGCGAGCGGACTCGAAGAGGACCCGCGCTGGGTGTGGACCACCTTTCACCGTTTTCAGTGGGACCTGAACTACTCCAACCCCGCCGTGTTCCGGGCCATGGCCTCAGAGATGTTGTTCTTGGCGAATCAGGGCGCACAGGTGCTGCGCTTGGATGCCGTGGCCTTCATCTGGAAGCAGTTGGGCACCACGTGTGAGTCCCAGCCGCAGGTTCATGACCTGCTGCGAGCGTTCAACGCCATGGTCAAGTTGGCGGCCCCGGCGGTGGAGTTCAAGTCCGAGGCCATCGTCCACCCTGACGAGGTCATCCGCTACATCCACACCGATCAGTGCGTCCTGTCCTACAACCCCTTGCAAATGGCTCTCGGGTGGGAGGCCAGCGCCACCCGCAAGGTGGCCATGCTGCAACAGGCGCTCAACGAGCGGCACAACACTCCCGAAGGCACCGCGTGGGTTAATTACGTGCGCAGCCACGATGACATCGGATGGACTTTCTCTGACGAGGACGCCGCTCGGCTGGGGATCAACGGACACGATCACCGCCGCTTCCTCAACGGTTTCTACACCGGTCGCTTCGAGGGCAGTTTTGCCAATGGCGTGGCATTCCAGGACAACCCGCGGACCGGCGACTGCCGGATCTGCGGGACTACGGCGTCGCTCATGGGGCTGGAGACCGAACCGGGCCCGGCTGCGGACCGCATTCTGCTGGCGTACTCGCTCGCCATGAGTACCGGTGGGGTTCCCTTGATCTACCTGGGGGACGAGGTGGGGCAGCTCAACGATCCCACCTGGGACGAGAACCCGGACAAATCACACGATGCCCGCTGGGTACACCGCCCCGAATACTCCGCGACCGATTACGAACGCCGCCACGACCTGTTCTCGGTGCAGGGTCGGATCTTCGGGGGCATTCAGCGGATGATCTCCGTCCGGCAGCAGACCGAAGAGTTCGACGGCACCCGCTTGATCCCGTTCGAGACCCACAATCCACACGTGCTGGGGTATCAACGCCCCGGGGAGCACAGCGTGGTGTTGTGCCTGGCCAACTTCAGTGATTGGTCGCAGTTCGTGACGGGAGAGACGCTCTCCGGGTTCCTGCCCACGGGTGTGGAGTTGCACGGCAACGGCACGATCGATCTGCGCAGCGGCATCCTGCTGGACGCCCACAGCTTCTGGTGGATTCGCGTGATCCCGGTACAGCAAACCGCGGAATTGCCGCGCAAAGCTGCAGAGAAAACTGCCTGGTAGTCCCAGTTGATGTCAGAGAATCCCGTCCGGGGCGCCCGGGCGGGATTTTTACGTCGGAATCTTTTTCACCCCCCAAGACCTGTTATCCACAGGAGTTGTCCACACCGTGGAAAACTCACACGGTTGTGATTCCACCGCTGTAATGCACGCGTGTTCGACTGAGGAGGTCCGAAAACCCTTGAAGATTCGCCGAACTCCATCGGAACGAATGTTCCCTCCGGGTGGCAATCAGACACATCTTCGAATTATTCACAGCATTGTCCACACCTGTGGATAACTTTCTCCACCCCTGTGCACAGCGCTATGGGACAGGCCCGGAGTGGACTTCCAAGAATTCTGAGTCAAGATAATAGGCATCAACGTGGCAGACACGGATGGACCGGTGGGCTGGCCGACCGTGTGGGAGACGCTGCGTCTGGGGATCTACTCGAGGGATAAACCATGCACGAAGCGGATATACCGCACGGTTTTCTCATCAGCACGCAGGAATTCGTCCCCGCGAGTGCTGATGAGTTCGAACGTGTGCTCTTGGCACCCTGGTCCATTGCTGCGTGGAACGATCTGGAACTCACGGCACCCACGGACACACGCGCTCCCATGGATGTCGGTGATGCCATGGAGTTCACGGTCAAGGTGGGCCCGTTGTCCTTCGACTACGTGATGATCGTGGCTTCTCGTACCCCCGGTGTGTCATATGTTCAGCGCACCACCAAGGGTTTCGTGGAGGTCACCATCGAGTACTCCTGGAAGACGCAGGGGATGGGAACTCTGGTGACAGTGGATGCGATGTACCGCCTGAGGGGTGCGTTGTGGTGGAAGAAACCCATGACGCAGGCCGTGGCTCGCCGGTCCGTGCGGACTGCGGCGCGGAACATGCGGGACATGTTTTCTCCACGCAGGAGCAAAGGCACTGGAAAATTGAACCTTTCCTGACCCCATGGCCGTAAAGAGTTCCACCCTCTAAGCTGGAGTAGGACACAAGCGTGCGATGACGGGCATGATTCGCACGTGTCCCAGGGGTACACGAACGTAAGGGGAACTGGATTGGCTGAGTCCAGCATTGTTGAGTTCGAGGAACGTCTGATCATTCACGTTCCCGCCAATGTGGTGGAGCGCATGTTGGTCGATGCACCGGCGCTGCCGCAGTGGCGTACCTGCATGCGAGAAAACGTGGAGACGTCCGATCCGATCATGAAGCCCGGCACCACGGTGTCCTTCGTGACCACCCAATACGGGTTGTACTTCGACTACATCCAGATCGTGTCGCAATACATCCCCGGTGAGACCCTGGCCTACCGCACCACCAAGGGCCTGTTCTTCATCGACACCACGTACGAGTGGGCCGAGGATCACGGCAGTACCCGGCTGACCTGCCGGTACCGGCTGTACGTTCCCAAGAACAAGCAGTTCATCAAGCGGCTGGTGGAGCGCAGCTTCCAGAACCAGTCACGCGATGACAACAAGAATTTGAAGCACCTGCTGGAGACTGGCGCGCAACGCTACCGGGCGGCGTCGAACCTTACGCCGGACGAGCCCCGGTTGGAGTCGCTGAAGTAACCCGTCCGGCCCGGAGCCATGAACGCGGGCTCAGCTCAGCCGGAGTTCGTGACGCAGCACCGTGACATGAAAATCCTGGTGGGCCACGTAGAAATCCTGCGTTCCGCGCGGCTCGTATCCCAGCCCCTGGTAGAACTTGGCCAGCCGAGGGCTGTTCACGTCGCAGTCCAAGCGCACCACTGAACGTCCCGAGCCCCGCGTGACTTTCTCGGCATGTCGGATCAGCGCCGGCCCGGTTCCGGTTCCGCGCAGCGAACGATCCACCGCCACCCCGTGCACGTATCCGGCGGGCACTTCCTGCTTGCCCCAGATCCGCAGGTCCTCCCACAGCACCTGCACACTGGCGAGCACCACAGTGGGGTCCTCGGGGGATTCGATCACGGACCATTCGCCGCGGCGGATTTCCTGGGCGACATCAGCCGGGTCGAATTCACCTTCGCGCCACTGGTCGATGCCGCGCCCCTGAAGCCATCTGGCAATGCGGTTGCGGAGGTCCACGATGCCCTGGGCGTGCTCTTCACGCGCCGCGACGATGGGGCCGGGTGTGGGTCGGAGTTCTTCGAGTGAATCAGGCACGCACACGAGAATAAGACATCCACATGACAACTTATGACTCGGAAAGTACCTTTCCTACGCTAGTGGCTGAACCTTCTTGACCCTGTCGAGGGCCCTGGCGTTAGGTGGAAATATCAACGCCAAGCGCTAGGAAGGATGATTCACTGTGGCTGAAAAGTTCACTCTGCCCGATCTCCCGTATGACTACGCCGCTCTCGAGCCCCACATCTCGGCTCAGATCATGCAGCTGCACCACGACAAGCACCACAACACCTACGTGACCGGTGCCAACACTGCACTGGAGAAGATGGAAGAGGCCCGCGCCAACGGTGACGCTGCAGGCGCTGCCAAGCTCTCCAAGGATCTCCAGTTCAACCTGGGTGGCCACATCAACCACTCCATCTTCTGGAAGAACCTCTCCCCGGAGGGTGGCGACAAGCCCGAGGGCGAGCTCGCAGCAGCCATCGACAACTTCTTCGGCTCCTTCGATGCTTTCCGCGATCAGTTCACCGCGGTTGCCACCACCATTCAGGGCTCCGGCTGGGCCATCCTGGCTTACGAGCCCATCGCCGGCAACCTGGTCATCGAGCAGATGTACGACCAGCAGAACGGCGTTCCCGTTGCCACCATCCCGCTGCTGCAGCTGGACATGTGGGAGCACGCCTTCTACCTGGACTACCAGAACGTCAAGGCTGACTACGTCAAGGCCTTCTGGAACATCGTCAACTGGGCAGACGTGGCCGAGCGCTTCGAGAAGGCTCGCACCGGCGCCAAGTCCCTCATCTGATTGAGGCTCTACGCCCCCACCTCCACCTTGTGAGGTGTTTCGAAACCCCGCACGGCGCCGTTGATGGCCGCGCGGGGTTTCGCGTTCCCAGAGCGGGCACTTTCGATCGTCCCGGCCGACGACGCCGCTCTCGGTCACTTCCGCTCCACACCACCAAGACGCTTCCGCCGCAGAGCCGTTCGCACACCTGAGGAGAGTTTGTGAGTACACCTCGTTTTCTGGTCACCCGTGAGATCCCGGAACCGGGACCGTCCATCCTGAAGGAGGCGGGCGACGTCGTGATCAAGGACGGCATGAGCGCGGACGAACTGCGCGAGGCCGTCACGAGCGGCGAGTACGACGTGGTGCTGCCGCAGGTCTCCGACAAGTTTGATGCCGAGCTGCTGGCGCAGGCCAAGATCCGCGGAATCGCCAACTACGCGGTGGGTTACAACAACATTGATGTCGCCGCTGCCGCCGAGCACGGGATCGCCGTGGGCAATACCCCGGACGTTCTCAACGACGCCACAGCCAACACCGCGATGCTCCTGCTGCTGGGTGCGGCCCGCCGTGCACACGAGGCGTCCGAGTATCTACGGGACGGGAAGTTCACGGGCATCGGGCCCAACTTGCTGGTCGGCCAGGACATCACCGGTGCCACGCTGGGTATCGCGGGCATGGGCCGGATCGGTAAGGCGATGGCCCACCGCGCCCTGGGTTTCGGCATGAAGGTGATCTTCACGCAGCGCCCGCCGCACGACCGTCCGGTGTCCGACGACGAGCTGGGCGATCTGGCCGGACACGTGACCCAGGTTCCGTGGGAGGAGCTGATCGAGACGAGCGACTACATCTCGCTGCATGTGCCGCTCACGGATGAGACCACTCACCTCATTGACGCGGACGTGCTGCGACGGATGAAGTCCACCGCGGTGCTGGTGAATACCGCCCGCGGACCCGTAGTTGATGAAAACGCATTGGTTCAGGCGTTGCGGGAGGGCGAAATCTTCGCCGCCGGATTGGACGTGTTCGAGAACGAACCCGCTATGGCGGACGGCCTGGCTGAACTTCCCAACGCCTTCCTGCTACCGCACGTGGGTTCCGCCGAGGTCGGTTCCCGTGCGGGCATGGCGCGCAAGGCCGCGGAGAACGCCGTGGCCATGGCCCGCGGCGAGACCCCGCCGTACGAGGTCAAGCCGTAGGTGTTCTCCAAGCTCGACCTGCCTTGACCTGCCACGCGGTGGCGCTAGAGGCCGTGCGGACTGATCGACGGTAGTGCCGAGTCCGGCACAAATCCGGGTCGTACCGTTGATCAGAATGCGGGTTGGCCTCGCAGATCCGCGATGATCTGCGCGGTGGCACGGATTGCGTGGTCGATGTCGGCCTCGGTGGTCTCGCGGCCAAGGCTGAACCGCACAGACGTGGTGGCCACCTCGGCGGGAATCCCCATGGCCGTGAGCACGTGGGACGGTTCCGAAGATCCCGTGGCACACGCGGATCCGGACGAGACCAGCACTCCCTGATTCTCCAGGTCCACGAGCACGGTCTCCCCGTTCACGCCGGGGAAGCAGAAGGACGCGTTGCTCGGTAGGCGCGTGGTGCCGTTCAGCCCCGCCGACGTCGCTGCGGTTGCCCTGGCCGCGCTGGCTCCTGCGGCGATGTCTGCGGAGTCCGGATCGGTCGCGTGTGTGCCTTTCGGGGTCGCGTCGGCCGCGACGTCGGTTTCCTGGAGATGCACTGTTTCACGCGGATCCGGACCGGTCAGGAGTGCGCCAGGCACGGCCCCGAGGATGCCGTCCATCAGTCGGTCACGGAGGGCGGTGACACGGGTTGCGTATTCCTCTCGTTCCCGCTCGGCCAGCTCGAGGGCAGTGGCTAGCCCCACGGCACCGGCCACGTTGGAGGTTCCGGAGCGGCGTCCGCGCTCGTGCCCGCCGCCGCTCATGAGCGTGCGCAGGGGAGTGCCGCGTTTGACCCATAACAGGCCAATGCCCTGCGGGGTGCCGAGCTTGTGGCCCGCCAGGGTCAGCGCGCTGATACCCAGGGCGTTGACGTCCAACGGAAGGGTCGCCGCGCCTTGGACGGCATCGGTGTGCAGAGGAACCCCGTACTCCGCGGCAATTCGCGCGAGCTCGGGGATGTTCTGCACAGTTCCCACCTCGTTGTTCGCGAGCATCACGGACGCCACGGCCACCGAGCTGGAACGAGAGGTATCACCGGATGTGGGCCGAGCGGCGTCGTCGCCAATCAAGGCCTCGCGGAAGGTATCGGGGGAGACGAAACCAGCCGAATCAACGGGCAATTCGACCGCGGTGAAGCCGTCGAACTGGGCGAGTGCGCGGGCGGATTCCAGAACGGCGTCGTGCTCGATGGAGCTCACCAGGACCCGATTCAACTCCGGCCGCCGCTCCCGGCGGGCCAGCGCGATGCCCTTGACCGCCAGATTGTCGGCCTCGGTGCCGCCGGACGTGAAGATGATTTCGCTCGGGCCGACTCCCAGGACGGTCGCGATGCGCTCGCGGGCATCGTCCAGCGCGCGAGCGGCGCGCTGACCGCGTTCATGGTGGCTGGAGGCGTTGCCGAAATTCTGAGTGAGCCACGGCCACATTGCCTCGATCACTTCGCGGCGCGGTGCAGAGGTGGCTGCGTGATCCAGGTACATCATGGCGAGACCTCTCGAGTTAGCTGACGTGTCGTGCCCGTGACTCCAGGGGGCGGGCTGCTGCAAAATGGACTATGGAAGAAAACACGCTGACCACCACTGCCCAGTCCATGCTGAACCAGGCCCGCGAATCGTCCAGCGGTCGCGCCGCGCACAATCTGTACGGCGGTCGCGAGCACAA